>DCHY01000012.1:8683-28890 GCA_002315715.1 Clostridiales bacterium UBA1740 | reverse complement strand
ATGCTTCGTATTTTTGCGACAAGCGGTTTGTATCGTTCCGATAAATCTGCCGATTATTACGAAGGCACGGCTATTAAAGCCATTAAGGACACGGCGAACCGATTTCAACCCAAAGAGACGAGTGTTCCGGTAAACAATAAGCCGTCGAGCAATAATTCCGGCAACAGTAAATAAAGGTAAAAGAAAAGCACGGCTGATACGTGAGCCGTATTAGCCGTGCCGAATATTAAATGTTGGTAATTGAAAGGGTAAGACCAAGAGGTTCAAGCATTTTAAGAAGAGTAGTGAGTTTTGGATCAGTAATACCTGTTTCTGTTCTTGCGATGCAAGGTTGAGCAATACCAGATAGGATTTCTAATTGCTTTTGAGAAAGTTTTGCTTTCTTTCTTGCACTTACTAATTCTTCAATAAGTTGCTTTCTGAACTTATCTATGTCTTCCGGTGGATTGCAAGGTACACCTTGCTCGTATAGTCCGTCGGCAGACAAATCGAGTTCATCGTTCCAGATAAGACCATAACCGCCCATATCTATTTTAACCTGTTCGTAAAGACCTTTGATGTTAACAAGTGCTTTGAACGGTTCGTATTTTTCGATAAGCGGTTTTATATCGAATTGTTTAAAAGTTTCGTCGTTAAACCCGACAAGTAAAACATAATCGGGTAAAGCGGCAACAGACGTGATTTTTACAAACATACTAACACCCCCAAATTGATTAGTCGATTGGCGGAAGTTGTTGTATATCTTGCGTCTCCCACATTTTTAACAGTTCAGCTTGGTGTAAAGTGGTCCACTCTAATGCGATTTTAAGAGCCTTGTCGGGCAAATCGCCTTGAATCATTTTTAACGTCTTAATGTCGATTACACCGAGATATTCTCCGTAAACGATATGGATATGCGGAGGGTTGTGTTCGGAAGCAAGGAAATACATTTTTACAATCATTCCGTAAAATCTTGAAATTACTGGCATTTGGTAAACTCCTTTTATTTTTATTGTGTCTAAATTATAACACATAAATTATTATATGTCAATAACATTTAAGTTATTACAGCAAAATTTATTTTTTGGAGGAAAATATGAAAAAACAAAGAGATACCCCCGAAATAGTAGTTCCCAAAGATTACGATTTGCTTGACCTTATAGATATGGACGACGATGGGTTTGACTTTGGCGAACCGATTATGGAAGAGGAGGTGAAGGTAAACTTTGAACGAAACGACGGAAACGAATAAAGCGTATGAAAGGCTTACACCGCAAAGGAAAGCACTTGTTGATCAAGTTATAAAAAACCTTGAAACAAGTAACGGACTTTGGACTCAAGGTTGGGTAGGTTCGGGAGTTCCCGAATCTGCCGTAACCGGCAAAAAGTATCACGGAGTAAACAATTTCTATTTGACGCTTGTGGCGATGATGAGTGGATATAAAGATAATCGTTGGGCGACTTTCAAGCAGATAGAAGACAACAACTGGAAGTTTAAGACCGACGAAGAAGGAAAATCACTCGGAAAAGGCAATGGCGTATCGGTAGAGTTTTTTGAACTTCGTGATAAAGAAACGAAAAGTCGTTTTGACAGTTCTGTTCTTGACGGTATGACACCCAATGAAAGGCAAGAATATATGGACAAGAACGTGTATCCGATCAGAAAGTATTACCGTGTATTTAATGGTGATATTATCGACGGTATTCCTGCAAAGGAAACGCACGTTATTGATCCTAATTCAGTGGTGGAAAGGGCAGAAAATATTTTGGACTATTGGAACACAAACGAAGCGAAGATAATTTACGGCGGTAACGAAGCTTAGGCTTGGGAGAAAAGATGGTGCCGGAAATGTTCATTGGGAATGTTGTAAAGTAGGTCGTATTCTTAAGAACGCTACATATAAAGGTTATAAATGTTACTTGAAGTCTTTTTGCAATAATTATCTTGATCAGAAGCGAATTAAAAATCTTGACGAAGATACTTACTTTTATATCAAAGGCGATTTTGAACCTATTGTGTCAGAAGAACTTTGGGATTATTGTCACGAGTTGCGAAAGAAGAAATCAGCTCACTTAAAACGAGAAGATGGAACGACGAAAGCGTATGGCAAAAAGCCGACGGATGATCCATATCTTCATAAATTGAGATGTGTTTGTGGCTCAAAATTCAGAAAGAATAGATGGCATCAGCATAAAGACGGAAATTGGTCTTATGGATATAGATGTTACAATGCGATAAACAAAGGAACAAGAAAATTTCGTGAAGACAACAATTTAAGTACAGAAGGATATTGTAACGGTCCGATGATATGCGACTGGAAATTTGATATAATGGCTAGTAAAATTTTTAGTGGTATTTGGAGTGATAAACACTCTGCCGTTTTGGAAGCTTATGAGACTTTTAATAGAAATTATGTAAGCGAAAGTAGTATGTCAAAGGAAGAGAAAGCAGGACTTGAAGTTAAGATAGAGCGTGCTAAAAAACGAATAAATAATCTTTTGGAAATGAGAGCCGATGGAGAAATAAGTAAAGATGATTATATCTCTATGAGAGCAAAGTGCGAGAGTGAAATCGAGGAGGCACAAAAAGCGTTGACAAGTTCTGAAGACGATGATACAATAGAAACAAGAAAGATCGTTGATGCAAAAAAAGTCGAAGAGCGACTTTCTCAATTAACGAACTTTATGGACGGAAAAGTACCGCCGGAAATAATCGAAGAATTTGTTGCTGCGATTGTGCCGGAAGAAGACGGAATTCATTTCAGTTGGTTCTTGACCTTGGATGATGAAGAGTATCATCAGACGTTTTGCACCTTAGAAGGACGGAGAAGCACGTTTAATCTTGATTTTCAAGAAATAGACGAAAAAGAAGGTGAATTACCCACTTTTTTTCACAATCAGTACTTCACGGAAGTTGAAAGTATAGGTAAAAATCCCTTTCAATGTGGAGTACTGCACAGGCTAACATCAAAAATCCGAGAGCTTAATTCTTAAGCAAAGAAGAATTGCCCCGTTGCTCAAATGAGTGACGGGGCTTTTTTTATGAAAATGCGGGACTTGCTTTTTGCATCCGAACCGGGTATAATGAAAATATACTGTCAGATGAAGGAGAAAGCGATGCTATCCGAAAAACAATACGACGCGTACGTAGATATTCTGAAAGAAGAACTTGTCCCCGCCATGGGATGCACCGAACCCGTTTCCATCGCATACTGTGCGGCGAAAGCGAGAGCCATCCTCGGCGAAATGCCGACGAGCGGCACGCTCTTTGTCAGCGGCAATATTATGAAGAACACAAAAAGCGTAAAAGTACCCCACACGGGCGGACTGTCGAGCATTGCGGTTGCTTTTGCCGCCGGAGTGGTTGCCGGGGATCCCGACGCCGGGTATGAGGTTCTCGCCGGTATCCAAGAAGAGGATATTGACAAAATCAAAGTTTTTCACAGCACTTTCCCACTCGAAATTCAAGTGCCGGATGACGCGTCACTTTTCGATATTCGCGTATTCTTACAATCGAAAAATCACACCGCCTTCGTCCGTATAGAAAACAAGCATACCGACATTGTCAAAATCGAAAAAGACGGCAAAACCCTCTTGGAAAAAAACGCCGAGATGGACGAGAAAAAAGCCGACAGAAATCTTCTTTCGGTAGAAGATATCGTGACATTTGCCGACAGCGTCAAAATTGAAGATATCAAGGATGTAATCGAGCGACAAATCGCTTTTAACATGGCAATTGCCAAGGAAGGTTTACAAAACGACTATGGCGCCAACATCGGAAAGGTGTTTACCCACACTTATCCGGACAGAATCGACGCCAAAATCAAAGGCTATGCAGCAGCGGCGAGCGACGCCCGAATGAACGGTTGCGAAATGCCGGTCGTTATCAATTCCGGCAGCGGAAACCAAGGTATCACTGCCTCCGTTCCCGTCATCGTTTATGCCGACTCGATAGGTGCCGCGCACGAAAAATTGCTACGCGCACTTTGCCTTTCCAACCTTCTGACGATTCACCTCAAGACGGGAATCGGCACGCTCTCCGCCTATTGCGGCGTGATTGCCGCCGGTGCCGGTGCCGGATGCGGTATTGCCTATTTGGAAGGCGGCGGATTTACCGAGGTTGCACACACGCTCGTAAATGCCCTTGCCGTTGATTCCGGCATCATCTGCGACGGTGCCAAAGCCAGTTGTGCCGCCAAAATAGCGACCGCCGTCGAGAGCGGTTATCTCGGCTACATCATGTACAAAAACGGCAATCAGTTTTACGGCGGCGACGGCATTGTCAAAAGGGGCGTTGAAAACACCATCAAAAACGTTGCCCGTCTTGCCCAAGACGGCATGAAAGAAACCGATAAAGAGATTATCAAAATCATGCTGGAAAACTAAAAAATAAAAAAACCGCGAAAGTTGAACCTATGTCAACTTTCGCGGTTTTTTTATTCATTAAATGAAATTACTGCTGTTCAAGAGTAAGCGCATCAGCGGCAGAAGCCATAGGAGAAGTCATCATGGAAATAGAAAGCTTACCACCCATAGCAATCGTTCCGTTTACTTCAGTTTGATTTTCTGCAGCAATATCGGTGAGAGTACCGCTCTCCATATTAGCAGCGGTGACTTTTTTCAAAGCTTTGAGCGTAACGGCGTATCCGTTTGCCACGGTGCAAGTGCCCTCCTCGGCGTAAACGTAAGATCCACTCATCATGGTAAAGTTGGACGTATATTTATATGTGCCGTTATATTTGATTTCAAGAGAAACATTATAATTGACAGTGCCCATTCCGGTTGTCTTCTCAAGAGTACCGACATAGGTACCTGCATATGAAGGTACAACCAGCAATGTAATGGCGATGGCATCGGAAATCATAGGCGATGTAATCATATCGATGGAAATAACGCCGTTCTCAATGGAACCAGTCACTTCCTTCTGATCTGCTTCTGCAATAGCGGTCAATTCGCCGGTCTCAATATTCGCGGCAGTTACTTTCTTGAGAGCTTTTAAAGTAATAACCGTACCTGCGGTCTTAACGGTTCCCTCTTCAACGTATGCATATGTTCCGCTCATCATAGCGAAAGAGGAAGTAAACTTATACGTTCCGTTGGCTTTAATGTCCATCGTGAAGTCATAGTGAATCGAACCGCCCATTCTAGACGCTTTATCCAATTCACCGGCGAAAGAACCGACAACGGAAGGAACGTTAGCGGCAGGATATACAACGACGGTGCCGTCGCTGTCTTCGTTCTGATTTCTGAAGTTTACAGTGCCAACGGGAATGCCGGTGGAAAAGACGAGGTTGCCGTTGTCAACGGTGAAGGTTGCGGTCTTGGGATTCTCGACCGTGGAATCGCTGTAGAGGAACATATAGGTTCCGGCAGATTCTTTTACCGTTCCGTTTCCTTTGTCAACGGAATAATCGTTTTTGGTGGAAATTTTGAAGGTTTCATCAGCGTTGATTTTGATAAACCACTGCATAGCCATACCGTAATCGGTGCCGTCAAGGATGTAATCGCCGGCAAGTGCGACGACGTTCGGGTTTGCGTTGTTCTCATTTCCGTCATCATCATTACCTAAAACTTTATCCAACACATCGCAGGACATAAGAGAACAAGTAAGACAAATAACAAGGACAAGCGCCAAAAGTCTAAATGCGTTTTTCATTATTTTTTCTCCTTAATTTAATATCCTTTTCGCACAAATGAAAAGAACTATGAATTCATTATACGGGAAGAAAAAGTGATTTGTCAATAATTTTTCGAAAAAAATTCACGGTTTTTTCGTTTTTTATTCACTTTAGCGCTTTAATGCGTAAAATTGACTTAAAAATGTGGTTGACACCGCTGTTTATTTGTGTTAAAATGATAAAAAAGTAATATAAGGAGATTATTATGAAATCATCCGAAGCATTCTTTAAATGGGCTTTTACGACCAGAGCCAATACCGTCATCAAAATTTTCAACGATGAACCGATGACGCCCGAAAAAATGTTTTTGTCCTTCTGCTCTCACGACCCGACCTTCATCTCGAACGGTCCTGCCGGCTTGAACGGAAGCATTAAGGGCATCGGTTTTATGCCGAAGCCGGAATTTCTCGAAGAAACGCTCGAAGCCTACATCAATCACATCAAGAGTTACGATCCCGAGGATAAAGGTTACTCCAAGCGCGGTCTCGGCGTACTCATCAAGTATATGTACGGTCCCGAAGCCAGAGACAGAGTCGACTTTTCTTGCGTCGGTTCTCTTGAAATGGCAAAGAAACATTCTTGGGCGAACTACCAGGCAAACCCCGAAGCCACCCTCATGTTCTATCAGCCGCCTATGATTTCCTACGAACTGCGCGGCAAAATGGAAATTTACGACGAAACCATCTCCGGCAAGCGTGAACTCTATCAGCAGTTCATCAACGCACAGCACGATATGTACCACACCCCGGATATGAGCCGTTGGCTGAAATATGCCGCATACGTCTTCCGCATCGAAGAGATTTACGACAACTGTGCAACGCGCGAAGGTTTCGGCACTCAAATGGAATATCCTTACGAAGGCTTGTTGAAATAATGACTGTTTCGGGCGGACGGTTCGTCCGCCCGACTCTTTTTTGAATTAGGAGACAAACATGAAAGTATTGAAAAGGACAGTCACCCTGCTCCTCGCCGCTCTTTTGCTTTTCTTTGCTTGTACCGGGCTTTGCAGTTGCAAAAGCGGAAATAAAGAAAGGAAGAACGATACCTCGAATACGTTGTACGTCGGTCACGTCGGAACGTCTTTCCCGAGTTCCTATATGCCTTGGCAGTCGAGAGACGGTATTGCGCCCACGGTTTCGAGCATGATTTACAGCACACTGTTCACCTACGACGACTTGACGGGTGAATTTCTGCCGAATCTTGCCAAAAGTTGGTGCTATATAGATAAAGATGGCAATCCCCTCGTCACGGCAGACGGCAAAGTCGACTACGACCGTCTCGAAGAGGTTTACGGTTCCTCCGGCTCTTATATTCCTGTCAAAGTCACACTCTACGACAATGCCACATGGAGCGACGGCAAAAAGGTGACGGCAGACGACCTTTTCTTCTCCTATGACCTTTGCGCCAACAACAAACTGTCCAATCACGCCGGCGCCCTTGCCTGGGTTTCCGATCTCAATCACAGCTATACGAATGGCGTCAATACCAATTACGGTATCTATACCGCCAACCACAATCCGGGCGGCGTCTATACTTTTTCGGACGAAGAAAAAGACACCGTTTGTTATCTTCACGTCAAGAAGGTTCTCGGCGCCATTACGACGCTTTTCACCACGGTCCTGATTCTTCCCGAGCATATTTGGTCGCCGATCATCAGCGCCGATAATCCCATCAACAGCACTGAGCCGAACGACGCGCTTCGTTATCAGTACGAACACCCCGTCGGGTGCGGACCTTTTACCCTTGACGTTGACAGCACGAACGCACAGGTTATCGTGCTCAACCGCCGCGAAGATTATCATCTGACCGACGAAGAAGATCCGACGAAACCTCTCTATAAAGTCGATACCATCAAATTCATACTGTATCAGGAAGAAAACGTCGCTATTTTCTCGCTTCTTAAGGGCTATATCGACGTTCTTGACTCCTCCATCAACCCGAACTACAAAGTCCTCTTTGAAAACGAAGATGACATTCAAGTTCTCACGGCAAGTAACCCCTTCGTTTTGACCTTGGTTTTGAATATGAATCCCACCACCGCCACTCAAACGCAGATGCGAAAATTCCTCATGAATACGGATTTCCGCCGCGCGTTAGCACTTGCCATTGACCAAGAAGACCTTATCAAAAACGTGCAAAACGGCGCGGCTTCAACCTACAGTTTGGGACTCGTCTCCGAAACGGTAAGCGCCATTTATAACGACAAAATCTACGAAGACGAAGAACTCTCTTCTTTCACGAAAACTTGGGACGAAAGGGTCCAAGAAGCCAATGAAATTTTGGATGCCGTTTGTCCCGAAAAAGACAGCGACGGCTACCGTGTTTCCGATGGAAAACGTTTGTCCTTTGAAATTCTCGGCGTTCCCACCTATCAAGATCTCGTCAGTTATTTGCAAATTCAGTTCCAAAAGATCGGCGTGGAAGTCAAATACGCCGCCGCCGGCAGTTCCCCCGAAAAAACCTATCTCTATACCGGCAAATTCGACATGACGCTGCAGGGTGTCACCTTCACTTCCTCCACCGTGGATATCATGATGGAATCGCATTTCGTGAACACCGGCACCTCGTCCAACTACGGAAGACTCCTCGATAGCGACCTCAAAGCGGAAATCGCCGCTATGAAGAGTACTTTGAATCTCAACGCGAAAAACGAAGCGCTGAAAGAACTCCAGGTGTCTATCGCCAAAGAATATTACAAAATTCCTCTTTACAGTTCCAAAATCATCTCGGTCGCCAGAACCGACCGCTATGAAGGATGGGTAGCATCGGACGGCAACACCGCCTTTTCTACCGACAGCTTGAAAGTTTTGAAGGAAGTGGGATAAAGGAGAAAACGATGAAAAAAAGTTACATCATTAAAAGAATCCTTTATACCGTTCTTCTGTTTTTCGTCGTATTAACGCTCAATTTCTTCATTCCCCGTATCGGCATTGACGACCCTGCCGAGAGATATTATCCCCCGCAGGGCAACATGAGCGATATCGAATACGACATCGTCAAACAGGCAACGAGAAAGCAATACGGCTTTGACGTTTCGACGTGGAAACAGTATCTGCGCTACGTGGACGGACTGTTTCACGGAGACCTCGGGAATTCCTTTAAAAGCGGTTCGCCGAAAGTCATTGACTTGATCGCCGAGCGACTGCCTTGGACTTTGGTTCTCTCGATAACCACGCTCTTTATCGGTGCCATCAGCGGCGTTCTCATCGGTGCCTTTGCCGCTTGGAAACGAGGGCGCTGGCCGGATTTGGTGCTCATGAACGCCTCGACGATAACGACGGCGCTTCCCTCTTTCTTTATTGCCCTTATTTTGGTTTTGATTCTCGGCTTTGAAGCCGAATGGTTCCCGGCGTATACCGATCCCAATATGGTTGCCGATTTTGATTGGAGTCCTGAGGCTATCGGCACCGTCTTCTACAATGCCGCCCTTCCCATCTTCAGTATGGCCATCGGCAGTATCGTCGGATATGCACAAACGACGAGAAACAGTATGATAGCCGTCTCGGGTGAAGACTTTATCGTAACGGCAAGGGCAAAGGGACTATCCTCCGATACCGTCCTCTATAAGCACACCCTTCGCAACGCAATTTTGCCTATCGTCACCAACTTCGGCATGAGTGTTTCCGGCCTTGTCGGCGGTGCCGTCGTCATCGAACAGATATTCAACTGGAACGGCATGGGAACCCTTTTCCTTGAAGCCAACAACACCAACGATTATCCCCTCATGATGGGCATCATGCTTTTCCTTTCCACCTTCGCTTTGGTTGCCAATCTCGTAACCGACCTCTGTTATTGCTTATTGGATCCCCGTGTCACAGTGGATGGAGGTCGTAGATAACTATGAGTATTGAAAATACCGTTTCGGAAAAGAAACTCACACAAAACGGCAAAACCGTTTGGAGTAAAATTGCCGCTTCCTGCCTCAAGTTTTTGCGCAATATCGGAAATTTTATCGTAAGACTTTGGAATCATCCCAAAGGAAGAGTCGGTCTTATCATTCTCGGCGCGCTTTCCGTCTGTGCAATTTTCGCGCCGATTATCGCCCCCTTTGACCCTTATGACGTCACACAGCGCGCCGAGCGCGGTCTTCATCCCTCGTGGGAGCATCCGCTCGGTACGACGATTTCCACCGGTCAGGATATTTTCAGTATGCTGATTTACGGTGCAAGAGTGTCCCTTCTCATCGGCATCGTCACCGGCATTTGTATCGCTTTTCTCGGTGCCATCATGGGCATTCTCTCGGGTTACGTCGGCGGTTGGGTTGACAACCTCATTATGCGCGTGGTCGACGTGATGCTGGTCATTCCCACCCTGCCCCTCACCATCGTCCTTACTAACCTTTTCGGCAAGAGTTATTTCATGATTGTCTTCATTTTTACTCTTTTCGGTTGGACGGGACTTGCGAGAACCATACGTTCGCAGGTTTTGGTACTGAAAAATTCCAATTACGTCAAAGCCGCCGAACTTGCCGGTGCCGGCCGTTGGCATATCATGATGAAGCACATTTTGCCCGGCGTTTCCCACCTTCTTATCATGTCCACTTGCTTGACGAGTGCCGGTATCATGGTTGCGGAAGCCGGTTTGAGTTTCTTGGGTCTCGGTGACCCTACCGCCATCAGCTGGGGCAAAATGCTCGCCGAAGTGCAGAGCGGCGGTGCCATGCTGTTTGGTTATTGGTGGTGGATCATTGCTCCCGGTATCGGTATCTTCCTTGCCGTTTACTCTTTCATGAGAATCGGTATCGCCATGGAAGAAATCTTCAACCCGAGAATGAAACAAACCTCAAGCGCCTATAAGATTTTCAAAAATCTCAACAATCAATACATCGAAGAAGTCTTTCATTCCATGGACGAATCCGAAAAACTCGGATACGTCGGCGGTGTCAACGATAACGATGAAACGGTAGGAGTATGACGATGAGCGAGAACAACGATATGCTTAGCGTGAAAAACTTAAAAGTCGTATTTCCGAACCAAATGGGCGTCGTCCGTGCCGTCGAAGGCATTGATTTACACGTCAAAGAGGGGGAATGCGTTGCCCTCGTCGGAGAATCCGGATGCGGAAAAAGCGTCACTTCCCTCTCCATTATGAAACTCATCGGGACGCCGCCTGCATTAACGCGCGTGGATGAACTCGTCCTTGACGGCGTCGAGATGAAAGATCTCACCGACCGGGAAATGCAACACATCCGCGGCAGCAAAATTTCGATGATTTTCCAGGATGCCATGACGGCGCTCAACCCCGTTATGACCGTCGGAAAACAGATTGACGAAGTCTTCATCAAACACTTTCATATGAAAAAGGAAGAGGCAAAGAAACATTCGATTGAGGCGCTTGCCCGCGTCGGCGTTCCCTCTCCCGAACAAAGATACCACGATTTTCCCCACCAACTGTCGGGCGGAATGCGTCAGCGCGTTTTGATTGCCATGGCGTTTGCCTGTGAACCGAAATTTATCATTGCCGACGAACCGACGACGGCACTTGACGTGACGATTCAAGCACAGGTCTTGGAAGTGCTTGCACAAATGCAGAAAAACAACAACACTTCGCTTCTTTTGATTACCCACGACTTGTCTATCGTCGCCAATATGGCAGACCGCATTTACGTCATGTACTGCGGCAAGATCGTCGAAGAGTCCCCGGCGTACCCCCTCTTCAAAGATCCCAAGCACCCGTATACCGAGGGACTTCTCGGCGCCATTCCGAAACTCTCCGACAAAAATCACGAATTTATTCAAATTCCCGATAACGTTCCCCATCCCATGCACAAGCCCGAGGGCTGTTATTTCCATCCCCGTTGCCGGTATGCGACGGAAGAATGCAAATGCCAAATGCCGCCCCTTGTCGATATCGGCGACGGCAGAAAAGTCAGATGCTTTCATCCCCTGAGCAAAGGAGAAAAATCATGAGTCAAGAAATAAGCACGGAAAAGAAACCTTTGGTCGAAATACAGGATCTTGACGTCTTTTTCCCCGTCAAGGGCGGACTTTCCTTCAAAAAACACTACGTACAAGCCGTCAGCGATATGTCCCTTCAAATTTTCGAAGGGGAAACCTTGGGACTTGTCGGCGAATCAGGATGCGGAAAAACCACCCTCGCCAATACCGTTCTCGGCATGATCGAGCCGACGAAGGGAAAAGTCTTCTTCAAAGGCAACGACCTTTATGCCCTCAAAGGCAAGGAATTCAAAGCGCTCAGACGCGATATGCAGATGATTTTCCAAGACCCCTTCTCCTCTTTGAACCCCCGTTTCGATATTTTGGAAATCATCGGCGAGCCCATGAGAATCCGCGGCGGTTTCACCGACGAAGAGATTGAAAAACGCGTGGTGGAACTTCTCAAAATGGTCGGTCTTTCCGAAAGCGATTTGCACCGCCATCCCTCCGATTTTTCGGGAGGTCAAAGACAACGAATCGGCATTGCAAGAGCCATTATCCTCAACCCCGACTTTCTCGTTTGCGACGAGCCGGTTTCCGCCCTTGACGTTTCGGTTCACGCGCAGATTTTGAACCTGCTTTTGAAATTGCAAAAAGAAATCGGCATGACCTATCTCTTTATCTCTCACAATCTCGCCGTCGTCAAAACGGTCTGTGACAGAGTCGCCGTCATGTACCTCGGAAAAATGATGGAATACGGGCAAACCGATAAAATTTTCGAGAACACCCTGCATCCCTACACCAAGGCGCTTCTCGACGCCGTTCTCGACGTGGACGTGGACAACAAAAAAGAACGTCACGTCTTAAAGGGCGAAATTCCGAGCCCCATCGATCCTCCGCCGGGATGCCGTTTTTGCAAGCGTTGCTCCCGTGCCACGGATATCTGCTCGCAAGTCACCCCAAAACTCAAAGAGATAGAACCCGGGCACTATGTCGCCTGCCATTTATACGACGAAAAATAACGAAGGAAAAGCGTCCCAAAAGGACGCTTTTCTTGACTTTTTCTTATATTTAGACTATAATAAAAGCAAAAAGGAGGCAAAAAATGAAAAACATAGAAATACGTGTCAACCCTCCTTATACCGTCATGATAGAGAAAGGCGTCAGCCGCCTTTGTCCCGTTTTGTTAAAAGAAATATGCAGCGTAGGCAAGGTGCATATCGTCACCGACAAAAACGTCGGCGCCCTCTATTTGGCAGAAACGGAAAATGCCCTCGCAAAAGCGGGATTTTCGGTTTCCCACTCGATTCTTACACCGGGAGAAGACGCCAAAACAGAGGCTTCTCTTTTCGGCATTTTATCGAACCTTAAAGAAAACGGCTTTGACCGTCTGGATTGTCTTTTGGCACTCGGCGGCGGCACCGTCAGTGACGTAACGGGACTTGCGGCTTCGCTCTATATGCGCGGCATCCGCTACGTCACGCTGCCTACGACCCTGCTCAGTATGGTGGACGCCGCTGTCGGCGGAAAATGTGCCATCAATTTCGGAGGCGTCAAAAATCTTATCGGCGCTTTTTATCAACCCTCTCTCGTACTGTTAGACCCCGATTATCTGTCTTCCCTTCCGCTTGATATTTACCGTGAAGGCATGGCGGAAGTCATTAAATACGCCATGATTTCAAAAGAATATGCAGATGCGTTCTTCTCCGAAGAAAATCTTCCTCTGTGGATTGAAAAAGCCGTCGCATGCAAAGGAGAAATCGTTAGCGCGGACGAAAAGGACACGGGAAAACGCCGTATCCTCAATTTCGGTCACACCTTCGGTCACGCCATCGAAGCAGCGTCGGACTTTTCTCTCTCGCACGGCGAATCCGTAGCCATCGGTATGTGCCTTATCACCAAAGCCGCCGTCCGTCGCGGTCTATGCGAAAAATCCGTCTATGAAACGTTGACGGGGGCGCTGAAGAAATACGGTTTACCTACCTCCTTTTCGGGAGATATCGATACCCTGCTCCCCTTTATTCGGGAAGACAAAAAATCAAAGAAAGACAAAATTTCTCTTATCGTTCCCGTTTCTCTCGGCAGCGTCACGGTAACGGACGTGCCGACGAAGGAAATTGCCGATTGGCTGACGGACGGTACCGTATGAACGTAAAACTGTTTTTGCCCGAACTCTCGGGCGTTGTAAGTGCGCCGACTTCCAAATCGGAACTGCACCGCTATTTGATTTTCTCGGCTTTTGCCGATATGCCGACCGTACTCTATGCCGATACGCACGGTGACGATATTCTCGCAACCGTCGATGTCATCCGTGCCCTCGGCGCCGAGGTCGTGATAGAAAAAGAAAAAATCACCGTCACACCGACCTTTTCGCTCCCGAAGACGATTTGTGTCAACTGCCATGCGTCGGCATCGACCTTGCGCTTCTTTATTCCTATCGTAGCGGCGCTCGGCGTGGAAGCCTCGTTTTTGACCGAAGGAGAACTCATCAACCGTCCGATAGCACCTTACGCCGTCTCGCTTGCCCCGTTTGGCGTTTCTATCACAAAAGAAAATAACGCAGTGACGGTCAAAGGAAAACTCACCCCCGGCGACTACGAAATAGACGCGTCGCTTTCCTCTCAATTTCTCTCGGGAATGCTATTTTCTCTGTCTTTGCTCCCGTCCGATTCTACTTTGAAAATCAAGGGAAAATCCGTCAGCGCGCCGTATGTAAATATGACGCAAACCGTTCGCAACGCGTTTGGCGATTCGATCGTAAAAACCGACTCGGGCTACGTCGTGAAAGCCGCCAAAATCCACTCCCCCGGCGATGTGCGTGTGGGGGGTGACTATTCTGCCGCCGCTTTCTTTTTAGTGGGAGGCGCTATCGGAAGCCATCCCATTACGGTCAAAGGTTTAGCGCAAAATTCCCTTCAAGGCGATGCCGCCATCCTCAAGGTTCTAAAAACCTGCGGTGCGCATATCACAAGAAACGAGGACGCCGTAACCGTATACGGCACAAACCTTTGCCCCTTTGATATGGATATCAAAGATACACCCGACCTGTTCGTTCCGCTTTCGGTTCTTGCCGCCTGCGCCGAAGGACAGTCAAGATTTTACGGTGTCGACCGCTTGCGCTATAAAGAAAGCGACCGCTTGTTGTCGGTTGGCGCCATGTTGTCGGCGCTCGGCATTAAAACCGCATATGAAAACGACGTATTTACCGTTTTCGGCGGTCAAATTCACGGGGGGGATATCGATTCCTTTTCGGATCACCGTATCGCCATGAGCGCCGCCGTCGCGGCAACGAGAGCCGACGGTCCCGTCCTTATTCGCCACGGCGAATGTATAAAGAAATCTTATCCCGACTTCTTTTCCGACTATCAAAAACTACTCATATCGGAGAAAACAGCATGTCAACTCCTTTCGGAAAGCATTTGAAACTGACACTTGACGGCACTTCGCACGGTGACGTTCTTTCCATGCGCCTATCCGGCTTTCCTGCCGGCTTTACGGTGGATTTCGACGCGCTTTACGCCTTTTTACAGCGCCGTGCACCCGGAAGCGGCGACGTATCCACATCGCGTAAAGAAAAAGACGTTCCGATTTTCTCCTCCGGCTTTACGGGTAATATCACGAACGGCGAAGACATCGTCGCCGTCATCCAAAACGAAAACGCCGATTCTTCCGCTTACCAAAATATCAACGATACGCCGCGACCCTCCCACGCCGACTACGCTGCCGTTATGAAATACGGAAAAAACGTGGATTTGCGCGGCGGCGGACATTTTTCGGGGCGTTTGACCGCCATCTATTGCCTGGCGGGCGGAATTTGCCTGCAGTACTTAGCGTCGCGCGGTATTTCCGTTTTTTCGCATATTGCCGCCATTCACGGCGTTTTTGACACCCCCTTTTCTCTTGATAGCGTATCGACAAGAGAGCGCGATATCTTAAAGAATGCCGCCTTTCCGACGCTCAGCGCGGAAGCCGGCGAAAAGATGAAAGCCGAAATTCGCCATGCCAAAGAGGAAGAAGATTCCGTCGGCGGCATCATTGAAGGCGCCGTGCTCGGCATGCCCGTCGGCGTCGGCGAGCACCTCTTTTTCGGAGTGGAAGCCGTTCTTTCCTCGGCACTCTTTGCCATTCCCGGCGTTAAAGGCGTCGAATTCGGCAACGGGTTTTCCGCGGCTTCCCTCTTTGGAAGTGAAAATAACGACCCCTTCGTCACCGACGGCAGCCGTATTGCCATTCTCGGCAATCGGGCAGGCGGCATTCTCGGGGGGATGACGAGCGGTGCCCCTATCATTTTCCGTGCCGCTGTCAAACCGACGCCCTCCATCGGCAAAGAGCAGCAAACCGTTTCGCTTTTCGGGATGCAAAACGTCACGCTGAAGATGCAAGGCAGACACGACCCTTCCATCGTTCCGCGCGCCGTCCCGGTTACGGAAGCCGCCGTTGCCGTGGCACTGGTCGATCTTCTTTTGGAGGAAAATCCGCAATGAAAAAAGACGTCATGGCGAAATATCGCCAAAATATAAATGCGCTGGATATCAAAATTGCCAAACTGCTTGCCAAGCGCTTTGCCGTTGCCAACGATATCGGCGCCTACAAAAAAGAAAACGGTATTCCCGTTTTCGATGCCGCGCGCGAAGCGTCGGTTCTCGCCTCCGTTCGAGAAAACGGCGGTGCCTTTTCCGAAGAAGTATGCGAGGTATATCAAACCGTATTAACCGTATCAAAATCTTTGCAAGAGGAAAAAGCATGATTGAAGGTTACGAAAATCTCCGCGTCGGACTGCTCGGCGAAACCTTAAAACACAGTATTTCCCCTTTGATTCATCACGCTTTTGCCGATTATTCCTACCGCTTGTTTGAAGTTCCGAAAGGGCGTCTTTTCGACTTTTTGGAGAACGGGGATTTTGACTGTCTCAACGTGACGATTCCCCACAAACGAACCGTGTTGCCCTACCTTTCGAAATTGACCGAGGTCGCCAAAGCCACCGGCGCTGTCAACTGTATCAAAAAAGAAAACGGAAAACTCGTCGGTCACAACAGCGACGTCTATGGCTTTTCCACGCTTTTGGAACGAAGCGGCGTTTGCGTTTTCGGAAAAAAAGTGCTGATTCTCGGCTCCGGCGGTGCCTCCTGCGCCGTGCGGTACGTACTGAGAGAAAAAGGCGCCAAAGAGATCGTCGTAATATCCAGGCAAGGAGACGACAATTACCAAAATATTACCCGTCACAGAGACGCCGATATCATCATCAACGCCACCCCGGTCGGAATGTATCCAAACGCTTTTGAAAAACCTCCCCTTTCCCTTTCGGACTTTCCTTCGCTTATGTTTGTCGCCGACCTCATATACCGTCCTCAAAAAACGCTACTGCTTCGTGAAGCCGAAAAGCGCGGCATTCAAACGGCAAACGGCCTATCCATGTTGGTGGCACAAGCCAAAGAGGCTGTCACGTTCTTTACGGGTGTCCCCCTTCCCGACTCGGAAATACAGCCCGTCATTCAAATCGCAGAAAACGCCCTTCAAAATATCGTTTTGATCGGTATGCCGGGTTGCGGAAAAACAACCGTCGGCAAAGCACTTGCCAAAGCGACGGGTCGTCCCTTTCTCGACGCCGACGAAGCGGTATTGGCCGCTTATCGAAAAACGCCCGAAGCTATGATTCAAACCGAAGGAGAAAAAGCCTTCCGCATAGCGGAAGCCTCCGTTTTGCGCTCGCTCTCGATGGAAATGGGAAGCGTTATCGCGACGGGCGGCGGCGCCGTTCTTCACGACGAAGAAATGGAGGCACTCAAGGCAAACGGCAAGGTTGTCTTTCTGACGCGAGATTGGCAGGACTGTCCCACCGACGGGCGTCCTATCAGTCAATCGGAATCCCTACAAACGCTATACGAAAAGCGTGCTCCTCTCTATCATAAATACGCGGATTTCATTTGTCAAAACGACGGCATTGCATCTGCCATGAACCGCATCATAAAGGAATTATCTCTATGAAAATTCTCTTCATCAACGGACCGTCTTTGAATATGCTCGGCATACGCGAGCCGGAATTATACGGCAAAGCGGATTACCCGGCACTTCTTTCCTTTATCGAAGATGTCTGCCGTCAAAACGGCATCGAGCCTGCCTTTTTCCAATCCAACCACGAAGGTGATATCGTCGACGCCATTCTGTCCGCTTATCAAAAATTCGACGGTATCGTCATTAACCCTGCCGCCTATACTCACACGAGTATTGCCATTGCCGACGCACTGCGCGCCGTCGCCATTCCCGCGGCAGAAGTACACTTGACGGACATCAATAGGCGTGAAGACTACCGAAAAATCTCTTTCGTCCGTGACGTTTGCAAACTGTGTGCCATGGGCAAAGGCTTTGAAAGTTATAAGGAAGCAACAGAGGGTCTTCTCCCCTACCTGAAAAACGAAAAATGAACATGATTTTTGACCGCAAACTTCCGATTCCGAAAGAAGTGAAAGAAGAATATCCGATATCGTAAAAAGCCGCGAAGAAAAAGCAATTGCCGACAAAGAAATTGCTGAAAAGGTCTCGGCACTTTAAGTTTTCTTCCGCGCAAGCCGAGCCCCGAAAACAGTAAAAAGCACTTGCCAAAGCAAGTGCTTTTTTGTATGAAAGTGTTTTATCAAACTATTTACCAAAAGACAGGTTTATTTCTTTTTCACGGGAACCCAAATCTCACAGTAATAGTTTTCGTCCGATGTGCCTTTCGGATATTTTTTCGGATCGTCATACATTTCTACGCAATAACCTGCGGCAAATCCGTATTCTTTTTCCCCCGGCAACCATTCCGTAAAAATTTCGGTATTAACCTTTTGAAGTGCTTCCGGCATGGCGCCTCTACAAGGAAATACCGCCCAATCAAACGCCGGAATGGTCTTCAGTACGAAACCTTCCGGGACATCTCCGCCGCGGTATGTATCGGCAATCAGATACTCAAAGTAATTATTGCCCATTGTTTCATCGATATTGATGCCGAATTCACCGCCGACGTACTGCCCTTTTCCGTCAGCATAGTGCTCCTGCCAAAATCGGGGAATGACAGTCTTTGCCTCCTCATAAGAAAATGTTTTTGCGTTTGCAAGCACGGTAAACGCTTCTTTGGACTCGATTTTGTAATCCATCAGATTACCTCCCTCTAATGTGATTTTGATTTTCAACGGCGCAAACGATTTTACGGTAGCACCGTTTTTTCGTACAGCGATTGGCGTTGAACCGTGGAAACGGGTGAATGCTTTTGTAAAACTGTCCGGAGAATCATATCCGTATTTTAAGGCAATGTCGATAATGCTTTCGTCGTTTGTCGCAATTTCACGGCCGGCAAGTGTCAAGCGACGATTTCGAATATATTCGGATATGGTAAATCCGCACATCATCGAAAATCCCTTTTGAAAGTAATAAGGTGATACAAATACTCTTGCGGAAATATCTTCGATGGAGATATCATCCAGAATATGTGCTTCAACGTATTGGATGGAATCACCTATTGCCTTCATCCATTCCATGTCCTCACCTCCTTTTCACTGTAATCACATTGTACCAAACAAAAGCCTCGCCGTCTCGACAAGTCTTGCTTTCTTTTGTCTGTTTTTCAAAATTCAAAAACGCTCCTTTGTCATCCGACAAAAGAGCGCATGGATGGCGTTCCCGGGCGGATTCGAACCGCCGATCTTTCGCTTAGGAGGCGAATGCCTTATCCTGCTGGGCCACGGGGACGTGAGACTATTATACCATAACGCCCTTTCTTTTTCAAGTCAAAAAGACTGCCATTTCCGACAGTCTTCTTTTTTTATTTACCCGATAAATTCCTGCGTCCAGTAATAGCCGTCCTTGACGAATCCGACTCCTATTTCCCGATAAGAGGAATTTAGAATGTTTGCCCTGTGTCCATCGGAATTCATCCATCCTTCTACGACCGCCTGCGGGGTTGTATACCCCTTTGCGATATTTTCTCCGGCAGTCCTATACGAAATACCGAAGTTTTTTATCATATTGAAAGGCGAACCGTAGGTGGGACTTTCATGCGCAAAATACCGTTTATCGTGCATGTCTTGCGACTTATACCGTGCCACACGCGACAATTGCCAGTTATGCGTTAAGGCGGAAAGTCCGCGAAAGGCACGCTCTTCGTTTACAAGCCGCACGACTTCCCTTTCGTAGTCCAAAACGGCGGTGTCATTTAGGGGAACGGTCAAAACGTCGCCGGGATAAATCCAGTGCGGATTTTCAATCTGCGGATTGGCGGCGATGATTTCGGAAAGCCCGACTTCATGCGCGACGGCAAGTTTCCACATGGTATCTCCCTTGACGACCGTGTGCTCTATCACGCTGCCTGCCGCTTCTGTATTTGCTTCCGCCGCGGCGGGTATCCAAGAAAAGCAAGATAGACAAACGGCAAACAGTATAGCGATATATTTTTTCATAAACCCTGTCTTTCCATCGGGCAAGCCCGATAGAAATAGTATGGGCGAATTTTGTCATTTTATTATTTTTTATAAAAGGAAAAGCAGGACTTCCGCCCTGCTTTTTCATAGCCGTTTCGATTATTTCATAGCTTCTTCGACGGCAACGGCTACCGCTACGGTAGCGCCAACCATCGGGTTGTTGCCCATACCGATAAGGCCCATCATCTCAACGTGCGCGGGAACGGAGGAAGAACCTGCGAACT
>DCHY01000012.1:0-8628 GCA_002315715.1 Clostridiales bacterium UBA1740 | reverse complement strand
TCATACCGTAAGAGGAAGGACCTGCCGCCATGTTATCGGGGTGAAGGGTACGGCCTGTACCGCCACCGGAAGCAACCGAGAAATATTTGACGCCGTTTTCGACGCACCATTTCTTGTAAGTACCGGCAACGGGATGCTGGAAACGGGTGGGGTTGGTGGAGTTACCGGTGATGGAAACGCCGACCTTTTCGAGTTTCATGATAGCAACGCCTTCCGGAACGTTATCGGCACCGTAGCAACGAACGGCAGCACGTGCGCCCTTGGAGTAAGGAACTTCTTTCACGATCTTTACGGTTTCGGTGTAAGGATCGAATTCGGTCTGTACGTAGGTGAAACCGTTGATACGGGAAATGATCATAGCGGCGTCTTTGCCGAGACCGTTCAAGATAACGCGAAGGGGATTGACTCTGACTTTGTTGGCGTTCAGTGCGATTTTGATAGCGCCCTCTGCGGCTGCGAAGGATTCGTGACCGGCAAGGAAGCAGAAACACTCGGTTTCTTCGGAAAGAAGCATTTTGCCGAGGTTACCGTGGCCAAGACCTACTTTTCTGTTCTCGGCAACCGAGCCGGGAATGCAGAAAGACTGAAGACCTACACCGATTTTAGCAGCGGCGTCAGCGGCTTTTTTGCAACCGGATTTGATGGCAATGGCAGCACCGACGGTGTATGCCCAAATTGCGTTTTCAAAGCAAATCGGCTGGGTTCCTCTGACGATTTTGTCGCAGTCAATACCCTTGGCGAGAGTGATTTCTTTGCACTCTTCGATAGAGCCGATGCCGTATTCTTTCAAGACGGAGAGGATCTTTGCCTCACGTCTTTCATAGTTTTCAAACAATGCCATGTTTCTTCCTCCTATCACTCTTTACGGGGGTCAATGTATTTGACCGCACCGTCTTCGGCAGTGAATCTGCCGTAGTGTCCCTGGCTCTTCTCATAAGCGGTGGAAGGATCGTCACCCTTTTTGATAAAGTCGGTCATTTTGCCGAGGTTAACGAACTCGTAACCGATAACCTGTCCCTCTGCGTCAAGTGCCATTCTCGTAACGTAGCCTTCTGCCATTTCGAGATAACGAACGCCTTTTGCCAAGGTACCGTACATGGTACCAACCTGCGAACGGGTACCCTTACCGAGATCCTCAAGACCGGCGCCGATGGTCAAGCCGCCTTCGGAGAACGCGGACTGAGAACGACCGTAAACGATCTGAAGGAAGAGTTCGCGCATAGCGGTGTTGATCGCGTCGCAAACAAGGTCGGTGTTGAGGGCTTCGAGAATGGTTTTGCCCTGAAGAATTTCCGCAGCCATAGCCGCAGAGTGGGTCATGCCGGAGCAGCCGATGGTTTCAACGAGTGCTTCGTGAATGATACCGTTTTTGATGTTAAGGGTGAGTTTGCATGCGCCCTGCTGAGGAGCACACCAGCCGATACCGTGGGTAAGACCGGAAATGTCTTTGACGTCTTTTGCCTTGATCCAAAGACCTTCTTCGGGAAGGGGTGCGGGACCGTGATTCGGGCCCTGGGCAACGACGCACATGTTTTCTACTTCGCGAGAGTAAACAAGATCTGCCATTTTATTTCTCCTATTCAAAGATTACAGAATGATGGTGCCTTTGCAATCGCCGAAAGCGCAAGCCGCGTTGGCTTCATCGGTATCGATGTGCATGGCAAGAGCAAAGTTCGGGTTGACACGAACGACGACGTCACCGAAAACGGTGGTGCGCTCGGACTCGATTTTCACGGAAACGATCTGCTTGTCGACAACGCCATACTCGGCAGCGTCGGCAGGGGTCATGTGAATATGACGTTTTGCGGCGATAACGCCTTCTGCAATTTCAATTTCGGCACCGGTATCGGGATTGACAAGTTTGCAACCGGGAGTGCCTCCTACGTCACCGCTCTCACGGATGGGGGCGGAAACGCCGATGGTTCTCGCATCGGTCAGGGAAAGTTCAACCTGGTTTGCTTTTCTCGTGGGGCCGAGGATGGATGCCTTAATGGTACCTTTGGGGCCGACGATGTTGAGTTTCTCGGCGCAGGCGAACTGACCGGGCTGGCTCAAATCTTTCTTATTCGTAAGTTTGTATCCTTTTCCGAAAAGGATTTCAAGGGCTTCTTCTGTCACGTGAATGTGTCTCGCAGAAGTCTCAACCATGATGGGTTTCATAAAGTATCTCCTTCGTGTCTTTTTTTATCCGATATATTATAACATAACATAAATTAAAAATCAATGAATAATGGAAAACAAAAAACAAAAAATAAAGGAAAAAACGAAGGATTTTCCATTCATGAAACAACAAGGAAACGAAGAAAAACAAAACGAAATCGAAAATCTCGGCGCCGTCTCGATTGAAAACGGACATGAGACCTTTTACGTCGTATCCATAATAGGACAAATCGAGGGGCACTACACCCTCGACAGCAATCAGAAGTCGACCAAATACGACCACATCATTCCGCTTCTGTGCGCGCTTGAAGAAAGCGACAAAATCGACGGCATCATCATTCTCATCAACACCCTCGGCGGTGACGTGGAGGCGGGACTCGCCATTGCGGAGGTCATCGCTTCCCTTTCCAAGCCGACGGCAACGGTGGTGCTCGGAGGCGGACATTCTATCGGAGTACCTCTTGCCACCAGTGGCAAAAAATCCTTTATCGTTCCCTCCGCCACCATGACGATTCATCCCGTTCGCACGAGCGGCGTTGTGCTCGGCGTGCCGCAGGCTTTTGATTATCTTGAAAAGATGCAGGACCGCATCATCCGCTTTATCGTTGACCATTCACACGTTAAGGAAGAAGACTTTCGTTCGATGCTGAGTCGCACCGACGTTCTTGTCAACGACATCGGATCGATTCTCGACGGCTACGAAGCCAAGGCGTGCGGTTTGATTGACGAGATAGGCGGTATCAAGGAGGCGCTCGCCGCTCTGAGAGAAATGAAAAAAACGAAAATAGAAGAAAGCCAAAAGGAGATAGCTTCCGAATAACAAAAAAAGAGAGGCGAAAAACCTCTCTTTTCGTATGTGGATTAAAGCACTTTTGCCAAAAAGTTTCGAAGGCGCTCGGACTTCGGATGATTGAAGATCTCATCGGGCGTGCCCTCTTCGGCGATGACGCCGCCGTCCATGAACAGAACGCGGTTGGCAACCTCGCGCGCAAAGCCCATTTCGTGGGTGACGATAACCATCGTCATGCCTTCTTCGGCAAGTTGTTTCATCAAATCCAAAACTTCTCCGACCATTTCGGGGTCAAGTGCGGAAGTCGGCTCGTCGAACAAAATGACTTCAGGATCCATCGCGAGTGCACGTGCGATGGCGATTCTCTGTTTCTGTCCGCCGGAGAGTGTCGAAGGATAAGCGTTTGCTTTATCGGGAAGACCGATGCGCTCAAGCAGACTCATCGCCTTTTTATCCGCTTCTTCCTGCGTTTTCAATTTGAGTTCCACGGGGGCGAGCGTCAAATTCTGAAGAACCGTCAAATTGTTGAAAAGATTGAAATGCTGGAATACCATGCCGGTACGCTGGCGGGCAATGTTGATATCCATACCGTGTTCTTTGCGGAAAGCACGCATGGCTTTCAAATACTCCAAGCCCTCGTTCTTTTCATGCAAAAGGTCTTCTGTCTTGATTTTGGCAATAATCTCGGCGTCCGCTTTTTCACTGCCGTCGGTCCCCGCCATCATTTTCTTGTAGGTCCTAGACGTTCTGATAATATCAAAATGCAAATAAGGATCCACGGGGGTCAAAAGGCTGCCGTCCAGCCACGCTTCACCGTACGTCGGATTTTCAAGAAGGTTCATACAACGGAGCATGGTGGATTTTCCCGAGCCGGACGCACCGATGATGACGATTCTCTCACCCTTCCTGATGTCGCAAGAAACGCCTTTTAACACTTGGATTTTGCCAAAGTATTTGTAGAGACCTTTGACTTTTAACAAACGATCATCTTTCATTCTTCTTCAACCTTCTTTCGATGAGATGCTGAACAAAAGTGAGAAGCATGACGACCGCCAAATAAATCAGTGCTGCAGAGAACAGGAACGTCAGATAGCAAGCCGGCGTGGCAAGACCTTGCTTTTGAGCCATGCCAAGCAAATCCCACTTCTGCTTTGCACTCACTTTCAAAACTATGTAACTGACAACGGATGTCTCTTTAACAAGAATGATAATCTCGTTAAAAATCGTCGGTACTACGATTTTAATGGCTTGCGGAATGATAATTTTACGCATGGTCGTGATCCAAGAAAGACCGACGCTTCGACCGGCTTCCATCTGTCCTGCATCAACGGAATTGATACCGGAACGGATAATCTCCGCCATGTAGGCGCCGCTGTTGATACCGAATGCGATAATCGGAACGATCAAGTTTGTTTTGTAACTTTTGAATACGACAAGAATGGAGTTGTACATAATCAAAAGTTGCACAAGCGTCGGCGTTCCGCGAATCACCGTGATATAAAGCTCGGCAAATTTGTCCAATATTTTTATAATAGGATTGTTTTTCGGACAAATCCGAATGACAGCCAAAATGACGCCGATTATAAAACCAAGTATAACGGCGCCAAGTGCTATTAAAAGGGAATATCCGAGGCTTTCGATAAACAAGCCTCGGAGACTCCATAGTTTCTCTATTTTTTCAAAAAAAGTCATTGTAATCCCGATTCAATTATTTTCCGTTACTGTGGTTTACGGTATACTGATCGATAATGCCGTCTTCAATCATTTGTGCAAGGATCTCGTTTACTTGTGCAACGAGTTCGGCATTGTCTTTGTTGAAGTACATAACGTAGGATTCCATTTCGGCATCCAACTGCCAGCACTCAAGATTGGAATTGCCTTTGCAGATGGACTCGGCAGGAAGTTTGTCGATGACAACGGCAGCAACGGTAGTTCCGATATCGGCACTTGCGATGATAGCGTTGGAATACTCAACGGCATTGACGCCGGATTCTGCAATGGCATCTTCAACGAGATAAGAACCGGTAGTTCCCTTCTGATCACCAATGGACTTGGAATTCTGAGTGTTAGCGTAAGAAACAACGTCTTCAATCGGAACGATTGCACCCTTCGTAAAGGCGCCGGCAGGAGCGATAACGTACTGCTGAGAGGTGGCGTAAACGTTGGAAGCAAGAGCTACTTCATCACGAGATGCTTTTTTGCTCATTCCGGCAGCGCCGACAGCATACTTATCGTTTTTAACTTCATTGAGGATGGTATCAAATTCAATGTCGTTAATTACGACTTTATAACCGAGTTTTTCGCCGATATAGTTCATAATGTCAACGTCAACGCCGACGACGTTTCCGTTAGCATCGAGATATTCGTAAGGAGCAAAGCCGGCATTGGTATAAACGTTAATGGTTTTGGTTTTATCTTTTTCGCAGGAAGCGAACATTGCGGTGCATGCGAGAACCATGCAAAGAGCAAGTACAAGTGTAATAATCTTTTTCATTGTTTTAATCTCCTATTTTACATATTATTTTATTATTTTTTGATTATTGTAAATAATTCTTAGCAAATTCGATTTGTTTCAATACCGATTCGGGGGCGGTTCCGCCAAAACTTCTTCGTCGTTTCACGCACTCGACAAGGTCCACGGCTTTATAAACGTTCTCATCAAAGAGAGGTGAGAAGGTTTGATATACGGAAAGCGGTAAGGTTTCAAGGACTTGATGCTCCTTGATACAATACCCGACGATCTGTCCCGAGATATGATAGGCATCGCGGAAAGGGAGTCCCTGTCCGACAAGATAATCGGCGAGGTCGGTTGCATTGATAAATCCGTTTTGCGCTGCGGCAAGCATGTTTTCCGGTTTCACCGTCATGGATTCTACCATTCCCGTGAAGACCGTCAAACACATTTTAACGGTATCAACGGCATCAAAGACGCTCTCTTTATCTTCCTGCATATCTTTGTTATAAGCAAGCGGCAATCCTTTTAAGACTGTCAAAAGCGCCATTAAATCGCCGTATACACGGGCGGTTTTGCCGCGAACGAGTTCTGCCATGTCCGCATTTTTCTTCTGCGGCATGATGGAAGAGCCGGTAGTAAAGGCATCGGAGAGTTCCACGAAGCGAAATTCCCACGAACACCAAAGAATGATTTCTTCCGAAAAACGGGAAAGATGCATCATCAGCGTCGCAAGGTTGCCGAGAAGTTCAACGGCAAAATCTCTGTCGGAAACACCGTCAATGGAGTTTTGACAAACACTGTCAAAACCGAGTTTATCGGCTTCAAAACCACGGTCGGTAGGATAGGTCGTACCGGCTAAAGCACAGGAACCGATAGGCGAGGTGTTCATTCGCTTTTTGGTATCATTCAAACGGTCCATATCGCGGAGCAGCATCATGACGTATGCCATAAGATGATGTCCGAACGTAATGGGTTGTGCTCTTTGCAGGTGCGTATATCCGGGAACGATCACGTCGTAGTTTTCTTCCGCTTTGTTCGTGACGGTCTTTGCCAATTTCTTGGTAAGGTCTTCGATTACGTCGATTTCGTCACGCAGATACAAACGCAAATCCAAAGCGACCTGGTCGTTTCGGCTACGCGCCGTGTGCAGTTTCTTTCCGACGTCCCCTACCCTTTCGGTAAGGACCTGTTCGACGAACATGTGAATATCTTCGGCGGAGGCATCGATTTGAAGTGCTCCGCTCAACAGGTCGTCAAGAATACTCTGAAGTCCGTCAAGAAGAGTTTGCGCTTCCTCGTCTTTGATAATCCCGGTGGCTGCCAACATGGAGGCATGTGCCATACTGCCGGTAATATCCTGTTTGAACATACGGCTATCGAAAGAAATGGAGGAATTAAAATCGTCGGCAATTTGACTCGTTTTGCCTTCGGTTCTTCCCTGCCACATTTTTGCCATGTTGTCATCCCCTTTCTATGGCTTGTAATTACTGATTTTTCTTTTTGTTTTCGGCGTCAACCATGGCCTGGACGGCAATGGGAAGACCGTAGAGGTTAATAAATCCGGCAGAATCCTTCTGATCGTAATCCGATTCACCGAAGGTCGCGATTTTTTCGCTGTACAAGGAGTTTTCGCTCCAAACGCCGGCTTTGATGATGTTGCCTTTGTAAAGTTTCAGTCTGACTTTTCCGGTTACCTTCTCCTGCGTCTTGTCTACGAAAGCGGAAAGTGCTTCGCGAAGAGGCGTGAACCACTGACCGTTGTAAACAAGTTCGGCAAAGGTAATGGAAAGTTTCTGTTTTTCATGCATCGTCATCTTGTCAAGGCAAATGCTCTCGAGCGTTTCGTGAGCCTTATACAAAATGGTTCCGCCGGGAGTCTCATAAACGCCGCGGCATTTCATACCGACGAGACGGTTTTCAACGATGTCGAGAAGTCCGATACCGTTTTTGCCGCCGAGTTCATTCAACTTTAAGATGATGTTTTTAGCGCTCATCTTTTTGCCGTCGATGGCAACGGGTTTGCCCTGCTCGAATTCGAGTTCCACGTAAGTGGGAACGTCGGGCGCTACGATGGGAGAAACTCCCATTTCAAGGAAACCGGGCTTTTCGTAAAGCGGTTCGTTGCCGGTATCCTCAAGGTCGAGTCCTTCGTGGGACAAGTGCCAAAGGTTTTTATCTTTGGAATAGTTGGTCTCACGGTTGATTTTAAGAGGAATGTTATGCGCTTCTGCATAATCGATTTCTTCATCACGGGATTTGATGGTCCATTCACGCCAAGGTGCGATGATGGGCATCTGCGGTGCGAAATGTTTGATGGCAAGTTCAAAACGAACCTGGTCGTTGCCTTTACTGGTACAACCGTGGCAAATAGCGTCGGCGCCTTCCTTGAGTGCAATCTCAACCAATCCCTTGGCGATGCAAGGTCTTGCGTGAGACGTACCGAGGAGGTAGTCTTCGTAAATGGCGCCGGCTTTCATAGTCGGGATGATGTAGTCATCCACGTATTCATCCGTCAAATCCAAAACGTAAAGTTTGGAAGCACCGGTCTTAAGGGCTTTTTCTTCCAGACCTTCAAGTTCATCTGCCTGACCGACGTTGCCGGAAACGGCGATGACTTCACAGTTGTTGTAATTTTCCTTAAGCCAAGGAATAATGATAGAGGTATCAAGACCTCCGGAGTAAGCAAGAACGACTTTCTTAATGTTTTCTTTATTCATATCGAACACCTTCGAATTTCAATGATGTACACAGTATAGCACTTGTTTTTTTGCTTGTCAATATGTTTTTTGCATTTTTATGATATTTTTTTGAAAAATATTCGCATTTTCCGTACATTATGTGTATATTTATGCATTATGCATGAATATTCAGTCGATTATGCATAAAGTAACATTTATGTGTCCTTTTGTAACAAACGAAATTATCGTTTTCCTTCCTTTATATATAACTTCTCATCCGCGCCCCGCGCGGTATATCATCCAACCAAAGGTTGGTATATCATCAAGGCGAAGCCTTGTATCTCATCCGCGCCCCGCGCGGTATATCATCTGCCGCAGGCGGTATCTCATCAAGGCAAAGCCTTGTATCTCATCCGCGCATAGCGTGGTATCTCATCCGCCGCAGGCGGTATCTCATCCACGCGCAGCGTTGTATCTGATTCCTTTCGGAAAAACGGCATAAAAAAAGAGCGCTCCTATCGGAACGCTCTTTTGCTCATATTCAT
>DCHY01000046.1:5746-37282 GCA_002315715.1 Clostridiales bacterium UBA1740 | reverse complement strand
GAGATGCCAAGCCGTAGGCTTGGATAAGATACACGGCAGAGCCGCGATGAGATGCCAAGCCGCAGGCTTGGATGAGATACAACGCGGAGCGTTGATTTTTTGAAAAAGGATAAAAAAATGAGTGAAGAAAGAAATCGAGCAAGCCGCGCCGTACAATTTTCGGCGTTTGACGCTCTCAAGGGATACGGAGAACTGATAAAAGCCGGATTGATTGTCAAAGAAGAACGGCGCGAACTTTCGGAGGACGTCATCGCCGAGATAGCACAAAACCTATCCGCGATCAAAAAAGGCGTGACGGTCAAAGTCACGCACTATAAAGATCTGCGGTATCAAACGTCCGTCGGCACCGTCACGGGAATAGACCCCACCTTCGGCATTTTGACGGTGGAAAAAGAGGCTATCCACTTCTCCGATATTCTAAGTGTAAAAATCATATAAAAAGCGCCGTGCAATTTTGCACGGCGCTTTTGACTTCTCGGTTGGTTTCGAGAATAGAAAAATCAGTTATCCCAGTTGGTGTAGACGGCGTTGACGTCGTCGTCTTCGTTGAACTTATCGAGCATTTTTTCCATATTCTCGATATCGTCTTGATTGGTCAGTTCCACGTAGGTGGTGGGGACTTTGGCAAGGTCGGCGGTATCAATCTTGTACTTCTTGGCAATGATGGCATCGCGTACGGCGTCGAGGTCGGCGGGTGCGGTGTAAATCGTGTACTCGCCCTCGTCGCATTTGATATCTTCGGCGCCGCAGTCGAGTGCGTCTTCCATGATGGTATCTTCGTCGATTTCGCCGTCCTCGTCCACGATGGTGATGACGCCTTTTTCCTCAAACATGAAGCTGACGGAGCCGTTTTGTCCCATGTTTCCGCCGTATTTGTTAAACCAAGCGCGGACGTTTCCGGCGGTGCGGTTTCGGTTATCGGTGGAAGTTTCGACGATGATGGCAACGCCCGAAGGACCGTAGCCTTCGTAGCTGATTTCTTCGTAAACGATGTCGTTGTTTTCGGAGAATTTCTTGATGGTTCTTTGAATGTTTTCATTCGGGACGTTATTTGCCTTGGCTTTGGCGATAAGGTCGCGAAGTTTTCCGTTGACGGTGGGATCGGGGCCGCCGGCTTTGATGGCTACTGCCATCTCTTTACCGATTTTGGTGAAAATCTTCGCCTTTGCGGCATCGGATTTTTCCTTTTTGTGTTTGATGTTGTTCCACTTGGAATGTCCTGACATAAATCCTCCTATGATTCCGCTAAACGGAAAATCTTATATTTTTTCGGGCGTCTGCATGCAGATAAGATGCAGAGCGGTTTTGAGTACGCGATTGGTTGCCGCCGTCAGTGCGATACGGCTCTCACGAAGTTTTTCGTCTTCGCAAGACAGAATTTTCGAGTCGTGATAGAAAGCGTTAAACGCAGCACACAAATCGAGAATATAACGGGTGACGACGCTCGGTTCGTAATCGGCAAGTGCCTGGGAGATGCGCTCCGGGAAGAGCGAGAGCGTCTTGGCAAGAGCGAAATCGGCATCCGACAAAGGTGCGTCGGTCACGTGATGGTCACCCTGTGTCTTTTCAAGCACGGAGCAGGTTCTCGCAAAGGTGTACTGTGCGTAAGGGCCGGTGTTGCCGTCGAAAGACAGCGCGTCTTCCATCATGAAGTTGATGTCGCGCATACGGTTGTTCGACAAATAATAGAAGATGATGGCGCCGACGCCGACTTTTTCCGCTATTTGCTGACACTCAACGGGGTCTTTGTGCTTTTCCGACGTGATGTCGTAAACGCGGCTGATGGCCTCGGCAAACAAGTCTTTGAGAAGAATGACGTTGCCGGTTCTCGTCGCGAGTTTCGCACCGTTGATACTGACGGTTCCGTAGGGAACGTGGACGAGTTTATCGTACCAATCGTAGCCCATGAGTTCCACGACCTTGAACCACTGTGCAAAGTGAAGCGACTGTGCGGCACTCGTCACGTAAATGGCTTTGTCGAAATGATAGGTATTCTGACGGTAAACAGCGGCGGCGATATCACGCGTCGGATACAGGGTGGAACCGTCGCGCTTGAGAATCAAGCAGACCGGCATACCGTAGGCGTCGAGGTTGACGATAGAAGCGCCGTCGTCGAGCGTCAAAAGCCCCATATCGCGGAGTTTTTGTACCTGTGCCGGCATCTTGTCGGTATAGAACGACTCGCCTTTATAACTGTCAAATTCGATGTTCAAAAGTTTGTAGGTCTTTTGATATTCCTTGAGGCTGACGTCAACGAACCAACGCCAAAGGGCAAGGTTTTCTTCGTCCTGATGCTCGAGCTTTGCAAACTCGGCGCGCGAGGCATCGGCAAGATCGGAGTGCTTTTTCGCCTTGGCTTCTTCTTCGGGAAGCCCAAGGACGCTCGCGTCCTCTTCCGCCTTAATTTCGTTGTTGATACGCACGTAAAGTGAGACGAGGGAATCAACGCCGCCCTTTTCGATTTCTTCTTTATTGCCCCACTTCTTGTAGGCAACGATGAGTTTACCGAACTGAGTGCCCCAGTCGCCGAGATAGTTGATACCGACGCACTTATAACCGGCAAATTCATGAAGGAGTTTCAAAGAATGGCCGATAACGGTAGTTCCGAGATGACCGATATGAAAGGGCTTGGCTACGTTGGGGGACGAATAGTCGAGAACGACCGTTTTTCCTTCACCCGTCATAGGAGAACCGTAGGTTTCGCCGCGGGCTTCGATATCCCCTGCCACTCTCGCGGCAAAAGCGGTTTTCGAGATTTTGAAATTCAAATAGCCGCCGGCAACGTTGACAGACTCCAGTTCTTCTGACTGAATCGCTTCTGCCAAGGCTTTGGCGATATCCATGGGAGAACGGTGAAGCGCTTTCGAAAGGCGGAAACAAGGCAAAGCCAAGTCGCCCATCGTCACGTCGGGGGGATATTCGAGCATCGCGAAAATTTCGTCATCCGAAAGCGCGGTGCCGGGAAAGCACGAAGAGACGGCTTGCCCGATTTTTTTCGCCATATTTTGTTTGAAAATTAACATAAAGTTCCTCTGTCGGTTTTATCGTATGCGGAAAAGTCAATCTCCCCGCGGTCGAGAATCACGGAAACGAAAGTCTCATTTTTGGCAATGGCGTGAAGGTAGGAGGAAAAGCCGTCCACCAAATAAAAATCGCCGTCGCATTCATACACGTGTATTTTCGTACGGAAGAAGGTCATCTTCACGTTTTCGGGAAGATAGAGGCGTTTGGGACAAAGCAAAATCTCTTTTGCCTTTTTGCCTTTTTGCCATTTGTAATACCCGTCGGCAATGCGCTTGGCAATTGCCTCTGGGGTCGCTTCGGTGGTATCGATCACGAGATCGTAGTTTTGCAGGTCCTTAATATCAACGCCGTAGCGCTCAAAGTAGCGTTTCTTTTCGGAGTTTCTTCTCTTTTTGGTTTCCAGAAGGGTTTCCTCAAGGGAAGACTGATGCTCTCCGACGCGATTGGCTTCCATGATGCGTCGGCTTGCTTCCTCGGGATCGGTTGCCAAATACACGCGGTAGGTGTCGGCGGTAAAGTGCCACGCCATCCGGGAATCGATGATTAAAGAACGCGGATCGGTGGAAAGCGCCACCAAGCCGTCGTCGATTTCCTTGTCGATTTCGGGGTGTGTTTCCATATATACGTTGAGTTCCGTAACGGTCATACCGCGGCGCTGTGCCACCGTTCTGACAATCGTGCCGGTCGAATAAATCTCGGCGCCCAAAGTATCTTTCAAAAGTGCGGCAACGGTGCTTTTTCCGCTTCCGAGTTCTCCTGCCAAAGAAATCTTATTTCTCATAGACAAAGACCCGTCCCTTCTTTTGCATATATTTATCTATTGTACCAAATTATAACCCCAAACCTCTCAAAAGTCAAGTTTTTTCGCAAAAAGTTCTTGCGGTTTTTCCTTGACAAAAGACTCTTTCAAGGATATAATGGTAGCGGTATAATAGGCATTTTGATGGGAGGATAAACGATGCAAAAGAAAGTCGAATTTCTTGGCCTTTTATCGTTGGCTTTTTCGCGCGGCGCTTTGCGCATGATCGTTTTTTCAAAGCCCATCGGTAACCTTCCGAAAAAAATCTCGGGAAAGCCGAAGAAAAACGGCAACCGCGTTCTCTTAGTGCTCGAGTCAACCCTTCCCGGCAACACCGTTTCGCAGCGAAACGTAACCCCAAGCGCGTTTTCCGAGGTACTCTTTCCGCTGTTTGACGGGTATTTGCAAATCAATCTTTTGACCACGCAGGGCGATTGTGAATACCGTGTCGGAAAAAACGGCAAAGAAGCCTATCTCGGTCTTTCCGCCTTAGTTTTGAAACTGCAAAAGGCAGAAGACCTCTCTGCCGTCGCTTTTGACAGTATCGACCGAAAAAAGAATTATCTCTTAAGCGGAAACGAGAAGTTTCTCTATCCCCTCGGCATCAGTGACAAAGACGGTCGCGTGCACGATAAAATGCAGGGCAAATTCCGTCAAATCAACCGTTTTCTCGAGCATATCGAGGACTGCTACGATAAGCTGCCGAAAGACAAGCCGCTTCTCGTTTACGACCTTTGTTGCGGCAAAAGTTATCTCAGTTTCGCCGTTTACTATTACTTGACGGAAATGAAAAAACGAAAAGTCCATCTTCTCGGCATTGACCTCAAAGAAGACGTCATTCGCTACTGTCAAAAAGTAGCTTCGGATACGGGATTTTCGGGTATGGAATTCGTCGCCGGAGATATTGGAAAAACGCCGGCGGATAACAAACCCGATATGGTCATTTCTCTGCACGCCTGCGACGTCGCGACGGATATCGTTTTGGAAAACGCCATTCGTCTTTGCGCTCCCGTCATTCTGTCGACGCCGTGCTGTCACCGTTATCTCAAAGACAAGCTGAAAGCAAGCGAACTTTCTTTCATCACGAAGCATCCGCACCTATCGGGAAAACTCGCCGAAGCGGCAACCGATGCGCTGCGCGCTTTGCGTCTGAAGGCAGAGGGATACACCGTGTCGGTCGTTGAATTGACCGACCCGACGGACACGCCGAAAAACACGCTTTTACGTGCTTTCAAGACGAAAGATTTTGATAAGGGCGCGCAAATAGAGTATGAAAACGCTCTCCGCTTTTTGCTCGGTGACGGTGCAAAAGAGTATCTAAAAGGCATTATTTGACAATCTTTATTTACATATTGGTGAGATATGAATTCTTTTTATCAAACGAATGAACCGACCGAGACCGAAAAGGTCGGTGAAAATGTCGCTTTTTCTCTTCTATCGCAAGGCAAGCGGCGCGCGGTCATCGCCATGCGTGGGGAGATGGGTGTAGGCAAGACGGCATTTGCCCGCGGCTTTGCCAAGGTTCTCGGTATTGCCAACGTCAAAAGTCCGACCTACACCATCGTCAACGAATACAAAGGTCAGCCTATTCCGCTTTTCCATTTTGATATGTACCGCATTACGAGCGAGGACGATCTTTACTCCATCGGCTACGACGACTATCTTCGCCGTGACGGATTTTGCCTCATCGAATGGAGTGAAAATATCGTAGATTTCCTGCCGACGGACGTCATCACCGTTTCTATTCTTCGGGGAAATTCGGAAAACGGCAGAAATATAACCATTGAGGGTTTGAACGAATGAAAATATTAGCTTTGGAGAGCACGGCGAAAGTCGCCTCCGTCGCCGTTACCGACGACGAAAAACTCCTTGCCGGCGAAACATCCGACGGCTGTTTTACGCAGAGCGAAGTGCTCCTGCCTACCGTCATGAAACTGTTGTCTGCGTGTGCTCTTTCCTTTTCCGATATCGACCTTTTTGCCGTGACGCGCGGTCCCGGCTCCTTTACCGGTGTGCGTATCGGCGTTGCCACCGTCAAGGGTCTTGCCTTTGGCAGAAACGTTCCCTGCGTCGGGGTATCGACGCTCACTTCCCTTGCGGAAAATCTGCACGGGTTTGAAGGCCTTATCGTTCCCGTGATGGACGCCAGAAGAAACGAAGTTTACACGGCTGTTTTCCAAGGGACCAAGGACGGTGTTTCCCGTTTATGTGAAGACATGGCGATTTCGATTTCCGCCTTGCGGGATATGCTTGAAAAAACGGACATCCGCCCGATTTATTTCGTCGGCGACGGATACGAACCCGTGATGGGTGCGCTTGCCGACTGCGGCCTTTCCATTTTGGAAACGCCAAAGGAATTACGTCTCGAATCCGCTTATTCCACAGCCCGTGTCGCCCTGCGCGAATACCGAAGCGGTCAGTTCGTCAGCGATCGCGACCTCTCCCCTTCTTATCTGCGTCTGCCACAGGCGGAGCGGGAGCGTTTGGAACGCTTAAAACAGAATTCATAACCGAAAGGAAACAATATTATGCGTAAAATCTTCATCGGCGCCGACAGCGCAGGCTTTCTTCTCAAAGAAGAAGTCAAAAAATACCTCACCGAAAAAGGATACGACCTGACCGACTGCGGTACCGATTCCGAAGCCTCCTGCCACTATCCGATTTTTGCCTCTGCCGTTTCGGAAAACGTACAGAAAGACCTTGACGGTTCGTTCGGTATCCTCATCTGCGGTACCGGCATCGGTATGTCTATGTGCGCCAACAAATACAACGGCATCCGTGCCGCCGTTTGCGGTGACACGTACTCCGCCAAAATGACAAGACAGCACAACGACGCCAACGTCCTTTGCATGGGTGCGCGCGTCATCGGTTCTTGTCTCGCACTTGATATCGTTGATGCGTTTCTTTCCAACGAATATCAAGGCGGCCGCCACGCTATCCGCGTCGGCATGATGACCGATATTGAAAACAAGCAGAAATAATCGTTGATGAAAAAGGCTTGCCAAACGGCAAGCCTTTTTCTTTATGTTTCATTTTGCAGAATATACGTTTCAAAGAAACGAAACGCCGAGGGGACGGCGTAGTTTTTTTGAATCTCTTCTTTGGTCGCAAAACGGTATTTATCTTGTGATTTGAGAGTGACGAAATACCCCGTCATGTGCCATTCTACGTGGGTAAAAAGGTGCGTGGCGTTTCCGATGGGCTTTAGGGAAAGCGGGGATGTTTCGAGGTTTTCAAGATAGGCTTTTGCTTCCGCCGCCGATAGTTTTCCGTCGGTATTCGGAAATTCGTACAGTCCGGAAAGAAGTCCCGCCTCTTCCCTTTTACGAATGGCGAATTTGCCGTCGCACTCCAACAGAAAAACGGTTAATTCGCGTATTTTCCGCGGCTTTTTCGGGGAACGGTATGGGAAAAGTTCAACGATTCCGCCTGCCTTTGCCATACAGATATCGGCAAGGGGACAATCTTCGCAGTGCGCTGCGCCGTTCGGGATACAGACGTTTTCGCCGAGTTCCATCCACGCCTGTGTCAAAAGCGAAGCCCCGTCACCGGTGGGATATATTTCACACAAGAGGTCGGTGACGTATTTTTTCGTCTGCGGCGCCAATATGTCGTCGGGAATCGTCAGAAGGCGGGAGATGACGCGCAGGACGTTGCCGTCCACGGCAGGTGACGGCTCGCCAAAGGCGATGGAAGCAACTGCCCCGGCGGTGTATGCCCCGATACCGGGCAATTTTTCGAGTTCTTTTGCCGTTCTCGGCCAAACGCCCCCGTAATCCTTTTGAATGATTTGCGCGGTTTTTTTGAGGTTTCTCGCACGGCTGTAATAGCCAAGCCCCTGCCACAGTTTCATGAGAGCGTCGTCTTCCACCGCTGCCAAATCGGAAAGTTTCGGCAACGCCGTCATAAATCGTTCGTAATACGGAATGACGGCAGAGGTCCTCGTCTGCTGAAGCATGCTCTCGGAAATCCAAACGGCATACGGCGAGAGTGCCCGCCGCCAAGGCAGATCTTTTTTGTTTTCCGGATACCATAAAAGAAGACGCGAAATTGCCGTCTTCAGAATATCTGTCTGTTCGTTTTTCATAGCGTCTCCTTTTCCTTTATTATACCGTAAAATCGGCGCAAAGTCAATAAAAAAGGGCCTCGGAAGTAAAGATTCCGAGGCTCAAAATATTAATATGACACTTTATTCGGCAGTTTTTGACGTGGCTGCAATCAGTGCCTGTTTTTGTGCTGCGATATCGGCATTCATAGCGTCGATGGCCGCTTTATGTGCGGTTTCAAAATCGGCGAAAGCCTGTGCTTTAGCATCGTTGACGGCTTTGTCAATGTTTGACACATTCTCGGTCAAAGCGGTCTTAATTTCCTCCGGAAACTGTGCTTTCATCAATTCCAGCTGTGTCTTTGCCTGTTCAAGTGTGTTGAGAGCTACTGCGACAGTTTGGTCAGCCGCCGCTTTTGCCACGGCTAATGCTGTTTCCGCACCGGCGAGGGCAGTGTTAATTATGGCAACAACGGAGGGCTGATACATGGAATAAACAGCTTGTTGCATGGTCGGCATGACAGCCCCGGCTTGAAGTCCTTGGATAATTTCACTGATTCCGGGCAAATTTTGATACTTTTCCTGCTGCAGAAGAGTCAGAAGATCTTGCACCGTGGTAGCGTTCTCGATTTCCACCGAGCAAATACGGTATTCTTTCACTTTTGCCACGGCTTTGCAATAAACAGAATTCTCGTCGATAAAGTTGCTGTTGTAAAGCGTATTCACGGCTTCGGCGGCAGTATTCAATGCAAGAACCGCATTGTCATAAGACGTCAAAGTCGATGCATAAGCATTTCCGAGTTTTTCGATAACATCGGAAACCGCCTCATCTTCAGCAAGGGCAAGTTTGGAATCCTTAAACTGCAAATAGGCTTCTCTGAAGTCCTCGGTAGCCAAAACAGCGTATTCTTTGCGGGCATCAGCGAGAAGAAGAATCATATCGCTCTCGCTCATATCGGCAAGTTCTTCTTCGGTAATGGCGGGATCGGCTTGCAAAACCAACGCTTTAAGCTCATCTTTTGCCAAAGACGCCCCCTTCTTGACCGCAGAGTCAATACCGAGAGCTGACGTTTTTGCATTAACGCTTGCTTTTACGGAGGCAAACAGATTCTCGGCACTTCCGCCGGAAACCGTCAAAGTGATGTCTTTATTATCGGCTTCCGAGATATAACCCGTTTGTTTGGCAATTTCGACCATTTTTGCAGCGGCTTCTTCTGCCGTCAAACCGACGAACACTTCTCCGGAAAGAATCACAGCACCGTCATCGTTCAACGCCGTCACACTGGCAATCTTGCCTTCGGTATCAACGACGAATTCAACACTTGGGTTTATATCAACCTGCATAACGGACGCTTCTTTCTTCGACTTGTCCTTGCCGAAACAGGAAGTCAAACCAAAAATCGGCAAAACCATCATCAAAGCCAATACGAATGCTATAAGTTTGTTTTTCATACGATATATCCTCCTTTGTTGGCAACAGAAGTTGCTTGTCCATATTATAGCACAAACGTAAACAAAAAACAAATTCTGTAATATAATATTAAAATGCCGTCCGTTTGTTACACGGACGGCAGAAGATTATTTATCGATTATCAGTCTTTCTTTTCAAATGCATGAACGAGAACGTTGACAAGGATACCGAGGATAAGTGCGCAAGCAACGGAAGTGATGGTCACTTTACCAAAGTTGAGAACAAGTCCGCCTACACCGGCGATGAGGATAACGGATACCGGGAAGAGGTTTTTGTTTTCACCGAGGTCAACGCCCTGAATCATCTTCAAGCCGGATACGGCGATAAAGCCGTAAAGTGCTACGCAAACGCCGCCCATAACGCAAGCGGGAATGGTGGCAAGAAGCGTCGTGAAGGGAGCGACGAAGGAAGCAACGATTGCCATGATGGCAGTAGCGAAGATGGTTACGACGGAAGCGTTGCCGGAGATAGCGACACAACCGACGGATTCACCGTAAGTGGTGTTGGGGCAACCGCCGAAGAATGCACCTGCGATAGAGCCGACACCGTCACCGAGGAGGGTCTTGTCAAGGCCGGGATCTTCAAGAAGGTCTTTCTCGATGATGGAGGAAAGGTTCTTGTGGTCTGCGATATGCTCTGCGAATACGACGAATGCTACGGGGATATAAGCAACCGCGATGGTGCCGACGTAAGCCGCGTCAATATCTTTGAAGCCCTTGAATGCATGGATGAAGGTGAAATCGGGGAACCACTGCATATCTTTGAATGCCGCGAAGTTGATAATCTGAAGAGCGGTGTTGTCTGCTGCGATACCGATTACGGTGAAGATAGCAGCTACGGCATAGCCTGCTGCAATACCGAGAACGAAGGGAATCATTTTCACCATCTTCTTGCCGTATACGGAGCAAGCGATGGTCACACCGAGGGTGATAAGACCGCAAAGAAGGCAGAGATAAGGATTAGCTTCTGCAATGCTGCCTTTTTTCAAATCGCCGACAGCGTTTCCTGCAAGAGAAAGACCGATGATAGCGACGGTCGGACCGATAACGACAGCGGGCATAAGTTTTGCAATCCATTTAACGCCGCAGAATTTAACGACGAAGGAGAGTGCTACGTAAACGAGACCTGCAAATACGGCGCCGAGAAGCAAACCGGTAAAGCCGGCAGCGTTGGAGATGGCGCCTGCAAAAGCAGCACCCATAGAACCGAGGAATGCGAAGGAAGAACCAAGGAATACAGGGCTTTGGAATTTGGTAAACAAGAGATAAACGAGAGTACCTACGCCGGCACCGAAGAGAGCCGCGGAAGCGCTCATGCCGTTACCGATGATAGCGGGAACTGCGATGGTTGCAGCAAGGATAGCCAAGAGCTGCTGAAGAGCGAAGACGAGGATTTGTTTTACCGGGGGTTTGTCTTTGACATTGTAGACGAGTTTCATTTTCTTTCCTCCAAAAAATAATTTTTCAAAAAGAAATCTCCTGCCGCAAGGGCAAAAAAAAATCTTGCCGTCGGCAAGAATACAACAATCCCCTACTATACTCGTATAGCAGAAAGTATTTTGAATCTTGTCGGCATCTCTGTACCGCACTTAAAGATTTCTCTTTTCGAAAGTTATTATAGCACATACGAAATGAAAAGTAAAGCCCTTTTTTCAATTTTTTTCGATTTCTTTTTTCTTTTTCCCGCTTTCGCTTTTTTCTTGCTTTTTATATCGGATTATGATAAAATCGAGAAAAGCGAGGACGTGTCCGTGAAAACAGTTTATCAAAAATCAAAAAGGCGCACGCTGTCTATTCAAATCGGAAAAAACGGTTCGGTGATCGTAAAAATGCCGACGTGGTTATCCAAGCAAGAGGCAGACCGCTTCGTGGCATCAAAAATGCCGTGGATTCTTAAAAATATAGCAAAACTCGATGCCGTGAGGGAACAGGCGACGCCTTTCACGGATGAAGAAAAAGCGGCGATTTTACGCGTTGCCGATGAAAAGATTCCCGCCGCCGTCGAACAATATGCCGAACGGATGGGTGTTTCTTACGGAAAGATTCGCATAAAATATTTAAGGACCAAGTGGGGGAGTTGCAAAAACGACGGAACCCTCACCTTCAATGCCCTGCTCGGTGCGGTTCCGACGCCGGTGCTCGACTACGTCGTCGTACACGAGTTGGCACACCGAAAAGAAATGAATCACTCCAAAAAGTTCTACGGCGAAATCGCGAAAATCTTACCTTCTTATAAAGAGGCGCAAGGCTGGTTCAGAAAAAACGGGCGTGTCTTGATATTGCGCGCCTTCCCGATTGCGGGAGAAAAGGAGTTTTTATGAAAGTTTTAATGCTTAACGGCAGTCCGAAAAAGGACGGAAACACGGCGCTTGCGTTTTCCGAGATGCAAAAGATTTTCGACGCCGAAGGCGTGACGTATGAAGCGGTGAACGTCGGACAGATGGATATTCGCGGGTGCGTCGCGTGTCTGAAATGCCGCGAACTCGGAAAATGCGTTTTTGACGACGCTGTCAACGAAATCGCCGAAAAATTCAAAGAGGCGGACGGCCTCGTCCTCGGTTCTCCCGTCTATTTTGCCTCTGCCAACGCGACGCTCATCGCCCTTCTCGACCGATTGTTTTACAGTGCGCCGTTCGATAAGACGATGAAAGTCGGCGCCGCTCTTGCAGTGGCACGCCGCAGCGGTCTTACCGTTACGGTAGACGAACTTCAGAAATATTTCGCAATCAGCAGCATGCCGATTGCGACGGCGCGATATTGGAACAACCTCCACGGTGCCAAGCCCGGCGAAGCCGCAGATGACCAAGAGGGACTCCAAACCGCGAGAACGCTCGCACGGAATATGGTATTCTTAATGAAGAGCATCGCACTCGGAAAAGAAAAATACGGTTTGCCGGATGCCGAGGCGCTCGTTCGCACCGGCTTCGTCAGATAAAAAACACCCGAAGTTTCAACCGAAACTTCGGGCGTTTTTTTAGAGTTTATAGAGAGTTGCCGTGTGAATTTTAATTTCCGCTTTTGAGGAGAAGAAAATCTCCGTTCCGGCATCTTTGAAGCCGGAAACGTAAAGAATCGTCGTGAATTTATCGGTTTTCCCGTTCGTTCCGTGGGCACCGATGGTGGAGGCTTCTCTTTCTCCGACGGCTACGTCAACGGGAATCTGTGCCAAATCCGACATGGCGGAGGACATCTCGATTTCAAGCACGTATTTGCCGGGAGTGAGTTTTTCAATATCACAGGGTTTACCGAGTTCTACGTCAGTGAAGGTCGCCGCCTTTTCGAGCGTGGCAATATCCACGTCGTGGATATCGTAGGTATATCCGTTTTCGGCGAAGCGCTCGTAAGCGTGCGTGACGATTAAGTGATTCAGAAGGTTCTCGGCACAAACCGCGATTTCACCGCGTGAGAGGAATCCGTTTTCAAGAGATTCGACGAGGTTATCTTCGTTTTTCTTGGACGAAACGACGCACATATAAATATCGTTCTGTGCCTTTACCATTTCGGCAAGGTAACCTTTCGAAATCTTGCCGTCGTGGCCGGAGGTCTTGGCAAACCAGTCGGACATGACGAAACCGTCGTAGCCCCAAGCACCGCGCAAAATTGTGGTTGTCAAATCGTAGCAAGTGGAGGCGTGAAGTCCGTTGATGATGTTGTAGGAGGTCATCACGGCTCTGGCATCTCCCTCTCGGATGGCAATTTCAAAGGGTTTGGCGTAGACTTCGCGGATGGCGCGTTCCGAAACGACGGAGTCGTAATCGTGGCGTTTATGCTCTTGGTTATTGGCGATAAAGTGTTTGATGGTGCAGGCTGTATTCGTGACTTTTACGCCCTGTGCCACCGAGACTGCCATAAGACCGGTCAAGAGCGGATCTTCCGAGAAATACTCGAAGTTACGGCCGTTCAAGGGCGTTCTGTGGATGTTGATGCCGGGAGCCAAAATGATATCGATTTTATAGGCGGTCATTTCGACGCCTTCGAGTTCGTACAGTTCACGGACAAGGTCAAGGTCAAAGGTACAAGCCAAGCACGTGCCGTTGGGCATACTCGTGGCTTTTGCACCGCAGTCCATACGGATGCCGGAGGGACCGTCGGTGGTGCAGGCAATCGGAATGCCGAAGCCGATGAGCGAATCGGTGACAGCGCCGAAGCAGCTGCCGGTTCCGGGGGTGACTTTCGGGCTGTTCATGCCTTCTCCGCGGACGAGGCAAGCGAAGTCTTCGTTGGAAAGTTGAGATAGAAAGTCTCGCATGGAGCATTTCTTGTCGACAACGTCTTTGAGTTTCAGACCCTTGTCGCCGGAATAAGGAAGATCTGCCGGGCGTCTATTCTGCATGCGCTCGAACATATCGTAGGTGCGCAGAGGTGCCGCTTCATAAGTGACTTTGCCGCCGCGGTTGACCATGCGGTCAAAGGGAGTGACGGGAGACAAGGCTTCTTCCGACTGTTCGACGACGGTATCGGCAAGCGTAAATTCGCCGATTTTCATAGCGGCGCGTACGTCTTCACCGACATAGACGCCGTAAGCACCGGCTTCGAGCACGAAAGCGCTCTTGTGACCGGTTTTGCCCGCGTCGTCATAGGACGCAAAGCGCTTGTTTTCAAAGGTCAAAGTGAGCGTTTCGCTCTCATTCGGCTGCAACGTTTTGGTCTTGGCAAAAGCGACGAGGACACGGGCAGGTTTGCCGAGTTTTCCTTCGGGAGCTTCGACGTAGGCTTCTACGACTTCTCTTCCCTCTTTGTCACCGGTGTTTTTCACAGTGGCACTGACGGTATACGTACCGTCTTTCACCGTCAATTGGCTGTCGATGGCGAACGTCGTATAGGAAAGGCCGAAGCCGAACGGATACAAAACTTTGTCTTTGGCAAAGGTTTCAAAATAGCGATAGCCGACGTAAATATCTTCGTTGTAAACCAAGCGGTCGTCGGCGCCGAAATCTTTCATAGACGGATAGTCGTTGATGTTTTTCACGATAGTGTCGGAAAGTTTGCCGGAAGGCGATACTTCACCGAGAAGCACCCGTGCCGCGGCTTCGCCGCCGCACATACCGCCCTGCCAAACGTACAAAACGGCAGAAACGTTATATTTCTCAACGAAGGACATATCCATGACGTTGCCGACGTTCAAAACGACGACGACACGGGAGAATTCCAAAGATACCTTGCGAAGGACTTCTTCCTCTTCATGCGTCAGAAGATAACTGCCTTCGTCCGCCGAATTGTCTTTGTCTTCTCCTGCCGTTCTGCCGATTACGACGAGTGCCACGTCGGTGCGGGTGGCCGCGGCGTTGACGGTTTCGCGGGGAATGTTAAGTTCTTGCTGGCACCACGGCTCCTGTGCCCAGCCGGCGCCCTTGTCAAAGGGATGATCCTTCATCCATGCTTCGTAATACGCATTGAGCGTAGCGTCGGTTTTGACGGTGTCACGTTTGTTGAGGCAATCCAAAATATTGGTCACGTAATTGACGTTTACCATACCGCCCGATCCGGTACCGCTCTTATAGTATTCTCTCGCGATTCTGCCGAAGACGGCGATCTTTTCGCCTTTCTTAAAAGGCAAAACGCCTCCTTCGTTTTTCAACAAAACGATACCGTCGGTAGCGGCACGAAGTGAGAGTTTCTCAAGTGCTTCGACGGGGGCTTCCGGCAAACTGCCGAGATCATAGCCGAGAACACGGTCATTTCTGTATTTCATAGGACATCTCCTTCTGTATTTTTACGCCTCATTATACCAAGAAACGCGCGTAAAGTCAAGGGATGGCGTCAAAAAGCAGCGTGCTGCGAAAAAACTTACAAAAGCCCTTGACTTATCCCGTCATTTGTGTTAAAATTCACGTGTTGTAAAATCCATATGCGGGTATGGCGGAAGCGGCAGTTCTCGCTGCGGCTCGGTCACCTCGGAGGGAAAACCGTCCACCGGAAGGTTTTCAAAGACTCCTCGGCCGTTCGCTTCGCTCACTACGCGCAAGATTCAGGTTTTCACAATTTTATATGCGGGTATGGCGGAACTGGCAGACGCGCAAGATTCAGGTTCTTGTGATCGCAAGGTTGTGCAGGTTCGATTCCTGTTACCCGCACCAGGCACTTACTTCGGTAGGTGCTTTTTTTGCGTCTGCAGAACTGGCAGTTCTCGCTGCGGCTCGGTCACGCTCCGGCTCTAATGCCCACCGGGCATTATTCACTACCGTCACGCCGCTTCGCTACGCGCAAGATTCAGGTTCTTGTGATCGCAAGGTTGTGCAGGTTCGATTCCTGTTACCCGCACCAAGAGGTAAACGAGCGTTTACCTCTTTTTTATATAACAAACAAAGCCGAAGGGGAGCAACCTTCGGCTTTGTTTTTTAGTTCGTTTGTTCGGGAACATCTTGCGCAATCTCGGAGATTTCCTCGGCATTCTCGGCGAGGATCTCCGTCTTCTCTCTTGCGGCGTTGATGGGAACGACGAAGGTCGAAAGCAGGTTTCCGATGCCGTCGATGACAAGCGTTGTGCCCAAAAGGACGGAACGAAGAACGGTATTATCGATACCGCCCTTGACCATGAAGAAACCGCCGAGGATGGAGAGAACGGAAATGACGAGCATGATCCACCAAATCGGGTTATAAAACGTCTTCATGCGTACGGTCGTTTGGAGTTTGAAAGAGCCGTCAATGATAAGAAGCAGACCGGCAATATCCAAGACGATACTGATGGCGCCCTCTCTTAAAATCATGGTGACGACACCGCCGATCAAAGCGAGAATGGCGAAGGTCATGCGGAAGAAGAAAGAGGCACCGCGCGTCTTATGAGAAAGCGTCAAGACGCCGAACACGATGGCAAACACGGTGAGAAGCGCGCCGATAATCAAAACGGCTTTCTCGAGAAGTTCCTCTTTGCAAAAGGCGAGGAAACAACCGCCAACCGCCATAAGCAGGACGGCAAACATAAAATAACCCCAAGAATAGGTTTTTATTTTGCGAAACATGATAAACACCTCTGTTTATAAATTTTTCTATATAGTATTGTACCACGGTTTATGTGCCGTGTCAATCCGTGACGGGATTTGTCGATTTCTTCATGCTCTTTGACGAGAACCAAAGCGACAAGCCGACGCCGATGCCCCAGCCGATGGGCCAAGGAAGAAATACACCGCGCACGCCGAGGACGGTGGACGCCAAAATTTTGACGAGGACGACACGCAAAATCAAATCCGAGAAGGTGGCGGTCATAAACGCCTTCATTCTCTCCGTTCCGCGAAGCACGCCGTCAGAAAGAAGTTTCAAGGAAACGAGGAAGTAAAAAGGACCTACGTTTTTGAGGAACAGCACGCCGGTTTGCAGGGCTTCTCCCGAGGGATTTTCCAAAAACAGGGAGATAAGCGCCGTGCTGCCGAAATAATAGGCAAGTGCAATAGGCACGCAAAGCGCCCAAACCATGCGCCAAGCGGCAAAGAATCCGTCCCTGATTCTTTCGGGCTTTTCGGCACCGATGTTTTGTGCCACGTAGTTGGACATACCGTTTCCGAATGTCAAGATAGCACCGATCGCCATGTTGTTGAGTTTGATGGCGGCGGCATAGCCGGCGATGACTTCCGGTCCGAAACCGTTGATGACGTCCTGAATCACGATATTGCCGACGGAGATAAAACTCTGCTGAAGCGTGCTTGGCACGGCGACTTTCAAGAAGTCAAAAAGCAAGTTTTTGGAAAAAGCGGCGGGCTTGTCCGTTTTGATTTTGGACAGACGCAAAAAGATGACGAGAACGGCAAGAAGGCAACTGATGCCTTGGCAAATGAAGGTTGCCCACGCAACGCCGGCGACACCCATATGGAACGATTTGACGAAAAGGATATCCATGCCGATGTTGGCAAGAGAGGAACAAGCCAAAAACCAAAACGGAGTTTTGGAATCCCCGAGCGCCGTGAAAATACCCGTTGCGACGTGATAAAAAAAGACGAAAGGCAAACCGAAAATATAAATGGTAAGATACAGGGCGGAATCGTCCATGATTTCGGCAGGAGTGCTGATAAGACGCAAAAACGGCTTGCAGAATACGAGTCCCACCAACATCAAAAACGCGCACAGAACGCCGATGGCGATAAGGGAGGTATAAATCGCCGTTTTCATATCTTTGTACTGTTTCGCTCCGAAAAGACGGGCGATGACGACGGAACAACCGATGTTGGCGCCGAAGGCGAACGCCAAGAAGATCAAAGTGATCTCGTAACTGTTGCCGACGGCAGCCAAGGCGTTGTTGCCGACGAATTTGCCGCAGACTAAGCTGTCCGCTACGTTATAAAGTTGTTGAAAAATCACGCTGGCAAAAAGCGGCAGGCAGAATCGCCAAAGCACTTTGCCGGGAGCGCCGACTGTTAAATCACGGTTCATACAAATCTTCTTTCAAAATTCAAACGTCCTTATTATACGCGCGCGCTCGAATTTTGTCAAGATGAAAAAAGCGGTGAAAACCGAAGTTGGTTTTCACCGCCGAAATTCAATATCCAACTGCCAAGCCGAGAAGAAGCAAAAGCGATGTTAAGACGAGGTTGGCAAGCTGGAATTTATAACTCCACTTGACCCAATCGGCGTAGTTGACGTCGGCAAGGCCGAGGCTGATGAGAAGCGCCGCGTTGGTGGGATAAAATACGTTGGAGAATCCGTCGCCGAAGGCAAATGCCACGATGCAAAGTTGGGCGCTGATGCCGAACTGTGCCGCGAGCGGAACGATGAGGGGAATGAGCATAAAGGCTTTGGCACTGCCGGAGCCGATAAAGAAGTTCATGACGAGGACGATGAGGTAAATAAAGAGGATGATCACCCATTTCGGCATGACCTGTGCCAAATCAACCGCTCCGTGCAAGACGGTATCGAGGACGTTTGCTTCGTCCAAGGTGTATTTGATGGAGGAAGCCATCAAAATCATCAACACGGCGGGGCAAATTCCGAGAACGCCTTTGCCAAAGGATTTGCCGAGCGTTTTGACTCCCATGCCCGAAACGAGGGTGGCGGCGATGCCGCCTACCAAAAACATGACGGCAACGATAATCATGGTGTAATCCTGAAGGAAAGTCAAAAAGCTCGAAGAAAGAACGAGCAAAATACCGAATCCGATAATCGAAACGAACACCAAAAGACCGCGGTCCATGGCAGCGTCCTTGACAAAGTTGTCCTCAACTTCCCTATTGATGGGCTTTTCGACTTTTTTGGCGTGAAAATAAAGGAACGTCAAAAGCAAAGCGTAAATCAGCACGAATCCGAGCAAGCGAAGCCAAATGCCCGAAAACATCGGAAGCCCCGCAAGTTGTTGCGCGACGCCGACGGTAAAGGGATTGCAAACGCCGGAGGCAAAGCCGCAACCGACGGCAAGCAAACTCATGCCCATGCCCGTCAGCGCGTCAAAACCGAGGGATAAAGCCAAAGCGACGACGATGGGAACGAGCGGCACGCACTCTTCAAAAGAGCCGATGGCGGCGCCCATTGCCATAAAGAAAAACGAGGTGACAGCCAAAAGTTTATAGCGCTGTTTGCCGAATTTGGAAGTGATTTTTCCGAGCATATACGCCATAAGGCCGTGTTCGCCGAGGGCGTTAAACACGCCGCCGATGACAAGGAGAAAGGCGATAACGGCAATCAAAGTACCGCTGCCCTCTGCACCGAGGACTAAAAACGGCGATAAAATCCAGCGGTAAAAAGGAATGCCGCCTTCCACCGAATGATAACTGCCCTCTACCACTTTTCCGTCCAGGCGGTCGTATGCACCGCCGGGGATAAGGAAGGTCAAAACGTAGGTCAAAACCATCAGAGCGAAAATGACGGCGATGGCGGTGATAAACGACTTGGCGCTTAAATTCAAACCTTGATATTTCTTTTCATTTTCAGACATTTCTCAATCCTCTTTCATCAAATAACTGTAAAAATCGACGGCGCGGTGAAGCCCCTCCACCGTCACGTTTTCGTCGATACCGTGAATAGTCGTCAACTGCTCGTCGGTGATGGTAAACGGGCAAAAGCGGAAACAGTTGTCCGAAACCCGTGAAAAATAGCGGCAGTCGCTGGCACCCGTCATGATATACGGCGTGGTTTCCACATTGGGAAAAGCAAACGCTACGGCATGTTCCAAGGCGGAAAACGCAGATGACCGGAAATCCGAGACCGCAGAGGTGAATCCGGGGTCCAAAACCTCCATCTCTACGTCATATTTCGCCGCTATGCGACGAATGGCGTCAAAGGAAGCCTCTTGCCCTTGATGATGGGAAAAGCGCATATTGCCGATTACGTAGGCGTTCTCGGGCAAGACGTTCGTCCCTTCCGAGCCCTTCGCCATGGTAAACGCCACGGTGGTTCTCATCATAGCGGCGCCGGTGGCGGATACTTTCGGCATCAAGAAACAAAGCAGCGGCGAAAACAGACGTGAATGGCGAAACAGAAAACCGAGCGCGCCCTTCATATGTTTTGAGCAGCGATACAAAAGTTCCGCCGTCACGTCGTTTAATTGTACGTCAAAAATATGGGATTTTTCCACCGCAGCCATAAATTTGCCGAGGCGGACAAGCGGTGTGTTCTTGCCGGGGGTGGAGGCATGGCCCCCGCGGGATTTCGCGACGAATTTCAAATCCGCCGTGCCCTTCTCTCCGACTCCGACGACCGCAAAATCGGCATCGGCGCCGCCTATCGGATCGTGCAGGACAAAGCCGCCCTCGTCAAACACGGCGGCAAAACGAATGCCGCGTTTTTCAAGTTCTTTCGTGATGGCGTCGGCACCGCTGCCGTCGGTTTCCTCGTTGCAGGCACTCTCAAACCAAATATCGTGTTTCGGTACAAAACCGCTCGCGGCAAGTTCATCGGCGGCTCTCAGCATGGCAAAGAGACTTCCCTTGGTGTCAAGGGTACCGCGTCCCCAAAGTTTGCCGTCGGCAACCGTACCGGAAAACGGAGGATACTGCCATTGACCGGTCGCCGCCACCACGTCGTGATGGCTCATAAACATCAAAGGATTTTCTTTTGACTGTCCCTGCCAACGCATCAAAAGACTGCCGTCAAACTTCCCGACCTCGAGTTTCTCATAGATGTGGGGAAACAGATTGGGAAGACAATCGTGAAAAGGCTCGAATTTGTCGGGGTTATGCTCCCCGGATACCGAAACCGTTTCTATTCTTATCATTTCGCCGAGGAGTTCGGCATAGAGGGCATCGCGTTCTTGTTCGTTCATATGTGCCGCCTTTTTCATTCAATAAAATCATTATAAAGATTTTTCTTTTGCTTGTCAACCGCCAAAGTCAAAGCAAAAAACAAAACGCTGCCACCGATGCGGTGGCAACGTTTTGCGTATCAATCGATACCGAGAAGAAACTCGATAGCACGATAGAATTTCGTCATGCGTTCGGGGTCCGGCGAATTGGTCGTTCCGAGGGGAATCGTTTTATTCTTTCCGTGATAATCGCTCCCTGCCGTAACGAGCAAGTGATACTCGTCCGCCAAACGCAGCATGATGTCTTTTTGTTCTTCGGTGAAGGTGGAGTAATAGCACTCAAGTCCCATCAAGCCGAAGCCCTTCAGACGCTCTACCCTCATTCGGATTTGTTCCTCGTTGAGATTTTTCGAGCCGTCCGCCAAAATACCGTGCGCCAAAACGGGAATACCGTCGGCGGAAAGCACGGCGTCGATCGCCTCGGCAGGCGTCAGACGGCGCTCTTTTTCGTGATATTCGTTCAAAATGGCGAACGCTTCCGTCTTATCTTTGACATATCCCTTTTTCACCATCAAAGCGGCGAAATGGGGCTTGCCGGGGTTTTCGTGATGTAATAATTCCTCTTTTTCTTCGTCAGTCAAAGAAAAATGATATACGTCTTCCAAAAAGCGAATGCGGTTGCCCGCCTTTTTGCGTCTGGCATTGTGGGTGATTTGCACGGCGTTTCGGATGGATTCCTTCTTCACGTCGTAGCAATAACCCAAAACGTGGTATTTTCCGAGGTCGTCTTCGCAAGACAGTTCAATGCCGCCGAGGAAAACGGGATCGCCGGGTTTCAACAATTTTTTCACTTCCGCACACCCGTCGTAGGTGTCGTGATCGGTCAATGAAAAAATATCAAGTCCCGCGCGCTTGACGTTTTCAATCAATTCCGCCGGCGTATCGCTTCCGTCGGAAAAAGAGGAATGCATATGAAAATCGGGATGAAAGTACATGTCTTTCCTCTTTCGTTAAATCAATGTGTCAAGTTCTCCTGCGAGCGTAATCAGTTCTTTTCTGCAATGCTCGATAAAGGCGGGATCGCCCTTTCTCTTGATCGTACGGCGAAGAAGGCGGATAAAACCGACGCACTTTGCCTGTTTTTCACGAAGTGCCAAGACACTTTCGTCTTCGGTACCGTAGTACATTGTCAGCGTCTTTTTCCAAAGTTCAAGTCCGATTTTGTAATCGAAGCCCAAGAATTTCGTCACGATGTCGGTATCGAGAGCACCGAAGCCGATGTAGGCGTTGTAAATAGACGCAAATTCCAATACGGGGTGACCGACAGCCAACGTATCCATGTCAATCAAAATGACTTCGTCATTTTGGAGCATGATATTCTTGGTGTGGTAATCGCCGTGAATCATATGGTTATCGAAAGGAATTTCTTCGCACATGGCGGTGAGTTTTGCGTGTACTTCGTCGGGAAGCTGTCCTTTCAAGTCCTTCATCCAACCGAGAAGAACGGCGCGCTGATCGGGAAGCTGTCCTGCCGGCACTTCCGTGGAATGAATCAGTTTCAAAAGATCCACGTACATCACGGCGCACTTGTCAAGATTGGCGGCGTCGGCGGCGATGAGTTTCGAGAACGACTTGGCGTTGAGCATTTCGAACATGGAGGCGTAATGGTCATCGACCTTAACGACGTCGTACGAAATGGCGGTGGGGATGCCGAGGACGAGCGCTTTTCTCGCGACGTCTCTTTCATGCTCGATGTCGGCAAGCGAATCGGGGTTGAGGTATACCTTCACGACGGTGTCGGGGTCGATTCTGTACACTTTGCCGTTGGCACCCTGACCGATGACCTCGCACCCTTCGACGGATACGCGGCGATAGGCGCGTTTGACGGTCATCATCTCGGTAAAGCCCGTCATATCGAAAATTTCATACACTTCGCTCGAAGCGTTGATAAGTTCGAGGGTGGGATGTTTCTTTCTGTATTTGAGAATGACACGAAGACCGGCGCTGGATATGTATTCGAGATTTTCAATATCCAGAATCAACTGTTCTGCCGTATCGATTTTCTCGAGTTCGGTATCTAAGATACCGGCATTGGTGGAATCCACTCTTCCTTCGACTTTGGCAACGACGGTATCGCCTTTGCACTCACCTGTGATTTGCAACATGATTGTTCTCCGTTAATTCAGTTTTTTCTTGATTGTCAAAATGTTTTTGCCGTCTTTGTACTCATAGCCGACCTCGTCCATGGTTTTCTTGACCATGAAGATGCCGAGTCCGCCGATTTCACGGTCTTCGGCACTGGCGGTGATATCGGGATCGTCTTTTGCAAGAGGATCAAACGGCTGTCCGGCATCAATAAAGGTAATGACGACGGAAAGGGGCTCTTCGACGACTTCGACGCGGACGGTCGCAGGGCCGTGTCCCGGATGATAGGCGTAGTTGGCGATATTGCCGAAGAGTTCGTCAATAGCCACGTTAATCTGCATCATAGCACGGGGTGAACAGTCGAGAAGTTCCAGTTCGTTATCGACAAACTCGGTAACGGCTTCGATATTCTCAATCTTCGCTTCGATAGTCAATTCTTTCACGTTTTTTTCATCTCCTTTTTCATCCGAACACTGATAACGCAAAGACAGCATCGTGATGTCGTCAAACTGCGGTGCTTCACCGACGAAGGCGTTGACCGCGTCAATCACGGTATCGCAACGGCCCTTTGCCGTTCTGTTTTGACAGGTGTCAAGAGTGTTTTTGAGGTTCTCTTCTCCGAAGAGGACGGTGTTGGCATCCGTCGCCTCGGTAACGCCGTCGGTGTAAAGGAAGAGTTCGTCACCCGGGACAAGCGTCATTTCGTTTTCGCGGTATTTTATCCCATCCATGCCGGCAAGCACAAGACCGGGCTTGGATTTCAGATACTCAAAGGATCCGTCTTTGTGTTTGATCAGCGGAGGATTATGACCGGCATTGGCAAATTTCAAAACGCCGGACTTCAAATCGAGGATGCCCATCCAAGCGGTAACGAACATACCGGCTTCGTTGGACTCGCACAGCTTTTGGTTGGCAAGCGTGAAGACGTCGGCAACGCCGATACCCGTTTCGGTATAGCTCTTGAGCATGGTCTTTGCCGTCATCATAAACATGGCGGCGGGAATTCCCTTGCCCGAAACGTCGGCAATCAAAAATGCCAAGCGATCGTTGTTCAAAAGGTAGAAATCGTAGAAATCGCCGCCGACTTCCTTGGCGGTATTCATGGTGGCGTAGATATCGAATTCGGTTCTGTCGGGATACGGCGGGAAGACCGAAGGAAGTGCCGAATGCTGAATGGATTTTGCATAGGCAAGTTCCTGATCGATACGCTTCTCCGCTTCGGAAATATATTCTTTCAGACGGGAAACGGTGGTGTTGATGTCGTCCGACAGACTCGCAAATTCTTCGTTCTCGTGAACGTCGACGCGCGTCGACAAATCACCGTTCGTGATTTTGGCGAGTGACGAGTTGATTTTGTGAATGTTGTCGATGATGATGTTTTTAATGAGGAAGAAAACGACGAGGAACAGGATAAAGAAGACGACGAGCTGCATGAAAGCACCGATGTATACCGAAATGTCGCGGGAGAAATCGGCCTCGGATACGGGAATGCAGGCGACGACGAGATAGCCTTCGACGACGTCCTTCATATAATAATAGGATGTACCGTCGGCGGTTTCGTATGTCAGCATTTTTCCGTTTTCGAGTTCCGAAACGGTTTTGGTAAACGTCAAAACGTCATCGGTGGAAACCGTGCCTTCCGGCGCGCTGATGATGGGTTTATCCTTGTCGTCGGGGTTGACGATGAAAATAAAACCGCTCTGCCCGATGTGACGGTTGGTCGCCGCCGAGTCCATCGTTTCGCGAATCAAAACCTGGAAAGAGGATTTGTCGGCGGCAATTTGCAAAATTCCGCCGTTTTTCAGCTGAATGGCGGCAAATTTTCGGTATTCCGTCGAATCGTAACCCATCGGCATATAATCCTGCACGAAAGTCAGACGGTTGTACGGTTCATCAAGAAGGAACAAAAAGGCTTTCGACTGTTCGGAATCGTGCAAATTGAAGTTACGAACATACTGTTCATCCGAACAAGCTATGACATCACCGTTTGTGTCGATATAGTAGATTTCCGTCATGTTGCCCAAGTTACCGTACAAGAACTTCGTACGAGACAAATCGTTTTCGGAATCCCATGCGCCCTCACCGAAATCGGTCGTGTTCTTTTCAACGTTATTGGCAACGTTTTTCAGTTTCTTTTCGATTTCGCTGTTTACGGTACCCGAAATGTCGGATTTGACGTCGTTGATATTGATGGTCAAAAGGTCGGTTGCCTCGAGGTTGCCAACGTTATCCTGCAAAAAATAGGTAAAACCGATGGTGGCAACGAATGCAACGAAGACGCTGACAAGCAGGTGCAAGGAGAACGTCTGGGTAATGGTGCGAGTGCCCTTGTCCTGCTTTTGTGCAGTTTCCGTCATGCCGACAGGCATCTCTTTTCTCATTCTTCTCTTGGAGACGAGAGAAACGAAAAGCAAAGACATAAAGAGTGAAACGGCGTTGGCGGCAATCATCGGCACCGCCGTCTTTTTGACGACGGCAAAAGCCGTCATGATATCATCCATATGCGTCAAGAAAACGAGAAGCATATGCACGACTTCGGTGGCGATAGCAAGAAACACGCCGTAAAACCACGAAGTTTTTTTGCCGTTGAACATGAATTTTCGGCAAATGGCAGCAAACACGCCCGCCAATACCGTAGCGAGTGAGCAAGCGATTCTCGTGTACATGGGAACGCCCCAATACACGCTGAACCAACGGTAAAGACCGCCGATGACGCCGGCGATGATGCCGGAAGGACCGCCGAAGACGAGTCCCGCCGTCAAAGGGGCGGCGCTGCGTACGTTCATCATGTAGTTGTCGTACGGAATGCCGAACTGTGTGGCAAGGCATGCCAAAGCACCGAACACGACGCCGACGATCAACTGTTTGTGCATATTCTTCAGTTTGCCGAATTTCGTTTTGGTATCAAACAGATACAATAAAAAAGCAAGAAGGACCGGCGCTAACGCCGCCGCTCCCATTTTCAGCCCAACAAGCATAAGTTACCCCTCAATTAAGCAACAGTCAAAATATCGGAAAATCCGGTGATTTCAAAGATTTCTTTGATGGCGTCATTGGCGTTTTTCACCGTCATCTGCCCTTGTTTGTTCATGATTTTCTGAGCCGTCAAAAGCAGACGAAGTCCGGCGGAAGAGATATATTCAAGATTTTGAAGGTCAAAGCACAGATCCGTAACGTCCGAGAGTTCGCCGGTAATGACGCTTTCGAGCATCGGTGCCGTGGCAGTATCCAATCTTCCTTCAAGAAGAATCGTCAATGCGGAATTTTCTTTCATTTTCGTGATATTCATAATAAACCTCCAAATATTTTAATACCATTACATTTTACCAAAATAAACGCGAAATGTCAAGAAAAACCGACGGATTGTGAAAAAAAGAAATAACCTGCCGAAGCGCGGCGATGGAGTATCAAATTTCACGGCAAAACGAAATAACATTCAAAATAGATTTGACTTTTTGTCGAGATAGTGATATAATAACGCGGTAAAAATCTAGTCTTTGTGAGGACACTATGGAAAACGCAAAAAAAAGCGCTCTGAAGAAAGCGCTTCTCATCGGTTTTGTCTTTTGTTTTGCCTATATGCTCAGTTATTACGTGAGAAAGTTGCTCGGACTTTCCCGTATGGATATTCTTTCGCTCGGTTTGCTCAGCGAAAACCACCTCGACATCATGCAATCCGTGTATCTCGTGATGTATGCGGCAGGTCAGCTCGTCAACGGTATTATCGGTGACTTTGCACCGCCCAAATGGATGATTACCATCGGATTTTTGCTTTCCGGCGCTTCTATCGTCATTTTCCCGATTGCCGGCATATACTGGATTTCCATTCTCTGCTTTGCCGTGTTCGGTTTCGGCCTTTCGATGCTGCGCGGACCGATGATGAAACTCATCACCGCCGGCGTGGAACCGCAATACGCCCGCACCATCTGTGCCTTTTTCAGTTTCTTCTGCTCTTTCTCGACGTTTATCGCGACGTTCTTCGTCACCGGACTCGGTTGGAAAAACGCCTTCTTGGTTTCGGGTATCATCATTCTCGTTTTCGCGGCTTTTCTCTTCCTTTTCATCAGTGTCATGGAAAAGAAAAAAGCGTTTGCTTTGCCCGAAGAAACCGAGAAAAAGGAAGTGTCCGTCAAGGAGATTCTCAAGATTTTCCTGCTTCCGAATTTCGTTTACTTCCTTTTGATCGGCGGCATTTGCGAAATCTTCGGCACGACGCTTTCTTATTGGATGCCTTCTTTCATCCAAGGGTATCTTTCTCAGTCTTCCGATTTTGCCAAGATCGTCACCTCGGTTATCGCGCTTGTCACCTCCGTTTCTTCCTTTATGGCGCTTTTGCTCTACCGTCTTTGCAAGGGTAAAGTCAAACTCGTGATTTTCATTCTGTTTGCGCTTTCCGCCGCTTGTTTTGCTTTGATGCTCCCTATCCAGAACCTTTGGGTTCAACTCTTCGTCTTTCTCATCGCCATGATTTTGACGGGTATCGTTTCTTCGACTCTTTGGTCTATTTACATTCCGAGTCTTGGCACTACCGGCCACGTTTCCGGTGCCAACGGCGTTTTGGACTGTGCCGGCTATCTGTTTGCCGCCGGTGCCAACGTGCTCTTCTCTTTCATTGCCGGCGATGCCGAAAATCCGGGCTGGACGCGTCTTATCCTTGCTTGGATTATCATTGCCGTGCTCGGTTGCGTTTTGACGGTATTCAAGAAAGACAACCAAGAAGATTCAAAAGCCTGACGGCGTTTCAAAAAGGCACTCACGTTACGCTCCTTCTCATAAGGATGTTTTGCGTAATGCGGGCTTCGAGGGATTGGACAGACGATTTTGGTCGTCTGTCCTTTTCTGTTGTCTGGGAATTGGGTGGTTTACTTGCTTTCTGTGCCATCAATGGATTCCGTGCCGAAACGGCTGAGGCTTCCGATGTGGGTGAAGTAGATATCAATCTCCTGTTCGGCATGCGTTCGTTCTTTTCCAAAACATAAATAGCATCCACCGCGCCGGCAATACCGGTACTGCCGGACAGTTTGTTGATGGGGTCTTTGTCTCCCATCTTTCGGAGATGATGAACCAGCAGAAGACAGATTTGCAACTCTTCCGCCAATTCTCGAAGCGGTTGCAGTTCGGCATAATCGTTGCCATAGGAAACGTCTGCCGTTGCCGTTCTGATCAATTGAAAGGTGTCGATGGCTACAAAAGTCAGCGTGGGGTGTTCTTTTTTGAATTTGCGAATCCAATCGCAGACACCGCCTTCAATGGAAGTGTTGCCCGTGGCGAAGTATAGCCCGGGAGGAACGTCGTCTGTGATAGTATTCAGCCTTCTCTCCTTTATGGAGTAAATTAAAAAAGCAAAAAGACCCGTACCCCGAATAGGTACGGATCCAAAAAACAATGCGGCTCCTTCGGCGGAGTTTGTCCTTTCCGCTTACCGCATCGATCGGCAGAGTGTTCCGTTTTGCAAGAGGAAGTTTGCTTCGCCTCGCACTCTCCAATCTGACTGCCCCGATACGTTCCTGCGCTCTTTTTGACCGCGTGCGATAGGATGTGATAGCGACTCGCTTTGCCGGTTCCGTATGGAGCGTATTTCTACGCCTTCCTCCTCGGCACAACGTTTCGGTTTCACGAACCGTTGTTGTCATGGCAAGTTCCGCATCCCGTTTGTATCCTCTCGGGGCAGGGGTATTCAATTGTCGCCGTTTGTCCGACGATAGGAATGCATTGCAGCTTCCCTCCATAACTACCCCGACATGAGAATTGCGTTTTATTCCTCGAGAATAAAAATTTTTCAAAATAATTTTGAGAACGAAAAAAGCCCCCGGATTTCTCCGAGGGCAATGCGGTTTGCGATTCAGTTTTGTAAAAAAGCAACCAGTTTTTCTCTCAGTTTGGCTCTGCGTTTGGAAACGGCACCTTGTGAGATACCGAGAGCCGCGGCGATATCTGTTTGCTTTGTCTCTGCCAATAAAAGGTCTGTCAGTTTCAGTTCGTCGGCATCCAAGGTTTTCTTGAATTCCTCGAGAAGTGCTTTTTCGGCATCGGCGTCGCCTTCTCCGAACACTTCATGCATTTCGCCTTCCGCTTCTGGTGTCACTTCCAACATTTGGTCGAGCGACAAAAGAGCGCCGAATCCGGTGCGGGAATGCTCCCATTTGCGAATAAAATCAATCTTGTCGTGATTCTCTCCGACCGATTCATTGAAGTCGGAATGTGCACCGTTCTGCTTTGTAACACCGGCGATTTCGGGTGCCTGCTGCGCCGTTGCCAACTCCTTCATGGTTTCGTTCATATACAGTTCGGCAACTTTATCTACCACCATGTGAATTTCGTCTTCGGTCAGTTCTTCCACGGACTTTTTGAGAGATTTGGAAAGACTCGTAAATCCGGCTTCGAGAACCGGTTGTAGGGTTGTGAAGAAGGTGTCGATGGCGGCTTGCGCCTTTTGCGGGTCGGTCATAATATCGGCAACCTGCATGGCAATGTATTCGCTGTTGGCTTTGGATAAAGCTTTCAGCGGGTACGCGTTGGAATAATTGCAGGAGGAATATTCCACGCCCAGCGCCGACATCTGGTCAATCCATGACAGCGCGCAATATTTCTTTGCTTTGGCGAATATGATATCCCTTTCGGGCGTGCTCTTGGAGGCATCGTAACCGACAATATGCCCGGTGAAGTCGTGCTGTTGATAATATTCTTTCAACTGCTCGGCAAGGGCAGGGTCAAAACACGAGGTTGGATTCTTTTTCTTCTTCATACGACGGCCTCCTTGGAAAAATATGCTGTTTTATCTTTTTGAGTTTATCATCAACAGAATAATATTTCAATACTTAAGTACTTGCCTTCGCTCATCAGAATAATTCTATTTTATCTATTTCATAAATTATCACTGTATCCTTATTTTCCCCTCTTCTAAGCACAAACTCTCCCATCACTTTCTTTTGAAGATTGTATGTGTGTCCAAAAGACAGATGAGAACGGTAACTCGAAAGCACTTGCTTTATATCATCAAGGTCGATTTTGTCTTCGGCATATGCTTTTTGAAAATAACGCAATTTACGCTTATATTTGACCTTTGTACTTTGCTTAACTTTTCGGATAACCTTTCCGGTGTCGGTCATATAAAAATGCCAGCCGAGATAATCAACGCCGTTTTTGATTGGAAAAACTTCCGTCTTTTCATTAAAAGAAATATGTAATTCATTTTCGGCATAATCCTGCATGATTTCCAAACATTGCTTCAGATATTCTTTATCTTCATGAATAAGAACACAATCGTCCATATATCGGGAATAAAATCGTATTTGCAGTTTTTCTTTAATTAAGCGGTCAAGTCCGTCAAGATAATAAATTGCAAACCATTGGCTTGTTTGATTGCCAAGCGGAATGCCTTTTCCCGGCGATTTTTCGTAGCTGTCGATAATCTGATAAAACAGCGACAACATTTTTTCTTCCCTGAAAACCTTTTGCAGCTTCTGTTTGAGAATTACGTGGTCAATGTTATCGAAAAATTTGCGGATATCACATTTCAGAAAATAGCCGTTTGCTCCGTGTTTATGATAGAATTCACGCAAGAATCCCGTCAGGCGTTCCATCGCAAAATGTGTTCCTTTGCCAATGCGGCAGGCGGCGTTATCGAAAATCAGACGCTTATCGAGCGTTGGAGCGAGCACCTCGTCGCAGATACAATGCTGAACAACGCGATCACGATAATGGAGGGCATGTATCACGCGGTCTTTTGGATCATGCACCATAAAACTGTAATACCCGCTCATTTGATAGGTGCCGTTTTTCAAATTGTCTGAAATCGTGGTCAGATTTTCGGCGAGGTTCATTTCAAAATCAATAACCTCACGAGTAGTCCGTTTGCTCAATCGAGCAACTTTATGTGCTTTATAGAGATTTTCAAAATCACAAATCTTTTCGTAGTCTGTCATAAATAAAAAATCATCGGCGGGATGAATGACCGCCTGCGCGCAAGTAGCCATTCACCGTAAAGATCAAAAACATAGTGACTATGCGTAAGATCTTTCCGCCGACATGTGTTTTCCCGAATTTCTTCGAGAAGGAATTCGATTCCTTTACTCCCGACACCGACCGACGCGCATGCGACAGATTTCTCGCCATTTGGGAGTAATGCGGGGCGGACACAGTCATTATCATTGTTGACATTGTTGCCATTGGAATTGACCGAACCGTCATTGTTGACATTGGCGGCGTTGTTCTGATTATTGCCGGGCGACCGCAGCCACCACCAGCAGAGCCCATTCAACCGAATCCCCGGATTAAAGCCGAGACTCGCGAAAATCACGGCTGTAATCGTCTTCTGTCACTATTCATCCAAGCACCGAGCAGATTTTGGCAGTCCGTTACTTGCCTTGCAATCTGCTCGTATTGCTTTGGAAGAATACAATCCTGCTCCATAGAAAGCAATGCCATATATCCGAGAATTTTCAAATCAGTCATGGCGGCACGCTGGAATTCAAGACGTTGCTTTTGCGCCGAAACATCCTGATTTGAAACAAATACTTCGTTGGCACGGAACAGGTTTTCAATTGCGCTGAGCGACAGGTTTTGCAATTTGCTGACGAAAGTGTAGCGAAAATGCTTCGGAGATTTTTGCGTAACAGTCATAACGTAGGAACACAGGTCTTTTGCTTTTGTAATTATGGTTAGTTCACTCTGTTTTCGCTCCATTTTTCCACCTGCCGTTTTTCAAAAATCGTGCGCCCGCCTTTCGGCGGATTATTTACCCCTCTGTCGCTTCGCGACATCTCCCCTCATGGGGAGAAAGATTTGCGCCTGCGGCGCTGAGTGGACGATTCACTTTGCCGTTGGCAAAGTGTGGATTCGAAGAGTTAAGATGCCAGATCGATCCACAAAGCGGGGCGGACACAGTCACTA
>DCHY01000046.1:5138-5648 GCA_002315715.1 Clostridiales bacterium UBA1740 | reverse complement strand
GGCGACCGCAGCCACCACCAGCAGGTGGCTTTGCCACCTACGGTATAACTGCTGCTCGTGTATGCACCTTGTGCAATCGCGTATGCGGTAGGAACACATTTTCTTGCTTCATTGCTGCTGAAATATTTGTTGACTTCCGTAATGCTGAGTAAGAACACGTTATCACTTGTTGCGTTTCCGGGATTGGTACTGTAACTCGGGTTCTTATCGGCACTGACCGTAGTCTTTTGAATCATTGCTTTTTGCGTAGCTCCAAATGCGGTATCATAGAAGGTTCCGTTTAACCACGTGCGCAAGGAACAAGTCTCCCACGTTACGCTTGTATAACTGGTATTATATTGTTTGCAATCAAGCGCATACTTGCTGATGACCAGTATCTTGGTTCCCTCTTTGGCAAGCACCTGCCACTCGATTTCTTCCTTGCCGTTCGACGTGTTATTGTCTTGCTCATAGGAGCCGAACTTATATGTATCACCAACTTTAATATTCTTGATCGTGTTCCACGCTTCT
>DCHY01000046.1:0-5044 GCA_002315715.1 Clostridiales bacterium UBA1740 | reverse complement strand
TGATGGCTTCGGTATACTTGCCGTCATTATACAGTTTCATTGCTGCATTATATTTACTGGTAGGGATAATTACCGCATTCAGCACAATCAAAAAGGCAATGAAAACGCAAACAATGGGCGTGGCAATCATCGCGATTTTCTTATTGCGCTTTCTGGCTTTTTCCGCTTGTGCGGCGCGGATTTGTGCCTGACGTTCTCTTTCCAGTCTGTCGGCTTCTGCTTTGGCTTTCAGTTTCTCTATTTCTTTTTGGCTGGCATAAATTAACTCATCTGCATCCCGCCAGCCGGAAATGGTCTCAAACATTTTGATAGCCGCTTCATATTCGGTTATTTTGTTCGCTGTCATCTTGCTCTTTGCCCCAGCATACACAGCATCTTTACGGGATTTTTCTGCCTCTTCCAAGCATTCCTCGGCAAGCGCGTCGGCATCTTTAAAGCCGCTTATGGATTTGAAAATGTCTGCCGCTTTTTTGTATGCGTCTTCGGATTGAGCATTGCGCATTGAGCACTGCGCATTTTCGTAAATATCCGTTAAACGTGTGTTTTCGTTGCGGTCATTGATGTGCGCAATATAGCCCCGCATTTCATTTTCCAGTGCTTCGTCGCCAAAGCGGAGAACTTTGCTATAATTGTCTCTGTCATCAAACGGCTCGGCACAGTCGGCGAGTTGTTTGCGGTTTTTCACTTGCAATTCGACCATCAGTTTGCCAAGATACGCCTCTGCATTCTTCGGGTCAATATCCAGCACCTTTTCGCAGTAAATATCGGCGTCATTCCATTTGCCGTCTTCGAGAAACAAAAATGCACGTTCCAATATCGGCGTAACGTTGGCGCCGGAAGAAGTGTTGCTTACAACCACCGTCTCCTTGACGGTGGTGTGGCTTTCTTCTTTGACGGCAACCTTCTTGATGCCTCTGACAAGGTCGTTGATAAAGCCGATTTTGCTCATATCCTGTGCCTGCAAATGAGCAAACTCCTCGGGGAGTTCGTAGGCGTCCATATCGCGATAGCACGGAATGAGGAGCTTCTGTCGGTCGGTTTTCATCAATTTGAGAAAACGGCTCCACTCGTTCTTTACCCACACTGCAGAGAAATATTCCGACTTGGAACCGATGACGAGCATGACTTTCGCACTATGAAGCGCGGCGAAGATATACGGCTCGTATTCCCGCCCGATTTTATCTTCCAACGTAATCGCCGCATAGAAGACCTTGAAGCCCTCCTGCGTCAACTGATAGTAAATATCGTTGGCAATCACGCTATCTTGCGTGCGCTTTCCGTTTGCGTCGGTTTCCTTATAGCAGATGAATACGTCGAAGGGCTTTTCGTTTTTGACGATAGCAAGAATATCCTTTTGGATACAGTCAATTTCTTTCGCTTCGGCTTCGTATAGACGTCTTTGCTCGCCGTCGCCGTTTGCCATCGCCGCCTTGTAATCATCGTCGGCAAGAATGGCGTCAAACGACGTTCTGTGACAAGTCGGAACACGCTTATACGTTTTGGGGTCCTCTACGTATTCGATGCCGTATTTGCACAGGATAACACCCCAGTGCGCTTCCGCATCGTCGGGGTTCTTTTCCAATATTTTGTTGTATATTTCTTCTGCCTTATCAAACTCGCATTTCAGGCGAAGCGTGTTGGCACGGTTATGCAAATTGGCGACAACGTCGTCATCCATCCGCGGCAGGGTTTGCGTCGTTCCGCAACTGTCGCATACGCCGACTGTTGCACCTTCAGCAAACTCGATTGTGCCGCCGCACATTTTACATTTGAAGATAGCCATACTTCCTCCGGATTACTTGAGAAGCTTGCACTTCTTGTTTCTGTCATCAACCAAAACGATTACTTCGTTTGTAGTTTCTTTCACTGCGTCTATTTGATCTGCCGAAACTGCTTCGCTGAATTTATGGAAGGCGATTGTTATCTGACTTTCCATAGAGCTAAGCGCATCGCTTGACATCGGGTCACTGTATCGGATTGCTTCATAAACCTTTTGACATTCGGCTTTGACGTCTTCACTCTTTGCTCGAGAAATAAGACTTTCCGCTTCAACGGTCAGTGCTTTGATAAACAAAGTTTGTGCTTTAATCTTGCTATCTAAGTCAGTGACGATATCCGTTGCCGCCTTTGCTTTTAGCATGGCGATCATATTGACAGTGAGAACGATGGCACAAAGAATCGCACCCACCCAATACGGTAAAACGGGAATAATCATACAAAGTCCGCCAAAAATGAAAGAGGCAATCAATCCCGAATAACTCGTTGTGAAAACGGAAATGTTATAAAACATTTTTTTCGCATTATCTTGATTAAGAGCAAAAAAGGAAACCACGATTTGTCCAAAGAAACAAACTGTGATAAACACATATCCAATCCAGAAGGACGATGTGTATTTCACTTCATTATCAACGCCGCCAAACAAGAATGCGATAACGTTGAACAAGGCAAACAGAACAGCCCAACCGAGCACATAATACTTGAAATTCTTTTTCATCTTTCCGTCCTCCTATCAAAGAATGCTCTTGAGAAGTTCCGCTTTCATGGAAGCGAATTCTTCTTCGGTAATCAGTCCCGCATCTTTCATCACGGTCAGTTTTTCAACCTTCGCTTTGAACGTTGCCATATCGTCGGTTGCGGGCGCTTGTGCCGGCTGACTTGCCGCATTCATGGCACCGTTGACAGCATTTCCCACAACACCTCCGACAACGCCTCCGACACCTGCCATTGTGCCGAGTCCAACACCCATATTAGTGAACTGACCGACCGCCTCATTCTGAGCCACCTTTTCGGCAACGTCAAAGCCGCGCTCCTGCGCGTAAGTATAACCTTCTTGGGCGCGCTTGGTTGCCTGCGCCTGAGAATCAATCACAACCTTCTGCGCTTCGGTTTGAGCGTAAATAAGGTCGGTCTGCTGACGGAGTTTTGCTTCTGCAATATCTGCGTATTGACGGAAATGCAATTCTTTGAACTTTTCATATTGGGAATCTCCGTCCGGTTTGACAACGTTTGTAACGAAGAACTGTTCGAGAGCCACGCCGTAGTCGGCAAAATCTTTGACGAGAAGATTTTTGATTCCTTCCGAGAACATCGTGAGATTTTCGTCAATCTCGAAAATGTTGATGGCGTTTGCCTTCATCACCTGCGCAATGTAGGTCTTGACGCGAGTCATGAGGAAAGCACGGAAGAAACCGACGAGTTTCTGCTGACCGAGGTAATTCTCGGTACCGACGAGTTTCAAAAGAAGTTTACGGCTATTCTCGGCACGGAGAGACATTTCGCCCGACGCGCCGATGGAAATCGGGAAGCCGTAGGTCGGCTCCACATATTGCACTTTACTGTCAGTGCCCCATTTGATAGACATCTGCTCGGTCTTGTTGATGAAATAGACTTCGCAGTGGAAGGGCGTTTTGTCGCCCGTCGCACGGTTTAGTGCTTTGCCGATGAGCGGAATGTTTTGTGTTTCAAGGGTATAACGACCGGCACCAAACAAATCGAGTGCCTGTCCGTTCATAAAGAAAATTGCCTCTTGGCTCTCGTGAACGATGAGTTGTGTCAGTGAGTTGAAGTCCTCGCAAGGATGCTTCCAGATGAAAGTGCTGTTGTCGCCTTCGTACTTGATGATTTCTGCAATTTGTGACATGTTAAACTCCTCCTATGTACATTGAATTTGTTTTCAATTCCAAAATTATACATAATTTTCCCTACTATATTATACCCAATTAGTGGTATTTTTGCAATACAAGAATCGAAAAATGTTAATGAATTTTCTCATCGTTGCCTTGAAAGTCCGGAAAACTAATTGTTAATTTTAACATTGAATACTTGCATAGAAAAAGCGCACAGAACTCATTACTGAATTCTGTGCGCTTTTCGGCACTTTCAATCGGTTCTTTTCATAACATCCTTATGAGAAGTTGCCTTTTGTGAGTGCCTTTTCTTCTCGTGCTTTTTTGGGGATTTCCTCCCCTTTTTTCAAAAAATCCGCAATTGTTTTCTTTTTTTCAAAGAAGTATTGATTTTCAAACGAAAAGGACTATAATATTCGATTGATCATTGAAGAAAACGAAGGCGATATTATGGGTATTTATACCTTGGCTTACGAAAAACTCAAACATGATTACCAAATAGCCGCCAAAACGGCGCAAACGCTCGACTACTACTCCCCCGTCAAGAAGGTGCGTGTGGTCAAAAGCCTGCACGGGGTTCCCTCCGTCACCATGACAAAAATGCACGGCGAGGCCCTCGACGGTTTTACCGTGGACAAAACGATATGCGTGGACGACGAAAACCGTTCCACGGACGACGACGTCATCTTGGTGGATCAAAACCATCACGTGGCAGAACGCTTTCACAACGTCGGACTGACGCGTCTGCGCTGCGGTCTTATGACCTCGGTGGCGCTGGAAGAAGCCATGCATTTATGCAAGATGACGAACATCCGCCGCGTCGGTATCATCGGCAACGGCAGAACCAATATTCAAAACGCCGAGTGCATCCACGACCTGTTCGGCGTTTGCGAATTCGTCATTCGCGGCAGTGAAAGAGGTCGCGCCAAAAACCTCGACAAATTTCGGGCGTTTGCCAAAGACGTCACGGTTGACGATACCGCCGATTACCGCTATCTGAACGCCTGCGACGCCATCATCTCCTGCACGTCCACTTGCGATCCTGCCGACCAAATATCGACCAAAGATTTATCAAAGCCGAGAATCTTCATTGCCCTTGACACGGGATATCTATTCGACGAATCGTTTCGGAAAGAATGCGAGATTTTCTCGGATGACGTCGATCAGCTCGAAGCGTACTACGGCGAGGAGTTTATCTTTGACAAAGATAAATACCCCTTAAAACAGTTGATGAAGGACAAAACCGTCGAAAAAGACCGCATCTGCGTCTATATGTTCGGCATCAGTTTTGCCGACGCGGAAATCGCCGAGATGGTATATAGGCACGAAGTAAAAACGGACGATTCGCTTTCATAATACAAAAAAGAGGCTACTTGACGGTAGCCTCTTTTATGTAGTCTGTCATAAATAAAAAATCA
>DCHY01000015.1 GCA_002315715.1 Clostridiales bacterium UBA1740 | reverse complement strand
AAAGAAGACTACGAAGAACCGCGATGCCCTCTTTGCGAGCCGAACACCCAAAAAAGAATCCCCATCGGCAGAGTGATTGAAAAGCTCGACGAATATTTGGCGAAAAACGATTATGCGGCGGCAGAGCGCCACCTCGCCTTTTGGAAGGCGGAAGCCGAGGAATGCGGCGACCGAGAAGGTGCTTTGTCGGTTTGCAACGAGCAAATCGGGCTTTTCCGCAAAACGAATCAAAAGGAAAAGGGACTTTCGGCTATTGCCGACGCTCTCTCTTTGGCGGAGAGTTTGGGTCTTCAAAATACCGTATCCGGCGGCACGACGTATCTCAACGCCGCGACGGGATACAAGGCGTTTGACATGCCGCAAACGGCGCTGCCGCTTTATGAAAAAACGAAAGTGCTCTACGAGACGTATCTGTTGCCAAACGACACGCGCTTGGCGGGCCTTTACAACAATATGGCGATTACCCTGACGGCGCTTTGCAATTTTGAAAACGCCGAGAAAACCTTTTTTAGGGCGCTCTCGGTTTTGGAACAAAACGTGGGCAAAGAAGCCGATATGGCGATAACCTATCTCAATCTTTGCGACCTCGTTTCCGCCTCCCTAAAGTCCGAAACGGCGGAGGGGAAAATAGACGCCTATATTCAAAAGGCGGAGGCACTTCTCGACACGCCTACTCTGCCGCATGACGGCTACTACGCTTTCGTTTGCGAGAAATGCGCCCCCGTCTTTGGCTACTACGGCTATTTTCTTGCCGAGAACAAATATCGAAAAACGGCGGAGGAAATCTATGGGCGGACTTGAATTATCGCGTCGCTATTTTGAAACCTACGGAAAACCGATGCTGAAGAGAGATTTCCCCGAGGTTCTTCCCTTCCTTGCCGTCGGGTTCGTCGGCAGCGGTTCGGAGCATTACGGATTTGACGACGAAATCTCCCGCGACCACGATTTTGAGCCGGGATTTCTCATCTTTTTGCCGGGGGAAGACGTCGTCGACAGACGCACGGCTTTTCTCTTGGAACGCGCCTATGCTAAGCTTCCGCGGGATTTTGAGGGGGTTTTTCGCCCTCTTGTGTCTCCCGTCGGCGGAAATCGCAACGGCGTCGTCCGCACCGCGGACTTTTACGAAAAAGCGATAGGAACGAAGGACGGGACGCTCACCCTTGACGGTTGGCTTCACATTCCCGACTACGCTTTGGCGGAGGCGGTGAACGGCGAAATCTTTTTTGACAACTACGGCGAGGTGACGCGCATCCGCGAAGCCCTCTCTCATATGCCGGAGGACGTGCGCAAAAAACGCATCGCCGGCAACCTTCTTTTGATGGCGCAGTCGGGACAGTACAATTTCCGCCGCTGCCTTGCCCACGGGGAAACCGAGGCGGCACAACTTGCCGTTTGTGAATTCGTCGAAGCCACACTCAAATGCGCGTTTCTTCTCGAGGGGCGGTATATGCCCTATTACAAATGGAGTTTTCGCGCCCTGCGCGCTTTGCCGAACTTTTCGGTCATTGCCGACGCGCTTTCGCTTTTGCTCTTCGGGGACAATTCCCAAGCGACGGCAGAAACCAAAGCCGACACGGTGGAGAGCATCGCCAGCTACGTGATTTCGATTTTACAGGACCAAAATCTGACCAAAGCCATTTGCGGTGATCTTGAAAAACACGCCTATTCCGTCAACGACGGAATCGAGAATGCGAACCTTCGCAATATGCATATTTTAGCCGCTATATAAGGAGGTATCATGAATACCAAAGCCATGTTTTCTCTCTCCTACGGGTTGTTCTTGCTCAGCACCCGTTTGGACGGCCGCGACAACGCCTGTGTCATCAATACGGCGATTCAAGTCGCGTCGAATCCCGACCGCATTGCCATCGCGGTCAACAAGGGCAATTACACAAACGAGATTTTGTCGAAGAGTGACGTGTTTACCCTGTCGGTTCTTTCCGAGGATGCGACCTTTGACCTTTTCACCCGTTTCGGGTTTGCGTCGGGACGCGACACCGACAAGTTTTCGGGCTTTTCGGACGTAAAACCCCTCTCAAACGGCACTTTGGCGGTGACGAAGGGCACGAACGCCTATCTGTCGGCGCATATCGAAGAACGCCACGATCTCGGCTCTCACACCCTCTATATCGCCACGTTGACCGACGGCGACGTCCTCTCTTTGACTCCCTCCGCCACGTATGCTTTCTATCATCAATTTATTAGGCCGAAGCCTGCCGAAAAGAAAACCGGAAAGACGGTTTGGCGCTGTACGGTTTGCGGCTTTGAAATCGAGGCGGACGAGTTGCCGGACGACTACGTTTGCCCGATTTGCAAGCACGGCAAAGACGTTTTCGAGAAAGTCGAAATACAAGAAGAAATCAAAAATATTAATATAAAGGAGACTACCACTATGAAAAAATGGGTTTGCCCCGTATGCGGCTACGTTCACGAAGGAAACGAACCGCCCGAAGTTTGTCCCGTTTGCAAAGTTCCCGGTTCCAAATTTACCGAAATGAAGGGGGACGAAAAACTCGCCGCCGAGCACGAGTTCGGCATCTATGCCAAGACCGTGAAGAACAATCCCGACATTTCCGCAGAAGACAAGGCGTACATTCTCGAACAGCTCAAAGCCAACTTTATGGGCGAGTGCTCCGAGGTCGGTATGTACCTCGCCATGGCTCGCGTAGCTCACAGAGAAGGCTATGCCGAAGTCGGTCTTTATTGGGAAAAAGCGGCTTATGAAGAAGCCGAGCACGCAGCGAAGTTCGCAGAACTTCTCGGCAGTGAACTTGAACCCAACATGAAAGCCACCACCAAAGACAACCTCGCATGGCGCGTTGCCTGCGAATACGGCGCTGTCAAGGGCAAGTTTGACCTCGCGACCTGCGCAAAGAAGAACGGTCTTGACGCTATTCACGACACCGTGCACGAAATGGCGCGCGACGAAGCCCGCCACGGCAAGGCGCTCGAAGGATTTCTCAACAGACTCTTCAAATAATAAATGAAGATTCGACCGTTTGAAAAGAGAGAATCGGCAGATTCTCTCTTTTCTTTTTGCCGAAAGCAAAACGGCTTGACAAAAAACGGCTATTACAGTATAATTTTTTTGTATTTATGCCTTTCCGTCAGTATGTTGTCATACTGTCGGATATATCATAAAGAAAAAACTTTTCGGAGTGTGTGATGAAAGACATTTTTAACGTCAAAGCGACGCCCGACAAACTTGTACCTTACCGTTTCGGCGGTGATAACGTGCGCACCTGCCAGATGCCTTTGAGCGAAGATGCGTTTGTCAAAAAATACGCGAAAAAAGCCGAGATCGCGTGGAGCTATCCCAGCGGATTCGAGCAGATTCGCGACCGTTTCGGCGAAGAAGTCTATTACATGACCAACGGCGAAATCGAAGAAAAATACGGCAGCGATATCGCCAACGAAGTCGAAGATATCATGATGGACGACAATTTCCCGCTTGCCGAACAGTTTAAGCTCGGCTATGAGCGCGAGGAAGCAGAAAAAGCGCGCGAGGCGGAGGAATATAACGAGCAGTACATAGCCAAAAGAAACGCCGAGGACGAGCGTGAGGAACGCTACGCCGCCGAGCATTTGAAGGAAGTACAAAGAAGAAACGAAGCGCGTCACGCGCAGGAAGCCAAAGACCGCAATTACAACCCGTCGTATTTTACACAGGCGAGAATCGCCTTGGGAAGAGTCGATCAGATTTTGAATGACGGCTTTGATTCCAAAAAGAACATCGTGTCGAACTGCGCCAAGGTGGCGGCGTCACTCAAGAGCAATCACCAAAGCCACAGCGTCTGGTTCAAGATTTTCCGCCCGATTTCCTATCTTGCCGAGGCGTATTGTTTGAATAAAATCAAAAACGACGTACTCTCGGCTTCCTTCTCCCAGATGAATGCAAAAGAACAAACCGAGACCGTGAAGGTGACGCCGGAGGAGTTTGACGCCGCCGTCAACGCGGAAATGGAAAAGAATCAAAAAAGTCTCGAAGCCCGGGATGTGAACAAAGAAATAAACGATCTCTCCCCCATCGCACAACAGCCGGGACTTGAGGAAGACAAGATGCCCGTTTTCGATCCCGCGAAACCGTTTGAGGCGCAAGCCGAAAAGGGCGAAAAATCGCCGTTTACCGAAGGCGTTCAGCCTGTCCAAAAAGCAGGTCCGACGGTCACGGAGTGAGATTTTTCACGGTCTTTGGAGTTCTATTGAATTCCGCTATTCGGTGATAGTGCATTTTTAACAATTTCTTGCCTCCGCGTTTGGTCATTCTTTCGGTTTTTTCCGACAAAATGACGGAGAAATGCAAAAGAATCTTGTCACAATCTGTCTTTTCTATTATAATTTTATTATCAAAAAAGAAAAGGAGATTACCCCATGAAAGAATTTTTTGCCCCTTGGATTGACTTTTGGAAACGCTTCTTTGATTTTGACGGTGTGACCGACCGCCGCAGTTTTTGGATTACCATCCTCATTAACGGCGTGCTGTTTGGTGCACTCGGCGGCATTTTAGGTGCGCTCGGTGAAGTCGGCGTCACCATTTCCTCCGTTATTTCTCTTGTAAGTCTTATTCCCGGTTTGGCTATGGACGTCAGACGTCTTCGCGATGCCGGCTACAAGTGGACGTCGCTTCTTCTCTGCCTCATTCCCCTTGTCGGCGCTATCATCGTTATCGTTCGCTTCTGCAAGCCTACCGCTACCGCTGCCGCTGCCGAATAAGTATTGTCCATCCTATAGGGAGAGCAAAAACTCTCCCTTTTATTTTTGAATAAGTGTTGTTTTATTTCCCGCGGCATGCTATAATGGTAGTATCAAAAACATAGGAGGACTTTATCATGGCAAAAAAGAGTAAGGATTACTTTGGTCTTGACGGACTTGTCAGTTTGATTCTCGCTATTATTCCCGTTACCTCTTGGATTTGCGGTGCTCTCACCCGTTTTCAGGAAAAGAAATACGTAGCGGCTCTCATCCGTCTTTTCTGCGGATGGAACATCATCTGGATTCTCGACATCGTCTTTATGGTAACACAGAAAAAGATCTGCCGTATCCTCGATATGTAATTTACAGTTTACAAAAGGACGTGTTTTTATGAAAAAGAACGACATTATTTGGAATGCCGACGGCTGGACCATCGTGGACATTGCCGACGGCGCCGCTCACAGACTCGAACTCAGCGCCCTTGCCGAAGGCGGCGTAGTCGTCGAAGTCAGAAGACGTCACAGCCGCGGCGAAGAAGAGGTTTTGAAAAAGAAGCTCGATGACACGCACACTCTTCCGATGCCTCTTGCCGATTTCAAAAAAGCCATTGAAAACGGCGAAATCAAATTCAAATAATCAAAGCCCGTCGCGAATGCACTTCGCGGCGGTCTTTTTTTGCCGTCCGTGACTTTTCTTTGGCAAAAAAAGAAAGGTCAGTTATAAAAATTTGCTCAAATTGAAATCTTGCATTGATTTTTCACGCGCATAATGATATAATATATTGGATTATTATGACGAAGAGGCGCCTATGAAACAATATTTATTACCGCAAAACGGTCGTTTTTACAAGGTGAATATGCATGCGCACACCACCATTTCCGACGGCAGTCAAACGCCGGAAGAGGTGAAAGAATTGTATAAAAGTCACGGCTATTCCGCCGTCGCTTTTACCGACCACGAAATCATGCTTGACCACTCGGATTTGACCGACGACGAATTTATCGCCATCACCGCTTACGAATACGGACTCGATAAATCCGAGAAGAATCCCTTCCCGGCACTTTACGAAGGTCCCCTTAAATCGCGGGAACACGCCGAGAAAGTCCACCTCAATCTCTATTCCAAGGACCCCCACGACACACGCATGGTTTGTTGCGATTTGAAATACATTTGGGGCAATTCCGCCAAATACCGCAGCGTCGCCAAATACGTCGACGTATCCGACTACCAAAGAAAGTATTCGGTGGCGGGCGTCAACGAAGTCATCAAGGCGGCAAGGGACCGCGATATGCTCGTCGTCTACAATCACCCGAACTGGTCGATGAACACGTCTTCTTTGTACTGTCATCTTGAAAACCTCACCGGTCTTGAAATTATGAACGGTGACGGCGGCGCCGACAGCGACATGGAGGAAGTGCCGCACGTTTACCAGGAAATGGCGCGTTCGGGTCAACGCATCATCTGCGTCGGCGGTGACGACAACCACTCGCGCGGATGCAGTCTTCTCTGCTTTACGATGGTCAAAGCCGATTCTTTGACTTACGAAAACTTGATGAAGGGACTTGAGTGCGGCAACTGCTACGCTTCTTCCGGTCCCGAAATATTCGAGCTCTTTATCGAAGACGGAAAAGTGACGGTCAAGACCTCCGACGCCGTCGGCATTTATCTGCACACGGCAGGACGCCGCTGCGAACACAAATTCCCCGAGAAGGACGGCGCATTCGTCAATGAAGCCACCTTCACGGTATATCCCGACGACGTGCTGTTCCGTATTTCGGTACGGGATAAAGCAGGGCACCACGCCTTCACGAGATACTACTACATGGACGAAATACAAAACACATCAAGTGAGGAAATAAAATGAGTTTACAATTCGGTTGGGCGGAAGTGGATATCACGCCCAAGGAGAAAATCGCCCTCTGCGGCGAATTTTTCGAGCGTGTCACCAACGAGGTGGAAACCCCCATCACGGTGACGGCGTTTGCCATTGAGTCGGGAAAAGAACAGGTCGTTTTCTGCTCCTGTGATTTGGAAGGCGTCAACGAGTCGCTCGTGAACCGTGCCCGCGCCAAAATCAACGCGCCCGGGCTGAATCCCAAAAACATCATCATCAACGCGGTGCATACCCACAACTCCTACACCACCGCCAACCCCGATTTGGACCCCAAGTATTTTCACAACGCCACCGTATATTTCAAAGGCTTGATGCCGACGGACTGTCAATACATTCCCGCCGACTCCGACCCCGATCAGATGGATCCCCTCGTGGCTTTGGAGTTCGTCAGCTTAAAAGTTGCCGAGGCGGTTTCCCTCGCTTGGAACAACCGCAAAGCCGGTCTTTACGCCGAAGGATTCGGCAGAGCCGCCGTCGGTATGTGCCGCCGCGTTTGCTACGCCGACAACACCGCCAAAATGTGGGGCGACGTCGACAGCGCCTTCTTTACGGAACTCGAGGGCGGAAACGACAGCGGTATCGAGTTGCTCTTCACTTACGATGAGAGCAAGAAACTGACGGGTGTCGTTGCCAACATCGCCTGCCCGTCGCAGGTCATGGAACAAAGAACCGTTATCTCCTCCGACTACTGGGGTAAGGTGAAAATTCTGCTCCGTGAAAAATACGGCAAAGACGTTTGCCTCTTGGCGCTTTGTGCGCCGGCAGGCGACCAGTGCCCGCGTGACCTCGTCCGCTGGGTAGAGCCCGAAACCCCGATCAAGGACCCCAACGTCATCCGCGAAAATCCGAAAGTCAGAAATGCCGACCCTTCCATGTTCGATATCAAGGGCACTTTGACCATCGGCAGACGCATCATGAATGAAATCGACTACGCCCTCTCGGAAGTGACGACCTTCCACGCCGACGCTCCCCTTAAACACAGCGTGCTCGACTTGAAATTGCCGCTGCGCCGCGTAACCGAAAGCGATAAACGCGAGGCGGAAGAAAAAATCAGCGAGTTTTTCCGCGGAAAATCCGTTATCAACTACATTGACTCGGCGGAACTTTATATTTACGCCGGCATTCTCGAACGCTTTGATATGCAAAAAATTCGCACGACCGTCAAAACCGAAATTCACGTTTTGCGTCTCGGCAATCTTGCTTTTGCCACCAGCCCGTTTGAACTGTTCCTCGACTTCGGCAACCGCATCCGTGCGCGCAGCGCCGCCAAGCAAACGTTTTTGATTCAGCTTTGCAACGACGCTCTCGGTTATCTGCCGACCGAAAAAGCCGAGAAAAACGGTCACTACTCCGCATACGTTGCGAGCGGCCTTGTCGGTCACGAAGCCGGCGACCTGCTCGTTGCCGATACCCTCGATGAAATTGCCACACTTTTCGAAAATTAAAGGAGAACGCATATGAAAATCACAGGTTATAAACTTTACCAAGTAGAGCCGAGATGGCTGTTTTTGAAACTCGAAACCGACGAGGGCATCACCGGTTGGGGTGAGCCCGTCATTGAAGGAAAGGCATCGACCGTCGAAGCCTGCGTCAAAGAAATGATGCCCTATATCATGGGCAAAGATCCCCGCAATATCGAGGATATTTTCCAAGTTCTCTACCGCGGCGCTTTCTACCGCGGCGGCGCCATCATCAGCAGTGCCATCTCCGGCATTGAGCAGGCGCTTTGGGATATCAAAGGTAAGTTTTACGGCATGCCGGTTTACGAATTTCTCGGCGGAAAATGCCGCGACAATATCGACGTTTACGGTTGGATCGGCGGCGACCGCCCTGCCGACGTCGGCGCTACTGCCAAGGTGCAGAAAGACCTCGGCTTCAAAGCCATCAAGATGAACGCCACCGAAGAGATGCACTACATCGATTCTTACGAAAAGATCGACGGCGTACTTGAGCGTGTCGAAGCCATCAAAGAAACCTGCGGTCAATACTTCGGTATCGCCCTGGATTTCCACGGCCGCGTGCATAAGAGTATGGCGAAAATCCTTGCCAAAGAACTTGACCCTTACCGTCTTCTCTTCATTGAAGAGCCGGTTCTCTCCGAGAACTACGAGTCCTTTGCGGAAATCGCCAAGTACACCTCCACCCCCATCGCGATGGGCGAACGTCTGTTCACCCGTTGGGATTTCAAGAAAATTTTCGAGCAGGGAGTCGTGGATATCATTCAACCCGACCTGTCCCATGCCGGCGGTATTCTCGAAGTGCGCAAGATTTCCGCAATGGCGGAAGCCTACGACATGACGGTAGCACCGCACTGCCCGCTCGGTCCCGTCGCCCTTGCCGCTTGTCTGCAGATGGACGCCGCTACGCCCAACGCCTTTATCCAGGAACAGAGCCTCGGAATTCACTACAACAAAGGTTCCGACCTTCTCGATTACATCAAGAATCCCCAGGTGTTTGAATACAAAGACGGCAAAGTCAAGATTCCGTCGGCGCCCGGTCTCGGCGTGGAAGTCAACGAAGAGTTGCTCATCGAAAAAGCACACGAACACGGCTGGAAGAATCCCGTTTGGAGAAACCACGACGGCACGGTAGCCGAGTGGTAAAAAACGAAGACAGAGGACAAACATATGTTTTTTATTTCCGTGGACGGCGGCACCACCAATACCCGTTTGGTATTGATGAAAGAGGATAAAGTGCTTGCCGATTACCGCCTTTCCATCGGCATGAGAGATAACGTCATCGGAGACGGCTCTTCATACGACAACAACCTTTCCAACAGCATTCGCCAACTGCTCGGCGAAAACGGTTTGAACGAAGAGGATATCACCGCCGTGGTTCTTTCGGGCATGATTTGCAGCGAGCGCGGTTTCTATGAGGTGCCGCACATTGAGGCGCCCGTCAGCATCCGCACCCTTGCCGAATCGATGCGTCTTTTGTACTTCCCGAAAATCACCTCGATTCCCTTTTATCTGATTCCCGGTGTCAAAACGTCGATGTCGACCAACGACCTTTCGCGCATGGATATTATGCGCGGCGAGGAAACCGAACTGTTCGGCATGATGGCGCATCTCGGCATCACCGGCAACGCGACCTTCGTCCTTCCCGGTTCACACTGCAAAATCATTCCCGTGGGAGAGGACGGCATCATCGAATCCTTTACCACCACCATCAGCGGCGAACTGATTCGCGCCGCCGCGGAACATACGATTCTCAAAGACAGTATCCACGACGCTTTCCCGATTGAACTCAACACGACGTGCCTGCTTCTCGGCTACGATTTCGCCAAAGAACACGGCATCACCGAGGCGCTCTTTAAGGTGCGTATTTTGCGCAAATTCAAGGAGTATTCTCCCGAGGCGCTCTACGCGGTTCTTTGCGGCGCCATCCTTTCGGAGGATATCGGCGTGATTGAAAGAGCCGACCACGGTCAGGTGTTCGTCGGCGGTTCCAACCCGTTTCGTAAGGCTTTCACGGTACTTTTGGAGGAAAGAACGAACTGTAAGGTGACTGCCGTCGCAGACGACCTTTCGCGTTTTGCCGTTTCCTACGGTGCCGGACGCTTGCTCAAGGAGAGACAGATATGATGACCAAAATCGAAAGAGAAGAAACGCTCGCGGCGCTCAAAGCCGCCAAAATCGTCGCCATTATCCGCGGCGTTGCCAAAGAAAATTTGGAGCCGCTGTTTGAGGCGCTCTATGAAGGCGGCATTCGCTTCGTCGAAATCACTTTTAATCCTTCGGCACCGAATACCGACGCCGCTACCGCCGCCGCTATCGGCGAGATGAAGAAAATCTTCAGCGGCAAACTGCACGTCGGTGCCGGTACCGTCATGACGCAAAAACAGGCGAAACTCGCCGTTTCGGCAGGTGCGGAATTTCTGATTTCCCCCAATACCAATCCGAAAATCATCGGCTATGCCGTGAAGAACAACGTCATTTCCCTGCCCGGTGCTTACACCCCGACGGAAATCGCACAGGCGTACGACGCCGGCGCCGACGCCGTCAAGGTATTTCCCGCCGACTCGCTCGGCATTCCTTATTTCAAAGCCGTCATGGCGTCCATGTCGCATATTCCCCTCATGGCGGTGGGCGGCGTCAACGACACCAACGTTGCCGACTATCTGAAAGCCGGTCTTTTCGGTGTCGGCGTCGGTTCGGCTCTTACCCCGAAAAAAGAGATTGCCGCGGGCAATTTCGCCGCCGTTACCGAAATGGCGAAAAAATACACACAAAACGTCTGAAAAGGATTGAAAATGGAATCTACGGTTTTACACATCGATACCGCCAAGGATCTCGGCCCCGTTCGCCGTTTGAACAGCGTGGGCGGCGGTCCTGTCACGTACAGTTTTTCATACGACGCCTCTGCCTATTTCAAAGAGGCGAAGATTCCCTTCTCGCGCACCCACGATATTGAATATCCTTTCGGCTCGGGCGAATACGTGGACGTTCACAACCTGTTCCCCGATTTCGACAAGGACGAAAACGATCCCAAAAACTACAACTTCATTCTGACGGACGAATACCTCAAGCGCATTGAAGCCGTCGGCACGAAGCCCTTCTTCCGTCTCGGCAGCAGCATTGAGCATCTGCCGATCAAGCGCTTTATCGTTCCCCCGAAAGATTTCAAAAAATGGGGACGTATCTGCTCCAAAATCATCGCCCATTACAACGAAGGATGGGCAGACGGTTTCTATATGGGCATCGAGTATTGGGAAATTTGGAACGAGCCGGACATTCCCAACTGTTGGACCGGCACGGATGAACAAATCATCGCCCTTTACGAAGCGGCTGCCACCGTCATCAAGGCAGAGCATCCGTCGGTCAAAGTCGGCGGTCTTGCCTTCTCTTCGACGAAATGCGCGCTTGTCGATTCTTTCCTTAACCACTGCAAAACGAACAATGTACCGCTCGATTTCCTCTCTTGGCACGCCTACGTGAGAACGCCGGAAGAAGCGGCGGAAAACGCCAAAAGAGTCCGCGAAAAAATGGCGGAGTACGGCTTCCAAGATAAAGAAAGCGTCTACGACGAGTGGAACTACGCCATGGGTTGGGGACCGGAACTTGAAAAGAGTTTTGACTTCCATTACACCGTCGGCGAGGCGGCTTTCATGGGCGCCATGATGTCTACCGCTTCCGCAAACGGGGTGGATATTGCCTGCTACTACGACGTGCAACAAGTCATGGAACGCGTGTGGAACGGCGTATTTGCGCCGGGACCGCGCGACGGGCAAGCCGGAAAAACCGTCAAAACTTTGCCGGGTTATTACGCCCTCAAATATTGGGGTGCGCTTTACGGTAAAAATGTCGTCCCCGCTGCGTGCGACAACCCCACCGTCTATTCGACTGCCGCCGTCTCCGAGGACAAAAAAGAATTGTATCTTCTCGTATCCAACTTTGAAGACAAAGCCGGGTGCGGTCTGATTCCGCCGAACAGCGTTTCGCTCAAATTCGACGTTAACGGCTACTGTGCAAAAGAAGCTTTCGTCACCGACAGTTACGGAAATGACGCGCGTGTTTCGGTCGCGAATAACGAACTGTATATGCGCGGATATACCGTCGCGCTCGTCGTTTTTGCAAAGAATTGATTTCAAATCGAGGTATTTTCATTGAATCGCAAGAATAAACTCGTATGGATGTGCTGGTTGGTTTACACCGTTTCCTACGTCGGGAGAACGGGCTATTCCGCCAACATCACCGCCATCATCGACCGCTTCGGCATTCTCAATGCGACGGCGGGGCTTGTCGGCACGTTCTTCTTTTTCGCCTATGCCTGCGGTCAGTTGACGCACGGAACGCTTTGTAAATTTTATCCCAAGCGCACCGTCATTCCCGCCGTGCTGTTGCTATGCGGCGTCATCAACGGCATTCTGTTTGCCGAGCCTACTTTCGCCATTTATAAATATCTTTGGCTGATAAACGGTATTTCCCTATCGGTGCTTTGGCCCTCTTTGATTTTCACCTTGAGCCTTCCCGAGAACAGTGGCGACGTCAACCGCGTGACCTTTATCATGTCCACGCCGACCATCATCGGCACGTTTTTCTCCTACGGGCTTTCCGCTTTGTTTAACGCGTTTTCCCTTTATCGCTTTTTCTTCCTCGTGTCGGCGTTTTTATCCGTTGTCACCGCCGTTTTGTGGTACGTCTCTTTCCCGCGTTTGAATGCCGGTCGCGATTTTGAAATTCCCGAGAAAAACCGAAGCGCAGAATTGCGCACGAAGCAAAAGATCCCGACGCAACTCTTTGCCTTTCTCATCATTCTCGGCATTTCCACCGCCGGCAACAGTTTGATTAAAGACGGTCTCAACACCTGGGTGCCGAAGATTCTCAAAGACCAATACATGAAATCCGACAGTCTGTCTATCGTCCTCACTTTGGTGCTTCCCGTCTGCGGTCTTCTCGGCACTTGGCTTTTGATCGTGCTTTCCAAATGGATGAAAAACAACCTCGTCCTTTGCGGTACCATGGCGTTTTCCATGGCAGCGCTGCTCGGGGTCATCGTCCTTATCACCCTCCCCGGTGCCGCCGTTTCGTCGTGCGTTCCCCTTCTCGCTTGCTTCGGTATTATCTACTGTCTGACGGCAGTCATCAACACCCTTGCCACCGCCAAACTGCCGCTTGAACTCGCCGGAGCGGTCAATTCCGGCATGATTTGCGGCGTGATGAACGCCTGCTCCTACGCCGGCAGTACCGTCAGTTCCTACGCGCTCGGCTCGATTGCCGACGCCGGCGGATGGAACGCGGTCTTCCGCGTTTTGCTCTCCGTCACGGCAGGGATGACGCTCTTGATTTTCGCGGCTTTTGCCGTACGCTATTTCCAAGACAAAAAGAAAACGGCATAATCTCATATTTTCAAAAGGACGCTGCGGCGTCCTTTTTTGTGCCTTATTTTCAATTTTGATGGATAATTTTTCTTTTATTAGGAATAACTATTGACAAAAGAGGATTTTTTGCTATAATCAAGATGAATGGAGGCGTACCTTATGAAATTTGCCGAAGAGAAAAAGACGATTATCGTTCACTATATTCTCGAAAAAATCAATCAAAAACAGCCGAGTCTGTCACGCCACGTGGCGGAGGCTTTTTCCATCAGTCCGAACACCGTACACACCTATCTCAACGAACTGTTGCAGGACGGCATCATCGAAAAATCCGGGCGGGACACGTATGCGCTCGTCACAAGGGAACAGTCGTTCTATTTTCACCGCTCGATGGGAGAAATCAAGGACGAAACGAAGATTTTGGACGCGACGCTTTTGCCCTTCATCAAACCGTTTTCTTCCGCCGTGCAAGGCATCTGGAGTTACGCGTTCAGTGAAATGGTCAATAACGTCATCGACCATTCCGGAGCGGAAACGCTTTGCGTTTTGATTCGTCAAAACGCCTATCAGACGAGTGTCAGCATCATGGATGACGGCGTTGGTATTTTTGAAAACATTCAAAAGCACTTCGGCTACGACTCCTTGGAAGACGCAATCGTCGAACTTTCCAAAGGCAAGTTGACGACGGATGAAGAACACCATTCCGGCGAAGGCATTTTTTTCACTTCTCGCATGATGGACGAGTTTTTCATTCTCTCGGACGGCAAACTGTTTTCCGTCAACAAATACGAAGAAGAGAGTCTTGACACGGTGGCAAGTTCCTTTCCGTTTTCCACCGACGTTCATCTCATCCTTGCCAATCAAAGTAAGAAGTGCGCACGTGATATCTTCGACCAATATGCCAACGACGCGGACGGCTTTACCAAAACGCGTCTGCCGATGAGCCGCATTTTCGAGTCCTCGCCCATTTCACGCTCGCAGGCCAAGCGCGTGGCAAACCGTCTTGACCGATTTACCGACGTGGAACTGGATTTCGAGGGGGTTGAGTTCATGGGACAGGGCTTTGCACACGAACTTTTCGTTGTTTTTGCGAAAAGTCATCCCGAGATCCACTTGATTCCCTTGCATATGGAAGACGCCGTGGCGAAAATGTACCGACACGTGACGGCATAATCTCATATTTTCAAAAGGACGCTCCGGCGTCCTTTTTTCGTCGGATGTTCGGGAGACGAGGCGGGTTTGCGGAGGGCTTTGCGCGGCTTTCGGGATTCCGTGCGAGGTCGGAGGCTTTGACACCGCGTTAACGGGGCTTTTTTGAAGTTTCGGCGGTTTTCGGGGGGTGCCGGAATCGACGGGGTATTTTGGGAGCACCGTTAGGCTTTTGCGGGGAATAAAGAAAAATGAAAGTTTTTTGGGAAAACTTGCAAATTTTCGTTTTTTTGGCGCGAAGGCGGCGGAAAAATTACATAATAGATAAAAGAAGCCGTCGTTTTTTGTGCAGAAATGCGACAAAATCGTGATTTTTTTGTCAATCCTCTTGACGGTCGCGCGTGAGCGTGCTAAACTAAAGCATACTACACTTTGTTTTACGTTTTTCTTTTCGTAAAATATTCACACGCGTTTAGTTCGTATATAACTCGAAGGCTGTGACTTTTCGATTTGTATAAAAATTTTTATGGAGGATCTTTCAATGAAAAAGATTATTGCACTCACCCTCGCACTCGCGATGTTGGCTGGATGCCTCTTCGCACTCACCTCTTGCGGC
>DCHY01000008.1:15950-45470 GCA_002315715.1 Clostridiales bacterium UBA1740 | reverse complement strand
ACAACTTTCAATATGGGTTGTCAAGAGGTTTTTGAAAGTTTTTTACGTTTTTTCATTATTTTTTTAATATAGGAAACAATATGAAAAAAAGAAAGTGAAAAGCCATGGCATCCATTTTTGTGCGTACCGTCATTCTCTACTTTCTTCTCTCTATTATTATTAAATTGATGGGAAAAAGGCAAATCGGGGAACTTGAGGTATCGGAACTCGTTTGTACCCTCCTTTTATCCGAGGTCGCGGCGATACCCATTGCCGACCCGGATTTGCCGCTTCTCAACGCCGTGATTCCCGTCTTTTTTATCTTCACCGCCGAAATTCTCATTTCGTTTTTCAAAAACAAATCGGCGAAACTCAAAAGCACGGTGGAAGGGGAACCGACCTATCTCATCTATCGGGGAAAGTTGCGGCAGGATACGCTGCGAAAAAACCGTATCTCGGTCAACGAACTTTTGTCGGAGGTGCGGGTGCTCGGTTTTGCGATGCTTTCCGACGTTTACTACGCGATATTGGAGCCGAACGGAAAGTTATCTATCGTTCCGACCGCCGCCCAAGCGCCGCTGTGTCACGGCAATCGCGAGAGCCCCGCGACGTCGTATATGGAACACGCCCTCATCGTCGACGGTGCCGTGAGAGAAAAGACGCTCTCCTCGCTTGGATATGACGATTCTTGGTTACGAAAAGCGCTCGACGGGTATCATCTGTCTCAAAAGAACGTTTTTTTACTGACGGTGGACGACGACGGTAAAACCGCCGTCATCAAGAAGGAGGAAGAATGAAAACGCAACTTTTTGCCGCCGCTTTGCTCGTTTTGATGACGGTTCTCGTGCTTGTCAACTCGGTGGGAATCGTGAGTGCCGCCGACCGGTATCAAGCGACTTTGGAGGCGTTCACCGTCAACGACCATCCGCACGCCGACGTTTCGGCATACGAACGGATATACGACGATTTTTTACAGACGGAAAAATGGATCAGTTTAACCGTCAGTCACGAAGACTTGACGAACATCGAAGGTGCCTTTGCCGAATGGATTGGTGCCGCCAAAGCCGACGACAAACAGACGGCAGAGGAAATGAAAAGCCGCCTTATCGACGCTTTTCGGCATCTCGGGCGGCTGGCAAAATGTAACGGGGACAGCATTCTTTAGCGGAAATCTTTCATATCTTTATCCAACATGGCGATTCTCTTGACGGACAGAAATTCTTCCGTGGGATCGTCTTTGGCAAAGACGTTGCACTTCTCTTTCAAAACGCGAATCAACAAATCGGGATTCAAAAACGAAGACGAATCCGAAGATAGCGTGGCGTAAAGAAGGAGTGCGCCGTCTTTTTCTTCCACCGTCAGGGAGTGAATGCCCGGGCGAATGTCGACGGTCTTATCCTCCCCGTCTTTTCCCTTTTTGACGGCGAGGACGGTATCGGCAAGCAACGTTTCTTGACATTTCTTGGCAAGTTCTTCTGAAACGCCCGCGGTTTGGATCCGAATTTCATACGAGATAAAGGCAATATCGGAGAGTTTGGTTTCGGCGTAATACGCGTCGAAAAACCGCATTTCCTCGGTGACGTTTTGATTCATGGCGGCGAGCGCCGTCTCCGGGTCGACGTATTGCGTCAAACGCACGTCGAGAAACTCGGTTTCGCTCTCTACACCGATGGAAAGGGGCGGTGAAAAGACGAGTTTCGGTTTCGGGTTAAACCCTTCCGTAAACCAAAGAGGCAATTTCGTGCGGACGGCGATTTTCGAGAAGGTGCGCACAAGGTCCAAATGCGACACGAACTGCAGATTTCCGACTTTACGGAAACGGAAACGGAGATTGTAAAAGCCATTCGGATTTAATGACACCATCTGTTTTTACCTCCCAGCGCATTGGCGCCGCATCCGTTGCAATGTTCCGCGCAAGAAGGCGTCGTCTTTTCTTCGTACGCTTTCTTTCTCTCGTTTTTGAGATAGGCTTTCGTCACGCCGCAGTCAATCATATCCCACGGCAATATTTCGTCAAGTCCGAAGCCGCGCGTGGTATAAAAAGCGGCATCGATGCCGGTGCGGGCAAAGATATCCATATACGTATCATAACTGAAGAATTCGTCCCAGGCATCGAAAACGATACCTTCTTCGGCGGCAAGCGCCAAGGCTTTTCCGAGTTTTCGGTCGCCTCTGGCAAAGACCGCCTCGATGGCGGATACTTTCGCATCGTGATAGGTATAGCGAATGTGTTTATCGTCGATGCAAGAACGCAGGTGCGCCTGCTTTTCGAGGAGCGTTTCAAACGAATCCTGCTTTTCCCACTGAAAGGGAGTAAACGGTTTCGGCACGAAGCAAGAGACGCTGATAGTGACGCCGATTCCGTACGGTCTTTGCGGCTTCGGCAAACGATAGTATTCCCCGACGACTTTTTTGGCGAGGTCGGCGATGCCGGCAATATCCTCCATGGTTTCGGTGGGAAGTCCGTCCATAAAGTAAAGTTTGACGTTGCCCTTTCCGCCGCGGAAAGCGATGCCGACGGCGCGCATCAAATCTTCTTCCGTCACGTTTTTATTGATAACGTCACGCAGTCTTTGGGTGCCGGCTTCGGGCGCAAACGTAATTCCGCCGGTACGGACGCCGGTGGTTTTTTTCATCAATTCTTCCGAAAAACTGTCAATACGCAAAGACGGGAGCGAAAGGCTGACTTTGGCGTCGTCCGTCCAAGACAAAAGGTTGTCGCAAAGTTCCGGCAAGCGGGAATAATCGCTGATAGACAGAGATATTAAGGATATTTCGTCGTAACCCGTATTCTCATAGAGGCATTTTGCCGTTTTGCAGAGCACCTCGGGCGATTTTTCACGGATAGGGCGATATACCATGCCGGCTTGACAAAAGCGGCAACCGCGGATGCAACCGCGATACACCTCAAGAACGATACGGTCGTGTACCGTTTCGATGTACGGCATCACGGGCTTTTCGGGATACGGGACGGTGTCAAGGTCAGAGATGATACGCTTTTTGATTTTGGTCGGAATATCGTCGTATTTCGGAGTGAAGGCGGCAATGGTGCCGTCCTCGTGGTACGAAACGTCGTAAAAAGCAGGAACGTAAACGCCCTCGATGGAACGGGCGGCTTCGCGGAGAAATCCCTCTCTCGAATATCTGCCCTCTCGCTTCATTTTCATATAAAGCTCGCAAATTTCGAGAAGCACTTCTTCTCCCTCTCCGATATTGAAAAGGTCGAAGAAATCGGCAATCGGCTCAGGGTTATAGGCGCAGGGGCCGCCGCCGATGATAATGGGGCACTCCTCCCCACGGTCACGGGACAAAAGCGGAACGTTTGCCATTTTGATCATGGCAAGCGCCGTCGAATAGCAAAGTTCATATTGGAGAGAAAAACCGATGAGGTCAAAATCGCCGACGGGATCGCCGCTCTCCATGGCGGTGAGAGGAATACCGTAGGTTTTCATTTTTTCCATCATATCCACCCACGGTGCATAGACGCGCTCGCACCAAATGGCGGGGTGACGGTTCAAAACGTCGTAAAGAATGCGGACGCCGAGGTTCGACATACCGATTTCATAGGTATCGGGAAAGCAGAACGCAAAGCGGCAGCGAACGTCGTCCTTGTTTTTCATGACGGCGTTAAACTCACCGCCGATATATCTGCCGGGTTTGGATACGGTTTTGAGAATCGATGCGTATCTCTCTGAAAGAGCCATAATAAATCCTTCGTGTTAGTTTTTAGGTCCGAACTTGCGCGTGGAGAAAAAGGCGAAAACGCCGCAGGACAAAACCTGCCAAACCGCCAAAATCAAGGTGACGACGGGCGCTTTTACGTGTCCGAGCGTCAAGCCGACGGAAAGGAGCGGCGTGGCGATAAAGGCATAGCCGAAAACGTTTGCCGCCGTGCGGAAGAATTTGCTGAGTTTCTTGGCAAGCAAAAGCATGGAAATGGCAACGCTCTTGCCGCCGAGGGTGACCATACCGGCGGAAAAGGAAGGAAGGACCGCTTCTTTCTCTTCGGGAAGCGTTTCTTTGATGACGCGGACGGCTCCTTCTTCACGCATCAATGCCGTGAAAAGTTCATTGTCAAGGTTGGGGTCACGCGTGTAGATAAGCGGAATCACGTGGGCTTTGCGCAAATGAGGCATCAGCATGGAAAAGCCCTCGGACATGGAATAACTGATCAAGAACTGTGCCGTGACGACACCGTTTTTCACCGCGTACATCACGCGGTTGGTAAGTGCGACGTTTTCTTCTTCATCCGGCAGTGAAACGCCGTTTTTGCGCAGATACGCAGCCGTACCGGCAAGGACTTTCACCCCGTCGATTTTGCCCGAAATGCCGTTTTTCTCGGCAAGCGGTTCGGCAGCTTGTGAAACCGTGCGATCCAAAGCCTCCGAAAACAGTTGATAGAGCGTTCCGCCGACGGTGGCAAACAGAGCCGTCATATCGCGGAACACGTCGTTATACGTGGCATCGCCGAACAGACGGACGTGCTGAATTTTGATGTCGTCTTTTTCAAAGACTTCGGTGTCGGCAAACGTCAAGACGTCTACGTCCGCATAGGAAAGTGCGGCAGCGGTGCCGAGAATGGCGCCTTTGTCTTTTTCGGTCTGCATGGAGGCAAGACGGAACGGCCATTCAAAAACGGCGAATGCCGCAAGCGGCAGAAAATAAAAAGCGAGCGTTGCACAATAAAACATGGAAAGTGCGCCGTCCCCGCCGAGAATCGCCGCGACGATACTGCCGACGAGGGTTAAGCCGAGCGCCACGAAGAGCGCCAAAACCGTACGGGCGTCGTGCCCCTCCGGCGTATGAAGATGCTTTTGAAAATCCGAAACGAAATCGGTTTTATGGAATTTCGCCATGGCGGAGCGATATTCGTCGATAGCACCGTCGAGTGCCAAAGTTTCTTTGTCGAAATCGGCGGTATTCACCCGTTCAACGACCGTTTTTTCTTCTCCCGAAGAGACGATCAAGAAGGAAGCAAAAGCCGATTTCAAATTCCAATATCGGCAAAGAATCATGACAAGGGTCGCCAGTCCGAAGAAAGCGGCGAAAAGAGGATATTCGGTTTCGGCTTTGACGATGGCAAAAACGTCAAATACAACCGTCAAAAGGAACAAAACGGGATAACACATCGAAAAAACGAACTTTTTGGCGATCGCCTCGCGGACACGCAGTACGGTCTCGGGCAATGCCAAAAGCAACAGACAAACGGCGCCCTGCAAATCGACGAGCGGCAACCAATGCGCGTAATCGCCGAAACCGAGGATGGCGGCGAGGTCTTTTCCGCAAGCCGAAAGAAGTGTGCCGACGGCAAACAGTACGGTTAAAAGCAAAGCGGTGAACAAACGCACACGCAACGACAAAATTTTATCGAGAAAACGGTTTTTATAGCGATTCGAATCGTCGGTGGTCACGTATTCAAACGTGCGACTGACTTTTTTGACGGGATGTGCCATGGGAACGAACTCGAGAGATGCCGGCTTTTCCGCTTCCTTCGGCATTTCGGGGTCGGGAAGCACGTAACTCGATAAATCCACCTTTTCTTCCGATTTTTCTTTTTCCTCTGCCGAGGACGGTTGTTCTTCATCGGATTCTTTTTGATTGGGGTTTATCAGTTTATGAATGTCAGCCGCTTCGTCAAGAGGTGCGTTTTCCGGTGTTGCCGTGTCATCGGAAAGCGGTTTCTTCGCCTGAAAAAGGCTCGGTGCAGCATCCGATTCCACCTCTACTTTTACGTGGATAATTCTATCGTCGTAATCTCTGTTTCCGTTTTCAAAATCCTCGGATGCCGCGTCAAAAGGGACCGCCTCGGCAGCGGTCTTCTCAATGACTTTCACTTCCCTCTCGACTTTCGGCGTCTCTTTGGATGCCATTCTGTAATTTTCACTCGCTTCGGTAAACGAAGGCACGTAAACGTGCGGCACGTGCAAAGACGATTCGTTCTTTTCAACCGTCCCGTTTTCTCTGAGCGATTTTTCGTTTTGTTTTTCTTCCGACAAGGTTTTTCTCCTTTCCGAAATCGGTATGTATTCTGTTATGGATGTCTTTGTTTGGCAACTTCCGCAAAAATGACGGCGGCGGCACAGGAAACGTTCATGGAGGAGATTTGTCCGTACATGGGAATGGAAACGGTGAAATCGCAGGTCTCTTTCACCAATCTCGAAATACCCTCGCCCTCGTTTCCGAGTACGATGCCGACGGCGGATTTCAAATCCGTTTCATAGACGGAAGTTCCGCCCATATCCGCCGCGTAAAACCAAAGTCCTCTGTCTTTTAAGGCTTTCATGGTTTCGGTCAAGTTGGCGACGCGGGCAACCGGCAGATGTGAAAGCGCGCCTGCCGCCGTTTTATCCACGATGGGGGTAAGCCCGACGCTGCGGCGTTTGGGAATAATCACTCCGTGAGCACCGAGACACTCGGCGGAACGGATGATGGCGCCGAGGTTGTGCGGATCTTCCACCCCGTCGCAAAGGATGATAAAAGGAGGTTCGCCGCGGCTGTCCGCCAAACGGAGAATGTCTTCGACCGAAGCGTAGTTGACTTCACTCGCCATGGCGATAATGCCTTGGTGAGCGCTGCCCTGTGCCATGGCGTCAAGACGCACCTTATCCACCGTGATCAAGGGGATTTTGCGCTCGGAGGCTTCCCCAATCAAAAGGTTGATGGAGCCTTCCCGCTCGCCCGATTGGACGAATATTTTATCGATGTCGCGCCCCGATGCCAAGAGTTCCCGCACGGCGTTTCTGCCGATGACGGCATTTTCGGGAACTTCGCGCTTTTCCGTCGGTCGGTTTTGCGGCTTCTTATAGGGTTTTCTGTATTTTTGATTCGACTGTTTGTCCATAGTTATCCTATATTTTAAGATTTTTCTTTTAGTATAGCATATTTATCGGAATTTGTACAGTATTACATACAAATTTGACTCTTTTTTCGGCAAGAAAAAACGACGGAAAATTTACCGTCGCTTTCATGATTCTGATTTTCCTTTTTATTTTGAAGCTGCCGGAAAATCGGCAAACAAAAAGCAGACAGGCGATTCTCACTGTCTGCTCTCTGTTGTCTCACGAGTTAACCTCGTGAATAGCTTAAGGAAAACTTATGCGTTTCTCTTAGCGGCGAAGCACTCGCTGCAGTAAACAGCTTTGCCTTCGGTGGGCTTGAAGGGCACCTGGCATTCCTTACCGCAATCAGCACAGATGGCGGTGAACATTTCTCTCGCGCCTTTTTGTGCATTCTTTCTTGCGTTGCGGCATTCTTTGCATCTCTGGGGCTCGTTTTCGAATCCCTTTGCTGCATAGAATTCCTGCTCACCTGCGGTGAACACGAAATCGTTGCCACAGTCTTTGCACTTCAATGTCTTGTCCTGGTACATGGTTTCTTTCTTCCTCACTTGATAGGATAATAATTTTGCCCGTGACGGATTTAAACCGACGCCTTTGTAAATCGAACAACGCTCTCCCTTAAGCTAACTTGGGCATATAAATCAAAATGAAAAACGAGATAAAGCCTTGGCATTCTCTCTCAGTTTTCTGAAAAGACGCGCCTTGGCGTTTGCCACCTGCTTTTCGGTTTTTCCGAGGAGCGACGAAATCTCCTTCTCGGAATACCCCTGCAGATACAAACCGAGCACTTCAAACTCCGCGGTCGAAGTCATGGTGCGAATGACGCCGAGCATCCGCGAAAAGCTATCCTGTCGAATGACGTCAGCCTCGGGATCGGCAACGGATTCCTCCGCCGCCACGTCGGCGGTTTTGGAAGACAACGTCTTGGCATGTGCACACATAGCACGGTCAAGACAAATCTTGGCGTAAAGTCCGAAAGTCGTACCGCGGTCAGACGCGTAATGTACCGCCGCGCTGTGCAAGACCGCAAACGCCTCGCCGTAGGCTTCCTCGGCATCCATGCCTTTGAAGAAACGGTTGACTTCACTGCGAATCAAGGGCAAAAATCTTTCTGTCAAAAGCTCAAAAGCATCGTTGTCGCCGTTCTTGACACGGGCAACCAAACTTTCCACATCCTCACAGAAAAACTCTGCCATGGGTACTCTCCTACCATACGGATTGATTTTATAATATTTTGGGTATGTTGTCAATGGGTATTTCAAAAATATTTTACGAAAAATCTATCTTTTTAACAAAATATTCAAAAAATAACCAAAAAATTTTGTTAATACTGTACACTTATGACAAAAAATTCACTTTTCCTGTCGCGGAAAAGAGAATCCCGCGATACACGCTGTCCGGCTTTTCCGAAAAATTCTTGCAGATGGCTTCTGCCTCGAATTTACTGTTGACGGTGAGAGAGAGCGAAAAGATCTCGCCGCTTTCGTCTTTGGCTTTCAAAACCGCGACGAAACGACGGTCACTCGTTTCATTCACCCGGGTTGACACCTCGGTACCGCTGCCGGACAAAGACATATACTTTGCCGTGGCTTTGAGACTTTTTTCACGAAAAACGGGATCAAGGGTGTCGTAAAGTTCCGCGGAGAGTGCTCTGCCCGTGGCGGAAATCATGTAGTAACGAACGCCGCCGACGTCATCGAAGAGCACGTGTCCTTCGTCGAGCAATTTTCCCAAGCACTCGTCGTAATCGAGAGAAAGCGTATCGACGCATTCGTAGAGGACTTTTCTTAAGGTATCGGCATCGACGGGATAACGGATATTATCTAAAAGGAACAACAAAAGAATTTTGATGTCGGTCATGGTCTTCGGTTTATATTCTTTACCGTTTCTCATAGGTTATCCCCCTTCCCGTCGTGCTATGCCGAGGTTTATGCGCTCTTTTTTCTATCCTCGTCTTCGGGGAGAGCGTATTTCGTGTAATTTCTGAGTGATACTTTCGTCAGATTAAAGAATCCGTTTCCGGTCACCGTAACGCCGGAGAGTTTGCCGCTGACGTAGGCAAAATTCTGTCTGTGGAAGACGGGTACGATGACGCCCTTCGTCAAAAGAAGCGTTTCGGCTTCTGCCAAGAGTTTCTTGCGCTCGTTCTTTTTGGTAGCGGCGAACGCTTGGTGAAGCAAAGAGGTGTACTTTGTACTTGCCTCGGTGTCGGAACCGAAGGTGGCAATCGCCGAACGAATCTTGCCGTTTGCCATATCGTAGCCGTTGCCGTTCATGTCCTCGGTGAAGGCGCAAAGAGCAACGAAACTGTCATCCGAATACAACTGGAAGTCGTATCCGATCACGTCGTAGGTTACGTAGCCGAGTGCGGCTTCTTTAACAAGTGCCTGCATCTCGGAATCGTGAATCGTGATAACGGAGTCGGTGGACTCGTCTTTGACGTTGCTTTCGACACAGCCAACCGTTTTGACGGTGACGCTGAAGCCGAGGGACTCCCACGTCTGTTTCGCCATTTCGGCGAGTTTTACCGCTTCTTCGTTGTTTTCAACGGTCAAAGTAAAGGATTTATCCATGGTGTCAAAGCCGGGAACGTTTGCCAAGATGGCTTTGGCTTCTGCGATATTGGCTTCTTTCGAGAGAATCTTCTTGCTTTCGGTATGCAGTGCCGTTGCCGCTTTACCGAAGGTAATGGCGTCGGTCATTGCCTCTCTGTCAAGAGCAATGGACAGTGCGTAGCGTACGTCGCTGTATTTGAAAAGTTCTTTTTCGGTGTTGAAGAGGTAAGAATAGGTAGAGAGCATATCCACGGTCTTTGCCTTGCGTCCGTTTTCCTGTCGGTCGGCAAGAGTGGCGTTGCCCATGTAAAATACGACGTTGTTTTCGATTTGCTCGTAGGTAAGTTCTACGGGGTACTGATTGTAAATGCCGTCAAGACCTTCCCAGAAGGTGGCAAGGCGGTACGGCGTCACGCGCTTGGTGTAATTCTTCACGTCGGGGGCAAGGTGATAACCCTTATTGCGCTCCAAGGTGAAAGCACCGGTTTCGGGTTTATAGGAACGGATTTTGAACGGACCGTTGGTAACGGCAGTGTTGGTGATTTTCGACCAATAGGTGGATGCACTTCCCTCTGCCACGTTCTGACGAACGGGGGAGGTGGAAACGGAAGCGAGGTTTCTCAAAAGCTGCTTGACGTTTGCACCGTCGCGGTAGTGAATGAGGATTTTATCGAGGTCGATGATTTCCACACCGAGTTCGGAAATACTGAGGGTTCCGTTTTGTACTTCGACAGCGTTTTCAATATCGTAGAAAAGTGCGGCTGCCGAATTGGCGGTGTCGGGGTCCAGAATACGGTTACGCCAAGCGTAAACGAAGTCCTGTGCCGTGACACGGTTGCCGTCCGACCAATAGCTCTCGCGGAGTTTGATCGTCACGGTGTGCTTGATGCGGCTGATTTTGTAAGATTTGGCGGCTGCCATTTTCAAACTGCCGTTTTTGGCAATGGAAAACAGCGGTTCAAAAAGAAGGCTCATGACCTGTGCCGCATTGTCGTCGGCGTAATAATCGCTCGGGTCGAGGTCATAAACCGCGTCTCCGAGGTAAATACTGATTTCGGCACCTGCATCCTTCGGGGTACAGGAGGACAGTGAAACCGTCGCACCGAACACGAGCAAGACGGTAAGGCAAAGAGAAATGATTCTTTTCATAGGGAACTCCTTGTAGGGCATATACCCATTATTATCTACGGTATTTTAGCATATTTTAAATGCATTTTCAAGCAGGGGGCAGGATGTTTTGATTATTTTGCATTTTTTCGTCTTTATGAACAAAACGAAGAATACTTTATTGTGCAATATTTACAGGAGGCAACCGTGATAAAAGATGTATTTGATACCGACCTCGCCTGTGAAAGGCGAAGAGCCGTCACCGACGAAAAAGGCGTCAGTTTTGAGCGGCAACGAGACGGCATTTTCGTGTGGGAGCGCATAAAAATTACCTCGAAAGAGGGAGAAGGCAGCATAGGAAGACCGATGGGAAAGTATCATACGCTGCATACGGAAAGGATAGACAGACTGACAAGCGAAGACAAAAAAGAGGCGGTCAATACGCTCGGGGCAGAACTATCCGCTTTGTTGCAGACGAAGAAAAAGAAGGAAAACTCGCGGTTTCTGTTCGTCGGTCTCGGAAACCGAAGCTTGACGGCAGATGCCGTAGGACCGCTTTGTGCCGACCGCGTGAGGGCCACATTTCATATTGCCGAAAACGACGCTCGGTTTTTCGCAGCTCTGGACTGTGCGAAAATCGGCGTCATCGCGCCGGGAGTCAGTATGCAAACGGGATTCGATACGTTTTTTCTTCTGGAAAGCGTTTGCCATTCGTTTCACCCGGACTTTGTAATTGCCGTCGATTCTTTGGCGGCAAGAGACGTCGATAGGCTCGGGCGAACGGTACAAATCTCCGACACGGGAATTTTCCCGGGGAGCGGCGTCGGCAACACCAAAACGCCGCTGACGAAAGAAACGCTCGGCATCCCGGTCATCGCGATAGGCGTCCCGACCGTCACGTCGCTAAAGGCGTTTGCCTCTTCCCTTCCGACGGAGAAGCGGAAGGAAGATTTTGACGCGGCAAAATACGCGGATATGTTCGTTTCACCGAGCGGCATTGACGACATAGTAAAAACGGCATCGGAAATCATATCCAATGCCGTCAACGGTGCTATTGGTATAAAAATGTAAAGGATTATTGTCATTAGTACACGAAATCAAACTCGAAATCGTAAATGCTGACGGTGTCTCCTTCTTGGACGCCGGCGGCACGGAGTTTGTCAATAACCCCGTTTTTCACTAAAACGCGTTGGAAGAAATTGAGCGATTCGTAGTCGTCAAAGCGGATTTGCCCCATGAAGTTCAAGAGCCATTCGCCCTCCACGATATACTTCTCGTTTTCGCGTCTGACGGTGGTTTCGTGCGAGCCGACGGAATTGGCAAGAGCCTCGTCCTCTTCGGAATACTCCGTTTCGTAAACCGTCAATTCCGGGAGAGTTTTCAGTGTTTCCGCTGTGACTTTGACAAGTTCGTCGAGCCCCTCGCCGGTAACGGCGGAGATGAAAATCAAGGTCTCTTGATGCTCGTCGGCATAGGCCCTCAAGCGGTCAAAGATCGGATCGTCGGGGTAAACCGCGTCGGTTTTGTTGGCGACGAGGATCTGCGGACGGGAGGCAAGTTCCGCCGAATATTTCGTCAGTTCGAGATTGATTTTTTCGATATCGTCCATGGGATCGCGCCCATCGGTGCCGGCGATATCCACGACGTGGAGCAACAGTCGGCAACGGTCGATGTGTCTAAGAAAAGCGTGACCGAGACCGAGGCCGTCCGACGCGCCTTCGATAAGTCCCGGGATGTCGGCGGCAAGAAAACCTTTTCCGCCGGCTACGGATACGACGCCGAGATTAGGAGAAATCGTGGTAAAAGGATAGCCCGCAATCTTGGGTTTCGCCGCCGTGATTCTCGAAAGGACGGAGGATTTTCCGGCGTTCGGGAAACCGATAAGCGCCACTTCCGCCAGCATTTTCAATTCGAGGAGCATTTCGCGCTCCTCTCCTGCCGTTCCGGCTTTCGCAAAGCGCGGAATCTGTCTTGTGGGTGTCGAAAAATGACGGTTGCCCCATCCGCCGCGTCCGCCGTGGCAAATGATAAACTCGTCGGCTTTTGCCATATCGAAAATGACTTTTCCGGTGGCGGCGTCTTTGATGACGGTTCCGGGCGGTACCGGCAATACGGTATCGGAGCCGCTTTTTCCGTGCATTTTATCCGCCATGCCGTCGCCACCGTTTTCGGCGACGAATTTTCTCTTGTAGCGATAAAAAAGCAAGGTGTTGGCGCCTTGGTCAACGCGGAAAACGATATTGCCGCCGCGACCGCCGTCGCCGCCGTCGGGACCGCCTGCCGCTACGTATTTTTCACGGTGGAAACTGACGGCTCCGTTGCCGCCGTTGCCCGCTTTGGCGTAAATTTTAATGGTATCGATAAACAAGTGTGAGTCCTCCGTTAATTGCCCGTGTTGTCTTCGCCCTTCTGATGAATGACGATGCGCACGGGAGTGCCTTCAAAGCCGAACGTGTCGCGCAGACAGTTTTCGATATAGCGCTGATACGAGAAGTGGAAAAGTTCCGCGCTGTTGCAGAAAATGACGAACGTCGGCGGCTGGGTGGATGCCTGCGTCATATAATAAATCTTCAAACGTCTTCCCTTGTCCGACGGGGGTTGCACGCGGGTCATGGCGTCGTTGAGCACGTCGTTGAGCATACCCGTGGTCACGCGTTTGTTGCTCTCGGCATAGACTTTTTGAATCAAGGGATAGAGTTTGTCTACTCTCTGCCCTGTTTTTGCCGAAATATAAACGATGGGCGCATAGGGCATATACGCAAGCGCCGTACGAATATCATTGTTGAATTTATTGGTCGTACCGTTGTCTTTTTCAATGGTATCCCATTTGTTGATGACGATGATACAAGCCTTTCCGGCTTCGTGTGCGATTCCGGCGATTTTTTCATCCTGCTCGGTGACGCCGTCGGCGGCATCCACCATGATAAGACAGACGTCGGAGCGTTCCACCGCCATTTTGGCGCGGAGCACCGAATACTTCTCGATGACGTCCTCGATTTTCGACTGGCGGCGAATGCCGGCGGTGTCGATGAAGTTGAAACTGCCGAACGCGTTGTCGATGCGGGTATCCACGGCGTCGCGCGTGGTGCCGGCGATGTCCGAGACAATCATACGGTTTTCGCCGCACAGACGGTTGATAATCGAAGATTTGCCGGCGTTGGGCTTGCCGATGACCGCCACGTTGATAATGCCGTCGGGCATGGGCTCGTCTTCGTCAAAATCACAGAGTTCGACGACGGCGTCCAAAAGGTCGCCGGTGCCGGTGCCGTGAATGGAAGACAAAACGATGGGGTCGCGGTCAAAGCCGAGTTCATAGAACTCGTAAAACGCAAGGGGCACGTTTCCGACACCGTCGATTTTATTGACGGCAAGGATGATGGGCTTGCCGGATTTTTTGAGCATCATGGCGATGTCGCGGTCGTCGGGAATCAAGCCCGACTGAATGTCACAGATAAAAACGATGACGTCGGCGGTTTCCACGGCGATTTCCGCCTGCACGCGCATTTGCTGCAAAATGGTATCGTTGCTCTTGGGCTCGATACCGCCGGTGTCGACGAGAAGGAACTTTTTTCCGTCCCATTCCGCGTCGGCGTAGATGCGGTCACGGGTGACGCCGGGGCGGTCCTCTACGATGGAACGGCGTTCGCCGATGATTTTATTGAAAAGCGTGCTTTTGCCGACGTTGGGACGTCCGACAATGGCAACTACGGGTTTTGACATAAATACCTCCTAGTCCTCGACCATGTTGTATAAAAAATCCGAACCGTCGTTCTCGGTATAGCAAACGGGAACGCCGAGAGTCTTTGAAAGTTCCAAGACCGTCATGCCGCAAAGAAAGACGTCTTCCCCGGCACGCAGGGTGTTCTTGGGAATGAGAAGATACTCCCCGAGCGGTTTGCCCCGCAGTTGTTCGGCGATGTCTTTTCCGGTTAAGAGTCCCGAAACGGTGATGCTCTCGCCGAAAAAGGCGTTTTTGACGGGATAGAGATGCACCGTGATTTGCGGGTACTTGTCCGTCAGGGCTTTTATCAGTCGTTGCATCATGGGGTACGACGCGTAACCCGTGGCAATCGAAAGTTCTTTGGCGATGGGACAAAACGCCGTCTTTTCCTCATCAAGCGTTGCGAGAGTCCCCAAAAATTCCTCGGTGAAAGAACGAATCATGCCGACACCGTTTTCAATTTGCGGATAATCCTCGTAATAGGATTGTTCGGGAATGGGAAGCCCCGCTTTTTGAAACAGTTCGTCGGCGGCGAAAAAGACGCGCTCGCCGTATTTTTCTTTCATGAAGTCGCCGTGCTTTTGAACGGTTTTTATCACCGCTTTTGCTTCCTCGGCGGAAAAGTCCGTCAAGGGGTAAAGCCCGTCGCGGTGCGCCGTCAACCCTGCCGGCACGATAGACACGCTGCGCATGGCGGGGTAATAAGACGCCAAATCCGATAGCGTTCTTTCAAGTTCCGCGCCGTCGTTGACACCGCGGCAAAGCACGATTTGTCCGCAGATGGAAATGCCGGCGTCTGCCAGAGTCGAAAGATATTTCAACACTTCCCCGGCGCGTTTGTTCTTCATCATGGAAACGCGCAGGTCGGGGTTGGTCGTATGAATCGAAACGTTGACGGGAGAAAAACGCATTTTGACGATGCGCTCGATATCTTCGTCTTTCATATTGGTGAGGGTGATATAATTTCCGTGAAGGAAAGAAAGGCGGGAATCGTCGTCTTTGAAATAAATCGACTCGCGCATGCCTTTCGGATTTTGGTCGATAAAGCAGAAAATACAACCGTTTTTGCAGGTGTGTTTTTCATCCATCAGGGGCGTGGCAAAAGAAAGACCGATGTCGTCGTACTGTTCTTTTTTGATGCGCACCGTGAAGGTTTTTTCGCCTCGCAAAAGGGAGAGCAAAATGACGCATTCGGAAAGATAGAAACGGTAGTCGAGAACGTCGCGTATCTCGTGGCCGTCAATGCTGACGAGGATATCGCCCGGGCGAATGCCGTGGCGCGCCGCTTTGGAATGCTTTTGCACTTCGACGATTTTAACCATTTTTTCTCCTTTCCTTTTTCCAAAATACTCCGATAATAATTTTAGCATAAAAATATTAAAAAAGCAATTGTTTTTTGCCGTTCTTTCGAAATTTTCGGGAAGAAAAAAGAGAAAAGATCCAAAGAAAGAGAAAAAACATAGCCGCCGTAAATATCATTTTGAGAAGCAAAAGAGACCCATCCGTTGCCCTGCCGTTGATTTTGAAAACGGCACGGCACAAAAGCGTGCCGCAGGCGCCTGCCAAAAGCGGCGGCAAAACCGTCGAAGGGAGCGACAAGCGAAAAGCAATTCTCTTTTTGAGACGCAAAAACGAAAGGAGAAAATTGTACCCTTCCATAGCGGCAATCACGACAGCGTAGCCTAAAATGCCAAGTTTAGGTAGCAATATCAGGACTAACAGTACCGAAAGCGCCGCATCGGTGATGTTTACCCACATCGAATACACCTGCTCTCCGATGCCTTTTAAGATGGCGTCGGTCACGTGATCGAGATACATGATGGGAATGACGCAGCAAAGCACCGCCGTATAGTATCCGGCTTCGTAGGAATGGTATACGCAATATCCGAGTTCCTCCGAAAAATAGCAGAGACAGACGCTGACGCCTACCGCAAAAACGATAGTTGCGCCGAGGGCACGCTCGGTGATTTTCGTCATTCTCTCGTTGTTTTTCTCGGCGTGGGCTTCGGCAAACTCGGGAATAAGCAGTCCCGCAAAAGACGACAGCGCCGCCATGGGATACAAAATGAGCGGCACGACCATACCGTGCAAAACGCCGTAGGAAGCCAAGGCGCTTTCGGTCGATTGACCGAATTTTTCGAGGCATTTCGGAATCAAAATATGCTCGACCGTCACGAGTGCGGAACGGATATACGCCGACAGTGCCAAAGGAAAAGCCAAGGCGAAAACCTTTCTTTTCGGATAGCGTGCGACGTCCCTTTCGCGGTGCCGAATCGGCGCATCAAGCAGGAATAGGCAAACGAGCACGAATGCCGAAATCGCCTCAAAAAGCGTCGATAACCCACACAAAAAGCGCACCGCCGCGACGGTTCCGCCCTCTGCCGCTTTCCCGATTTTGAAAAGGGTAATGAGAATTTTCAAACCGCCCGTGACGACCTGCACGGCGGCGTTGCGTTTTACTTTGCGGATGGCGGTGAAATATCCGCCTATCACTACGATCAGAGCCGTAAAAGGCAACGATAGGGATAACAGGCGCAGCGGCAAGGCGGCGCGTTCATCCGAAAGTGCTCCTTTCGCGATAACAGAGGATAGAGAAAACAGAATTGCGGCGGCGCTCAAACTGAAAAGCAAGGCGTAGAAAAGGCAAGTCTTCACAACCGCCGGCACTTCCCTCTCGCGCTTTTCGCCTATTGCCTTTGCCACGAGTCTTGTCACGGCAAGACCGATGCCGGCGGTGGCGAAGGTTACGGCAAAGCCGTAAACCGTCATAATCAAAGTGAACAGTCCCATACCGGCGGCGCCGACCGTTTTCGTCACGAAAGCGTTAAAAAAGATACCGACGGTCCGCGCCACGATGGCAACGGCGGTCAGCAGGATGCCGTTTTCAAAAAACAGTGTTTTTTTCGTCATTGCGATTCTCCTTGCACTACAGTATGAACGAAAGGAGAAAAACATGAACCGAGAAAGCGCACGGGAGAAGCTTTGCTATTCACAAAAAAGTCACACAGCACTATTGCTTTCCACTGAAAAATATGGTAGAATATAAAAAAATAACCGAAAGGACCAAGAACATGTACCTTGCCATTGATTTAGCAAACAATCAGACGCTTTCGACGATTCTCATGATCGCCGTGTTTGGCGTTGCCGTTTATTTTCTGATGATTCGTCCTCAGAAAAAGCAGGAGAAGAAAGATTCCGAGATGCGCGCTGCCCTTTCCGTCGGTGACGAAGTCACCACCATCGGCGGTATTATCGGAAAAGTCGTCTCCATCAAGGAAGAGACCTTCGTTTTGGAAACCACCAAAGCCAAGACGCAGATTCGTTTTCTCAAAAGCGCTATCCGTTCCGTTGACGTCAAAATGTCCGACGTGATGGAGCAAAAAACCGCCTCCACCGAAGAGAATGCGTAATCTTCACTTCTAAAAAAAGAGCCTCCGAATATAGTTTTCCTAAGAAAACTTTCGGAGGCTTTTTTATGCAAAAACGCTTGTGCAACCGTTTCGGAAAAAGCAAAACGGGCGAAACGGTGATAGCCATCCTCGGCTATGCCGTCATCTTTATCCTATGCGCGCTTCTGTTTTCCCTTATTGCTACCAAGATGAAAAATCCTTTGCCGTATCTGTCGATTTTTTCCTTTGCCGCTTTTTTGACGGCGGGATTTTTCGGCAGTTTTTTGGCGGCAAAATGCAAGAGGGAACAAAAGTGGCAAACGGCGATTTTGTCGGGGTCGTTTGCCGCCGCCTTGGCCCTTCTCTTGCCCTTGTTTCTCGGCAGTCATATCGGCGCAAATACTCTTTTGTCGGTGCTTGCGTTTTTCGTCGCCGTGATTCTCGGGTGCGTTTTCGGATGTATGAAGAAGAAACGGCGTTTACACCGTTAAGACAAACGGCTGATGAGAAGCGGAAGTGCTTCCTCGAAGTTGACACCGTAGAAACGGCGCTCGGGGTCTTTTGCCGTCATCTTCATGCTCTCGAGGGTGAAATCCACCGCGAGACGCAAACTCTCGTCGACGGATAGTCCGCGCATACAAGCGCCGAGGGCGCAGGAGGCGAAGACGTCGCCGGTGCCGTGATAGGAAACGGGGAGTTTTTCGTTTTCGTAGAAATAGAAACTGTCGGTATCGGCGTGGTAAGCATACACGCCGATTTTTCCTTCATGCAAAGAAATGCCGGTGAGGGCGGCGCATTTGGTGCCGAGTTTCGTCAAACGGACGAGCACGTCTTTGACGTACGCTTCGTCGTAGTTCTCTGCGTAAGGAATATGAAGCATAAACGCGGCTTCGGTCAAATTGGGAATGATAAGGTCGGCTTTGGCACAGAGTTTTGCCATTTTGTCGGCAAATTCCTGCGTAAATCCCTTGTAAAGCACGCCGTTGTCTGCCATGACGGGATCGACGACGATCATAGTATCGGGCTTTTTGAAATCGGCGATAAAGCGGTCGATGAAGTCAAGCTGCTCGAAAGAGCCGAGGTAGCCCGTGTACAAAGCGTCAAAGTCGAGGTTCAACTCTTTGAAGGTATCGGCGATGGGCTGCATTTCGTCCGTCAAATCGCGAAAAGTGTATTTCGGGAAAGCCGTATGTGTCGACAGCACCGCGGTCGGTAAAACCGCCGCTTCCACACCTGCCGCCGAGATTATGGGAAGTGCCACCGTCAAGGAGCACTTTCCGACGCAGGAAATATCCTGCACTGTCATGATTCTTTTCATTTTTTATTCTCCGTTTATTATTTCAACGTCGGCGCCGAGCGCCGACAATTTCGTTGACAAATTTTCATAGCCGCGCAAAAGAATCTGCGCGTTATCGACGGTGGTGACGCCGTCGGCACAAAGTGCCGCCAAGACTACGGCAGCCCCGCCTCTCAGGTCGGCGGCACGGGTGTTGCCATGATGGATTTTTGATGGGAAGATTTCGGCTTCGGCATTTTGCTTTTCATAACGAATGCCGAGGGGAGAAAGGCAGTCTAAATAGCCGAAACGCTCGGGAAAGACGGTTTCCCCGATGTGTCCGCCTCCGTTTTTTGCCATCAGCACCGCCGTCTGCGGCTGTAAATCGGTGGGAAAGCCCGGAAACGGGGCTGTCGTGACCGAAAAAGGTCGGATAACGGACGAGACGGAACGAACCGCGTCGGGGTGAATGTCAAACGCGGCGCCTCCCTTGCGCAAGCAATCGAGGAAAGGGGACAAATCCGCGGGATTGACGTTTTGGACCGTGACTTTTCCGTCTGTCAAAAGTCCTGCCAAAAGGTAGGTACCTGCCTCAATCATATCGGGAATGACCTTGGCTTTCGCGCCGTGAAGAGTGCCGCTCCCATGCACCGAAAACGTGTTGTCTCTTCGGGTAATATCGGCGCCGGCGGCGTTTAAGTAATCGACAAGCGCCAAGACGTGCGGCTCGGTTGCCGCACCGCGAATGACGCTGTCCCCTTTGGCACAAACCGCCATGAACAGCGCGTTGACGGTGGCACCGACCGAGGTCTTTTGAAAGACGATTTCGGCGCCGTGCAAAGCGTCGGCGAAGAGTTCCCCTTCGGTTTGAGAAGCCCCGAAGGCTTTTGCCGCCGAGAGATGCATATCAATCGGTCGGTCACAAAAGGCGCAACCGCCGAACGGCAACACGGGGGCATTTCCGAAGCGGCCGAGCGCCGCCCCCAAAAGATAACTGGACGCGCGAATTTTTCGGACTTCCGAAAGGGGCGGCGTGCCGTTTTCGAGGTGGCTTGTGTCCACCGTTAAAACGCCGCTTTTCGGATATTCCACGACGGCGCCGTAACTTTCAAGAATTGACACCGCCGCTCTGACGTCATCGATGGCGGGAACACCGTCAAACACCGACAAACCGTCGGTTATCAAAGTGGCAAATAAAAGAGGAAGCGCTGCATTTTTCGAGCCGCCGATTTGGACGGTTCCGGACAGTTTGCTGCCTCCGTGAACGATATAAGTCTGCATATTCATCCCCACTTAAAAATCTACCGTACAGTACATTTTATGAAGGGGGACGGTATAGGTGATTACGAGAAAGTGTCGAATTTCGCGGCGCAGGGACCGACTACCAAGAAGCAAGCGGCAACAGCCACACCCGAATAAAGAGCAAAAGCGAAGATAACGCCGAGAAAACCGAGCCCGACGAGCGTTAAAAAGAAAGTGCCGGCGACGAGCAAGAACGTCAAGAGCATCGGGGCGAGAGTGAAAATCATGACGGGGGTTGCCCGTTTGACGACTGCCATCTCGTTGACCCAATCGAATTTCGGGAGCCAAACGTTGACGGCAACGCCGAGAAGCGACAGAGCAAGCGATGCCGAAAGCGGAAGCAACACGGCAAAAAGGCAGTCAAGTACCGAAACGTCGGGCACTAAAGCGGCAGCGGCGAGCGCGCACACTACGCCGACGGGTGCCGAAAGCAAAAAATGCGGCACGGCCTTGGCGAGAAGCACCGTTTTAGACGGAATCGGCAAAGAGCGCAAAAGCCAAAGATTCTTGCCCTCGAGCGATACCGAGGACGCCGAAATCGAAGTCATACTGCCGATGCCGACGAGCAACATCAAAACGACGGGATACAGTCCCGATTGCAATTCCAGCGTTTCCATCAAAGTGGGAAGCGAATCGCGCTTGGAAAAGAGCAAAACGGTGACGACGACCGTCATAATAATGCCCATCGAAGCGTTGAGCATATAACCGGCAGAGGAGGCAAAACGGCGAAATTCTTTGCCGCAAAGCGAAAGAAACGGCGATTTTTGCGTTTCTTTTTTCTCTTTATAGGCGTGTTTTACCGATTTTTCACGGGTGACGAGGCGCAGAAAATTGCGGGAAATAAAGTAATAAGCCAAAGCGAAAGCGCCGACCGAAAGCAAAATGACGCCGACGGTTGCCAAGGGATTCCACATGGCGCTTTTCCCGAGAAAACGCAGGGCTTTGTATTGCTCGAGGATCGGCAAAACCGAGACGAGGGCGTTGGTCATATACGCTTCGCCGCTCATCATTTGAGAGTAAAAATAGAAATATCCGAGAAGGAACAAAAGCGAAATCAAAAGCGTCGCCAAGTTCTTGTGTTTCATATGCGAAGCGAGCACGGCGACGGCGTAGCCGATGGCGGTTGAAATCGCCGTTGCCAAGAGCGGCACGAACAGCGAAATCAAAAGTCCGCCGAAGAAATAAAGAGCACTGCCCCCGGCGACGAGATATGCGACGAGCGCCGGCAGAATGATAACGGCACTTTCGATATAGTTGTAGATCAAAACCGTCAAAACGCGGCTGAGAACTATCGCCCTTGCCGGAATCGGCAAAGGAATGAGAATGTCGTTGTCACGGCATTCGAAAATCTCCGTTTTCATCTCGAAGATACTGAAAAGCAAAATGATAAAGAACGGCAAAACCGTGAAAAGCGAAAAGAAGAGCCATTCTATTTCGGTGCCGACGACGGCAGCGCTGACGGCGTAGGCGTTCATCGCGCTCAAAGCGCCGATACAAACGGCAAGATAGAGATAAAGAACGCCCATCAAGATGACTTTACCTTTGGAAACCGTCTTTTGCTGTCCTTGTTTGTTCTTTCCGCCGATTGCCGACAAAAAGGCACGAAAACGGATGGCAAGAAGCGTCTTAATCATCGTCGGTGTCACCCTCCAATTCAAGGAACACGTCTTCGAGGGACTGATTGCCCTTCACTTCTTCCATCGAGCCCGTCACCACGAGTTCGCCGTGACGGATGATGGCAACGCGGTCGCAGAGTTTTTCCGCCACGTCAAGAACGTGTGTCGAAAAGAAAATCGAACCGCCGTTTTCACAATGTTCGTGCATCATGTTCTTGAGAATGTGCGCAGCCTTGGGGTCCAAGCCGACGAAGGGTTCATCCATAAGAATGAGTTTCGGGGCGTGTAGCCAAGCCGCGATGATGCAGAGTTTCTGCTTCATGCCGTGTGAATAGGTGTTGATGGGGGCGGCGAGGTCCTTTGTCAATTCAAAAAGATCGCCGTATTTTTTGATTCTTTCCCGTCTTTGTGCTTCCGAAACGCCAAAAACGTCCGCAATAAAATTGAGATAACGAATGCCGGATAGAAATTCGTAAAGATCGGGGTTGTCGGGAATATAAGCGATATTCTTTTTGACGGTGAGAGGATCCGCTTTCACCGAAGTACCAAGCACTTTTACGTCGCCGTCGAAGTCGGTTAAAAGTCCGACGCAGGCCTTCAGCGTCGTGGTTTTTCCGGCGCCGTTGTGACCGATGAAACCGCAAATTTCGCCTTCCCCGATTTCAAGAGACAAATTGGAAACCGCAGGCTTTTCGTCATACTTTTTCGTCAATTGTTCGATAGATAACATAAAGATTCCTTTCACTTGTTGATATCTTTTTGATATCATTCATTTTACCATATGCCGAGATAGATGTCAAGAAGCGCGTATAAAATACTTAAATAATTATAGCCAACGCCGAGAAAATGTCAAGAAAAGTTTTTTGAAAAAAAGGAAAAAAAGCCTTGACAAACGAGGGGGTACGGGTTATAATTATTGTGCAATTTTGAGTATGGCCTAAACTATGCCCATTTGCGTATCTACCATCGGATGGGAGGTATTCCTCGTGAAGTTAGATTTAAGACCGCTTTTGGCAGGCGACCGCCTCTTGCGTTTTGAATACGAACTTCCCCTCGATACCGATCCTAAAGACACCTCGAGTTTTTTGTACGGCGTCCGTTTTCCTTCTCCCATGAAGGTTAAGGGTGATATTACCAACACTGCCGGCTATATGCGAATGACGCTCACACTCTCGGCGGATTACGTCGCGGCGTGTGCCAGATGTCTCGCTCCCGTTGACGGCACGTTCACGCTTGATCTTGAGAAAACCGTGGCTCCCCGTAATCTCTTAGGTGACCTGACCGAAGACAAACTTGACGATTTCGTCATTATCGAAGACGGCTTTTTGGATATGGATGAAATTCTTCTCCAACAGCTGGAAATGGAATTCCCCATTCGTTTTCTTTGTAAAGACGATTGCCGCGGGTTATGTCCGAAGTGCGGAACGAATCTGAATGATGGACAGTGTGACTGCGAGACGTGGGAAGTGGATCCCAGACTTGCACCGCTGGCGAAGATTCTTGAACAGATGAAAAATAATAAATAATATAATTTGCACACTCTGTGTTGCGAAGGAGGATACTATGGCAGTACCGAAGAAAAAGGTTTCTCACGCGAGAAAAATGAAGAGACGTTCCAGCGTTTGGAAGCTCGAAGCTCCTACCAACCTTGTAAAATGCCCTCAGTGCGGCGAGTACAATCTTGCTTACCGTGTATGCGGCAACTGCGGTTTCTACAAAGGTGAGGAAGTTGTTGCCAAGGCAGACAAGAAAGCCGCTAACGACTAATTCGTGTCGTTTTGAAAATCCGGAGAAAACGTTCTCCGGATTTTTCTTTTTGCGAAGCATACGAAAAGCGCGCCGATTTCTCGACGCGCTTTGTTTTTGGATTATTCGGCATCCTCGGTGACGGTGTCCCAAGTGACGTCGTCCTCTTTGAAGCCTTTCTTTTCGAGTTTCTTGACGATGAATTTCACGATGAAACCGCTCGCAAAGACGATGACGGTCAAAAGCCAACCGCAGATGATGTTGGAAAGCAGCGTGTATCCGCCGTACACGAAACCGCCCTTGATCAGTGCTGCCAGGTTCCAAACGAAGATGGCGGTCAAAACGGCGGGTGCGATAAATTTCACGGAGGTGTTGAACCACCAGCCGGGCATGATGAACTTCTTGCCGTTTTTGTTGACTTCCTCCAAAACTTTGGAAGGTTTAAAGAACCAGCCGACGGCGATGCATTCGAGAATACCGACGACAACGAGGTTGAACACGTTGCACCAGTTGTCCACGACGTCAAGGATAGCTACGCCTGCACCTGTTACCATGCTCAAAGAAAGAACGGCAGCGATGATGCAAAGATACAGCGTCGTCTTGTGCGCGTTGAGGTGGAACTTATCGGCAACCGCGGCGGAAACGCCCTCGATGATGGAGAAGGCGGAGTCGATAGCCAAGGTGCAAAGGCAGAAATAGAAGATGAAAGCAAAGATAGCGTTGAGAACGCCGCTTCCCGTCAAATTGACGATGGCAGTCGGATAAATAATAAATGCCGTGGCAATGCCGGACGCCGACATATTGGCAGTCGTCATACCGACACCGTACATGGTGGAGAACAAAACGACGGAGGAAAGAAGGCTGGTCAAAAAGTCGGCAACGGCGATGATGGTCGCGTCCTTGGCAATATTGGCATCATCCTTTACGTATGAGCCGTAAGCAAACATGATAGCCATCATGATGGACAGAGAATAGAACACCTGTCCCGCGGCGTCAGCCCAAAGATTGGCGTCTGCCCACTGGGAAAAATCGGGAACGAAAAGCACCTTCATGCCTTCCCCGGCGCCGGGCATGGTAAGACCTTTCACAGCCATGATCAAAAGGCAAACGACGGGCAAAGAAACGGTGTATTTGACGACTTTCGACACGGAGTTTGCACCGTGACGGATGCAGTACCAAATAAAGAACCACGCAATGGCAAGGCAACCAAGCACTAACCAAGAAACCGTGGTAAAACCGGAAAAACTCCAAGTCGTTTTGATAGCGCCTTCCCAAAGTGCACCGGCAGCGGCGTTATCACCCGTCATACCGGCAAATTTGAAGGAAAGGATTGCCATCATGATAACCCAAGCGAAAACGACGGCGTAGTAAACGGCGATGACGAAAGCGTTCGTCGTGGCTGCCCATCCGATGGGTTCAAGTTTCTTGTTTAAGCCGCGCATAGCTTCCGGCGCGCCGCGACGCATTTTTCGACCGATGGAGATTTCCATCATCAAAAGCGGAATGCCGAACACGACCATAATCAGAATGTAAGCGAGCAAGAATGCGCCGCCACCGTGTTTAGCTGCCAATCCGGGAAAACGCCACGCGTTTCCAAGTCCTACTGCGGAACCGATGGAAGCCAGAATGAAGGTCAAACTGGAACCCCACGTTCCTCTTTTTTCATTACTCATATGATACTCCTTAAGAAAAAATAACGAAAAAAATTTTACCATATTTTAACGAATTTCGCCATAGTTTTTTCGTTTGTTTACAATTTGTTAACATTTTTCGCTTACATCACGGTATCTTTGGGGGAAATTCGGCAAAAAAGAATCGAAAAACCGCCAAAAAGTGCTTGAAAAAGGGTGGAAAATGGTATATAATATTCACGATTATGGGAGCTTGTCTCCGACTAATAACAGGAAGGATACTTTATGGGCACTTTTCATCTTATCGACCATCCTCTCATTCAGCACAAACTCACTTTGATGAGAGACAAAAACACCTCGACCAAAGATTTCAGAAGACTCTTAAACGAAATTTCTCTCTTGATGGGTTATGAAACCACGAGAAATCTTCCCCTTCGCGACGTTGTCGTCGAAACTCCGGTTGCTACCGCTACTTTCAAAAAGCTTGCCGGTAAGAAACTTGCCGTTGTTCCGATTCTCCGTGCCGGCCTCGGCATGGTTGACGCCCTTCTCGAACTCTGCCCCTCTGCAAGAGTCGGTCATATCGGTCTTTACCGTGACCCCGACACCCACGAGCCCGTGGAATACTACTGCAAAATGCCGCCCGACATTCAGGACAGACTCGTTATCATCACCGACCCGATGCTTGCGACCGGCGGTTCTTCCTCCGACGCTATCACCATGGTGAAAAAGAGAGGCGCCAAGAATATCATTCTCATGTGCCTTGTTGCCGCTCCCGAAGGCGTTAAGAAAGTACAGGAGACTCACCCCGACGTTGACATCTACTCTGCCGCTCTTGATGAGAAACTCAACGAGCACGCTTACATCGTTCCCGGTCTTGGCGATGCCGGCGACCGTATTTTCGGTACGAAATAATCTTCGGACGAAAAACCACTAAAAGTTCATGAAAAATCCGGAGAGTCCCTCCGGATTTTCTTATAGAAAGGATAGATATGCGAGAACTGACCATTCAGAAAAACGACGCGGGGCAACGACTCGATAAGTTTTTGACCAAGTCTTTATCCCTGCCGATGAGTTTCCTTTATAAATCTATCCGCACCAAAAAAATCAAGGTCAACCGCAAGCGTGCCGAACCGAACACCGTTCTTGCCGTCGGGGATACGGTACAGTGTTTTATCGCCGAGGAGTTTTTCACGGGAAAACAGACCGAAAAAACGCTTGGCGATATCAAAGTCAATCTTTCCATCGTCTACGAAGACGACAACATTCTTCTCGTCAACAAGCCGCAGGGCGTGTCGGTACACGAAGACGAAAACGAAAAGACGAACACGCTGATTACGCATATTCAAGCGTATCTGAAACAAAAAGGGGAATACAACCCCGAAGACGAACTCAGTTTTGCACCGGCGCTTTGCAACCGTATTGACCGCAACACCGCCGGTATCGTCATTGCCGCCAAGAATGCCGAGGCACTGCGCGTGATGAACGAAAAAATCAAAAACCGAGAAATCGAAAAATACTATCTTTGCGCCGTGCACGGCGTGCCAAATCCCAAGGAAGCCACCCTTTTCGGATATCTTTTGAAGGACGAGAAAACCAACACCGTCAAGGTGTATGACAAGAATCCGCCGAAAGATGCCAAGACGATCAAAACGAAATACCGCGTGATTGCCGAGAAGCGCGACACGGCGCTGCTCGAAGTCGAACTGCTGACGGGACGCACCCACCAAATCCGCGCGCATCTCGCCTTTATCGGACATCCCCTCGTCGGAGACGGAAAATACGGCGTCAACAAGCAAGACCGCGAGCGCGGATACAAATATCAAGCCCTCTGCTCTTACCGCTTGAAATTTTCTTTTAGCGAAGCAGAAAAGACAGTGCTCGATTACCTGAACGGAAAAGAATTCAAGATTCCGAAGAACGAAATTTACTTTACGAAAGAATATTTCCAGTAAAAAAGAGCGGCAAACCGCTCTTTTTTTGTTACCAAGGATAATAGAGAAGCATCCCCACCGCCGCCGCAAACAGAATGATAAGAATGCCGGACGGCTTTTTCTTGGTGAGTTTTTTGATAAGGGGTACGAGAACGGCAATCAAGGCGAAAAGGCAGATGCCGCGAAAATCGGGGGTTAGGGTATCCGACACGGTCTTGATCGACAGAAGGACGGACAAAAACATCGTCAACCCGGTGCCGACAATCAGGGCGATAACCGCCGGACGGACGCCTTTCAAGACGGCTTTGCACCCCGCGGTTTCCAAGAGTTTCGAAAGCACGACGAGAAGCAGAAGGATGATGAGAAAAGACGGCAATACCACGCCGAAAGTGGCGAGAACGGCGCCGAAAAATCCACCCTGTGTCGAGCCGATAAACGTCGCCATATTGATGGCGATGGGTCCGGGGGTGGATTCCGAAACGGCGATAAAATCGAGGAATTCCCCGTCGGTCAACCAACCGTTTGTGAGGACCTTTTCCCTGACGAGTGCAATCATACCGTAACCGCCGCCGAAAGAAACGGCGCCGATTTCAAGAAAGGTCAAAAACAAGAGAAGATAAATATTCATGCTTTTTCCTCCTTTTTCATTCTGTCAACGAGATAGAGGACAAAAGCAAAGACGGCGGCAATCAAGATGTAATACACCGTCGAAAACGTCACGGCAAACAGGGAAAATGCCACCATGGTGACAAGGACGGTGCCGAAAATCAAAAGAGGGAGGGGCTTTTTCTCGATGCCCTTAAGCATTTTGATGCCGGCAGTCAAAATGAGATACACGACGGCGACGCGGATGCCGCGAAAGGCATAGCCGACGAGTGCCAACGATTGGAACTTTTCAAAGAAAAGCGAGATGACGTAGATGATGGAAAAGGAAGGCAAAACCACGCCGAGCGTCGCCATGACCGAGCCGAAAAAGCCCGAGAGGCGATAGCCGAGATACGTCGCCGTATTGATGGCGATGGGACCGGGGGTGGATTCCGCCATGGCGAGCATGTCGAGAAACTCCTCTTCCGTCATATAGTGACGCTTGGTGACGACTTCCTCACGAATGATGGGAATCATCGCGTAACCGCCGCCGAAGGTGAAAAGTCCGATTTTGAACATGATAGCGAAGAGTTTGATGAACGCTACCTTTTTCTCCGTTTTCTTCACGGTTGTCCCTCTTCCCCGTTTTCGGTGCTGTCGGGGGCGGGCGCTTCGGTTTTTTCGTTTTTCAGTTCTTCGGCTCTCTTCCCGTTAAGATAGTTCACGAAGAAATACGCGCCGACGCCTGCCAAGAACAGCCAAATCGACCAGAACTGAGAAGGCGAAAGACCGAGGATGTTGGCGCCTCTTTCGTCGTCACGGACGAACTCGATGAGGAAGCGGAAGACGGCGTAAGAACAGAAATACGCCGAAAGAGTATGTTTGAAATTGCGTTTGAGATAGAGATAGGAGAGAATGCCGTAGGCAAGGAACAGAAACGCCGCTTCGTAAAGTTGCGTCGGGTGACGGGCGGCGCCGTTGAGATAAGCGTGCGAACCGCGGGGGAACACTACGCCGAGAAAGAAATCGGTCGGCGCACCGTAGCAGCATCCGGCAAAGAAACAACCGATTCTGCCGAAGCCGTGAGCAATCAAAACGCAGGAAGGCAAAAGCGGAAGAATATCCGTCATACGGCTCTTCAGTTTCTTTCTCCAGAGAAGATAAATGCCGAAGAAAGCGAGAGCGCCGCAGATGAAGCCGGGCATGAAGGACATACCGCCGACCTCGAATCCGCCCTCGGGATTCTTTAGATAATTGAGCACCGACTGTACGAGTGTCGCACCGACGAAGCCGATGGCGATGGCTGCCATGCCGTCGTAGAAGATGAAGTCGACGAGGTCTTGGCTGATGCCTTTCTTCTTGGAAAAGCCCCAAAGCGTAAAGAAACAACCGAGCATACCGGTGGCAATCATCACGCCGTACAAGTACACGTCAAGTCCGAACAAGGTGAAAATGGGATAAGGATACATGATTTATTCCTCCGAATGAAAATCTCTTATTTTTTGCCGGTTGAGCCGAAACCGCCCTCGCCGCGCGCGGTATCGGACAGCGTGTCCGTTTCCGAAAATTCCGCTTTGAGATAGGGGGCAATCACGAGTTGGGCAATGCGCTCGCCTGCCGAGACGAGTTCGTCTTTCTCGGTTTCGTTGTGCAAAGCCACGATGATTTCGCCGCGATAGTCGGAATCCACGACGCCGACTTTGTTGGCAGGGGCAAGACCGCGCTTGGTGGCGATACCGCTTCTCGCATAGATGAGGCCGACGTACCCGTCGGGTATTTCAAGAGAAAAGCCGAGGGGAATTTTGACGGTGGATTTGGCAGGAATTTTGACGTCCTCCCC
>DCHY01000008.1:8315-15828 GCA_002315715.1 Clostridiales bacterium UBA1740 | reverse complement strand
AGTTTGGCGCGCAAGTAACGACCGGTGTAGGAGGCTTCGCACGCGGCGACCTCTTCCGGCGTACCCGTCGCCACGACGGTGCCGCCGCCGTCTCCGCCCTCGGGGCCGAGGTCGATGATGTAATCGGCGGTTTTGATAAAATCAAGATTGTGTTCAATGACGATGACGGTATTGCCGGTGTCGGTCAGACGCTGTAAAATCTGAATGAGTTTTCTGACGTCCTCGGTGTGAAGTCCCGTCGTCGGTTCGTCAAGAATATAGACGGTCTTACCCGTCGGACGTTTGGCAAGTTCGGTGGCAAGTTTGACGCGCTGGGCTTCTCCTCCCGAAAGGGTCGTTGAGGACTGACCGATTTTGATATAGCCGAGTCCGACGTCAAAAAGGGTTTGCAATTTACGCTGCAAAGACGGCAAACCGTCGAAGAAGGAAATGCCTTCCTCCACGCTCATTTCGAGCACGTCGTAGATGTTCTTTCCTTTGTATTTGACGTCGAGGGTGTCGCGGTTATAGCGTTTGCCTTCGCAGACGTCGCACTTGACGTACACGTCGGGCAAAAAGTTCATTTCGATACAGCGCACGCCGTCGCCCTCGCAGGCTTCACAGCGGCCGCCGCGCACATTAAAGGAAAATCTGCCGGGGCCGAAGCCGCGCGCTTTGGCGTCGGGCGTTATGGCGAACAGATTGCGGATATCGTTGAATAATCCCGTGTAGGTCGCGGGGTTGGAACGGGGAGTTCTGCCAATCGGGCTTTGGTCAATGGCGATGACTTTATCGAGATTTTCGATGCCCGTCACGGCTTTGACTTTGCCGGGATAGGTCATGGCACGGTTGAGTTCTTTGGCAAGGGTTCTGTACAGTACCGCGTTGACGAGTGAAGACTTTCCGCTGCCGGAAACGCCCGTCACGCAAACGAAAGCACCGAGAGGAATATCCACGCTTACGTCTTTTAAGTTGTTTTCCGATGCACCGATAACCGAAAGAAAACGGCCGTTGCCCTTGCGCCTTTCGGCGGGAACGGGAATGGATTTCGCACCCGAGAGATACTGCCCCGTGATGGATTTTTCACAAGCCGCCACTTCGGCAGGGGTACCGACCGCCACGACTTCTCCGCCGTGAATGCCGGCGCCGGGACCGATATCGACGATATAATCGGAAGCCGTCATGGTTTCCTCGTCGTGTTCCACGACCACGACGGTGTTGCCGAGGTCACGCAGATTTTTGAGCGTTTCGATGAGTTTTCCGTTATCGCGCTGATGCAGACCGATACTCGGTTCGTCGAGAATATAGAGGACGCCGGTCAATGCCGACCCTATCTGCGTTGCCAGACGGATTCTTTGCGCTTCTCCGCCCGAGAGCGTACCGGCGGTTCTCGAAAGATTCAGATAATCCAACCCGACGCTGACGAGAAAACGCAGACGGGCTTTGATCTCTTTGACGATTTCCTTGGCAATTTGCCATTCGGTTTCGGTGAAAGAGATATTCTCCACGAATGCGAGCATTTTGGAAATGGAAAGACGGCAGATTTCGTCGATATTCAATCCGCCGACCGTGACGGAAAGGACGAGGTCGGAAAGGCGTCTGCCGTGGCAGACGGAACAGGGGGCTTCCTCGACGAATTCCTGATAGTAGTCGCCGCCCATCATGCGCATACGGCGCTCGATGGTGGGAAGAACGCCCTCAAAGGGGGCGAGTTGTCTTTTGGATTCCTTGTCAAAATAGCGCACGACGTCGTAGCGCTTGGCGCCTGTACCGTACAAGAGCGCCTGCATGGCGGCGTCGGAATAATCGGTGAGCGGCGTGTCGAGCGTGAAGCCGAAATCTTTGCCGACGGCTTCGAGAAGGGGACCCGTCCAGGATTCTTCGTTCATGCTCTTAAAGCCGTTGACGACGATGGCGGATTCGCGCAGAGAGAGCGATTTATCGGGGATGATTTTATCGGCGGACAACACCTGCAAATTGCCAAGACCGGCACAGGCAGGGCAGGCACCGATGGGGTTGTTGAACGAAAACATACGGGGTTCGAGTTCGGGAAAACCTATGCCGTGTTCTTCGCAGGCGTAGTTCTGTGAAAAGGTCATCACTTCCCCTTCGGTCCCGTCGGAAAGCAGGGGGAGCACCGCGACTTTTCCGTCTGCGGTTTTGAGAGCCGCCTCCACCGAATCGGAAAGACGCGCACGGATATCCCCGCGCATAATGAGTCGGTCGACGACGATGTCCACCGAGTGTTTGATATTTTTATCGAGTTTGATCTCCTCGGTCAAATCGTACATATTGCCGTCCACGCGGACACGGGCATAACCGCTCTTTCTCGCATCGGCAAACACTTTTTCGTGCATACCTTTTTGAGCGTGTACGACGGGCGCGAGCACCAAAAACTTGGTGTTTTCGGGCAAGGTCAAAATACGGGAAACCATTTGGTCCTGCGACTGCTGACGGATTTCTTTGCCGCAGACGGGACAGTGAGGAACGCCGACGCGTGCGTACAAAAGACGCAGGTAATCGTAGATTTCCGTGACGGTTCCCACCGTGGACCTCGGGTTCTTGGAGGTCGTTTTTTGGTCGATGGAAATCGCCGGGGACAATCCCTCAATGAGGTCCACGTCGGGCTTGTCCATTTGTCCCAAAAACATACGGGCGTAGGACGAAAGGCTCTCGACGAAGCGGCGGTGTCCCTCGGCATAGAGAGTATCAAATGCCAAGCTGGATTTTCCGCTTCCCGATAAGCCCGTCAAGACGACGAGTTTGTCGCGCGGGATTTCGAGATCGATATTCTTTAAGTTGTTGACGCGAGCGCCTTTAATGATAATGCTTTTTGCCATTTTCCTGTTTTCCCAAACGTAATTCGCGAATTTTGTCGCGGAGCATCGCCGCTTTTTCGAATTCCAGCGTCCTTGACGCTTCCTTCATTTCGACGGTCAAATCCGCGATGAGTTTTTCTCTTTCGCTTTGTGTGAGTTTCGTTTTCGTTTTTTCTTTGGTCGGCTTCTTGCCGAGTTCGATGAGGTCGGCGACCTTTTTGCGGACGCTGACGGGTGTGATGCCGTGCTCCTCGTTGTATTTTTGCTGAATGGCGCGGCGGCGGTTGGTTTCGTCGATAGCGCCCCTCATGGAATCGGTGATGCTGTCGGCGTACATGATGACGTGTCCGTCCACGTTGCGGGCGGCTCTTCCGACGGTCTGAATCAAGGAGGTTTCACTGCGGAGAAAGCCCTCTTTGTCGGCGTCGAGGATCGCCACGAGCGACACCTCGGGGATATCGAGTCCCTCTCGCAAAAGGTTGATGCCGACGAGGACGTCGTATTCGCCGAGACGCAAGTCGCGGATGATTTCCATGCGCTCCATGGTTTCGACTTCGTGATGGATGTATTTGACGCGAATGCCGTGCGTTGCCAAATACTCGGTCAAATCCTCCGCCATTTTGGTGGTGAGGGTGGTGACGAGCACGCGCTCGGATTTTGCGGCGGTTTTGCGGATTTCACCGATCAAGTCGTCTATTTGTCCGTCTATCGGGCGGACGTCGATTTCGGGATCGATAAGGCCGGTCGGGCGGATAAGCTGCTCGACGGTGGAGGAACTCTCCTGCTTTTCGTAAGGGCCGGGGGTGGCGCTGACGAAAACGGTTTGTCCTATCTTTTCTTCAAACTCTTCAAAGAAGAGGGGTCTGTTGTCGTAGGCGGAGGGCAAACGGAAGCCGAACTCGACGAGGTTTTTCTTGCGGGCAAAATCGCCGCCGCTCATGCCGCGAACCTGCGGCAAGGTCACGTGAGACTCGTCGATGAAAAGAAGAAAATCCTTCGGCATATAGTCGAGGAGCGTATAGGGCGTCGAGCCGGGGGCGCGTCCCGAAAGCACGCGGGAATAGTTTTCAACGCCCGAGCAAAAGCCCACTTCACGGAGCATTTCAAGGTCGTATTTGGTGCGTTCTTCGATTCTCTGTGCTTCGAGCAGTTTATTTTGGCTCTTGAAGAAGGCGACGCGCTCTTTCATTTCCTCCTCGATTTCGAAGAGTGCCGCTTCCCTTCTGACGTCCGAGACGGCGTAGTGGGTGGCGGGAAAAATCACGACGTAGGAGAGCACCTCGAGCACGGTGCCGGTGAGGGGATTGACGTAGGAAATGCGGTCAATCTCGTCGCCGAAAAATTCGACGCGGATGGCTTTCTCCTTGCTCGACGCCGGGAAGATTTCAACGACGTCGCCGCGCGCGCGGAATTTGTCACGCACGAAGTTCACGTCGTTGCGCTCGTAGCTGATGGAAACGAGGCGGCGAAGCAGTTCGTCACGCGACAGTTCCATCCCCGGGCGAAGCCCTATCAAGAGCGACTCGTATTCCGAGGGATCGCCGAGCGAATAGATGCAGGAGACGGAAGCCACGATGATGACGTCGCGCCGCTCGAGAAGCGAGGAGGTCGCGCTGTGGCGCAGTTGGTCGATTTCGTCGTTGATCATCGCGTCTTTTTCGATATACATATCCCGTCCCGGGATATACGCCTCGGGCTGATAATAATCGTAATAGGAGACGAAATACTCGACGGCGTTTTCGGGAAAGAACGAGCGAAACTCGGTGCAAAGTTGTGCCGCCAACGTCTTGTTGTGTGCCAAAACCAAGGTCGGGCGATTCAAACGGGCGATGACGTTTGCCATAGTAAAGGTTTTGCCGGAGCCGGTAACACCGAGCAACGTCTGTGCGCGCTCGCCCGCTTCGATACCCGCTACCAAGCCGTCAATTGCCTGCGGCTGATCGCCGGTCGGGGCAAAAGGACTGTGAAGAATAAATCGGTTTTCTTTCATAAACGCCTCTCCCCCCACAATAATCATACACGAAAATTGTACCATAAGTGCGGCGTAAAGTCAATAAGATACGCGCAAAACCGCGCGCGTATGACAAAGTTTGTGCCAAAGCGACTTTTTCCGAAAAAACACTTGCAAGAACAGCAAGGTTATGGTAGAATAAAACAAGGCAGAATTTTTGGAGGACATCATGCTGAATCTTGCTTGTCGAAATACCAACAAACTGATACGTCAAAAATCGCAGAGCGACAATATTCGTCTCGGACGCTTGTTTACCAAGAAGGAAACGGCTAAAATCATGGCGAATATGTTTACCTTGGAAAAGGACAGAAAAGCCTATACGATTTTGGACCCCGGCGCCGGTACCGGCATTCTCTCGGCGGCGCTGATTGAGCGCATCTGTCAAGAGGTGCCCGCCTGTCAGAACATCTTCGTGACCTGTTATGAAAATGACGAGGTCTTTTTGCCGGTGCTCAAAGACAATCTCGAGCGTATTCGCAAAAAAGCAAGACACGACTACGACGTCCGCCTTATCTATACGGTTTACGGCGACAACTACGTGCTTTCCGCCAAAGACCACTATACCGTCACCCTGTTTGAAGCGGCGCAGGACACCTACGACCTTATCGTGTGCCATCCCCCGATGGAACTCACCGAGAAGGCATCAAGCGAGGCGCAAAGCGTCGAGGGCGTCACCCAGACGAAAATCAAACTTTGTTATTTGTTCGCCAAGACGGCGCTGCATCATATGGAAAAAGACGGACAGTTCGTCAGCGTTTTGCCGACGGAACTTGCCAGTGCCGACAGCCTTTCTTCTTTCCGTTTGGAACTGGAAAACGCCGTTGCCCTGACCCGTATGCACCTGTTCGTCGGCAAGGCGAAAAACGCCGACCGCGCCGTGCCTTTGAAGAAAAATATGATTTTGGCATTCACCAAGGGACAAAAGCCCGAGAGTGTCACCGTGACGGTTTCACCCGAAAGTGCCACGCTCTCGAAAATTGAGAAACTGCCCCCTCTGCCCTACCGTTTTATCGTCCATCAAAAAGACGGAAAGTTGACTTTGCCGAAGAATGCGGAAGATACCAAAATCGTGCATTTTGTCGAGAGTTTTCCCGAGACCTTGACGTCGCTCGGTCTGAAGATGTACACCGGTTTGATTCTCGATTCCCGCTGCCGCGATCTCATCTATAACAACGACGGCGACGGCGTGATTCCCCTTATCCGTCCTTTCTGTCTGCAAGACGGCGTCGTAAGATTTCCCGGCACCGTCAAGACGGCGACCTCGCCGTTTCCCATCATGCAAAAGGCACAGTTTTTGGCACCCAACGCCAAGAGCATGATGCAGAAAAACAAAAACCTCGTGATGATTAAGCGCGTCCCCGCCAAGTCGGACAAACGCCTTGTCAACGCCGCTATCTATCTTGCCTCCTCCCTGCCGAAATATCAGTTTATCGCCACGCACAACAAACTGACCTTTATCGATATGAAGGATAAAAACGCGGAAATGAGCGCGCGCGTCGCTTTCGGTTTATTTGCGCTTCTCAATTCCACCATCTACGATCGCTACCTTTCCATTGTTTCCAAGTCCAAGCAAATCAATGCCAAGGAATTCAAGGATCTTCCCCTGCCGCCCTTACACATCATCGAGAATATCGGTATGCGTCTTCTCGATACGCGCTCGACGAAGAAGGAAGAATGCGACGCAATTGTCAACAAAACTTTGCATATTATTGATAAAAGAGAGGTTTGACCGCCCTTTATCAAAAAAACTCCCGACCGAAGTCGGGAGTTTTTTATTGGCTTTTTGATAGAATCAACGGCGTTTTTCGTTGATTTCTTCGCGGAAGGCGGTTATCATATCGGCGACGGATTTGCTGCCGAGGTCCTCGCCCTTACGGGAACGGATGGAGACGGTGCCGGCTTCTTTTTCATTGGCACCGACGACGAGCATATAGGGAATCTTGTCAAGCTGTGCTTCTCTGATACGTTTGCCGAGCGTTTCGTTTCTGTCGTCAACTTTCACGCGCATGCCCTCTTTGTCCATCTTGTCGGCGATTTCTTTTGCGTAATCGTTGAAATCGGGATTGAGAGGAATGATGGTAGCCTGCACGGGGCTGAGCCACATGGGAAGAGCGCCGGCGTACTTTTCAAGGACGTAAGCAAGCGTACGCTCAAAGCAACCGAGAGAGGTTCTGTGAATGATGTAGGGATTCTTCGTCTGTCCGTCGGAATCGACGTATTCCATGCCGAATTTCTTGGCAAGGAGCATATCGATTTGGATGGTGACGATGGTGTCTTCTTTGCCGTATACGTTATGATACTGCACGTCGAGTTTCGGGCCGTAGAAGGCGGCTTCGTCGATGCCTACGGTGTATTCCACGCCGAGGTCGTCGAGAATCTGCTTCATGGTTGCCTGTGCGGTTTCCCACTGCTCTGCCGTTCCCTCGTACTTGTTCTTGGGGTTTGAAGGATCCCACTGCGAGAAGCGGAAGGTGCAGTCGTCGAGAAGTCCGACGGTGCCGAGGAAGTATTTGGCAAGTTCCAAACAACCCTTGAATTCTTCTTCAAGCTGTTCGGGACGAAGGATGTAGTGACCCTCGGAAATCGTGAACTGACGCACGCGGATAAGACCGTGCATTTCGCCGGAATCTTCGTTGCGGAAGAGGGTGGAAGTCTCAGTCAAACGCATGGGAAGGTCGCGGTAAGAACGTTTTTTGTTGAGGTA
>DCHY01000008.1:223-8230 GCA_002315715.1 Clostridiales bacterium UBA1740 | reverse complement strand
CCCATGACGAACATGCCGTCGAGATAGTGGTCCCAGTGGCCGGAAATCTTATAAAGATCACGCTTTGCCATGAGGGGCGTTTTGGTCAGAAGACAACCCTTTTTCTCCTCGACGTCTTCCACCCAACGCTGAAGAAGCTGGATGACTCTCGCACCTTTGGGAAGAAGGATGGGAAGTCCCTGTCCGATATAGTCGACGGTGGTGAAATACTCAAGGTCACGTCCGATTTTGTTGTGGTCGCGTTTTTCGATTTCCGCCTGTGCTTTTACGTATTCGTCCATCTCTTCCTGAGAGCGGAACGCGATACCTTTCACACGGGTGAGCATCTTGTTGTTTTTATCGTTTTTCCAATAAGCGCCGGACTGACCGAGAAGCTTAAAGGCTTTGAGCGCTTTGGTATAGCAAAGGTGAGGACCGACGCACATATCGACGTATTCGCCCTGGGTGTAGAAACTGATTTCGGCATCGTCGGGAAGGTCGGCGATATGCTCGATTTTATATTTTTCGCCGCGGGATTCCATGAGTTTGACAGCTTCGGCTCTCGGGAGAACCGAGGGCTTAATCGGAAGATTTTCTTTGACGATTTTCTTCATCTCGGCTTCGATTTTTCCGAGGTCTTCTTCGGTGAGTTTGACGTCACCGAGGTCCACGTCATAGTAGAATCCTTTTTCATTGGCAGGACCGTAGGCAAAATTTGCCTCGGGATACAGACGTTTGATTGCCTGTGCCATGATGTGGGCGGCGGTATGGCGAATGACGTGGAGTTCTTCCTCCGCCTTGCACTCTTCTACCGCACCGTTCGGGTAAATGATTTTCATAATATTTCCTCTTTTCAATTGATACAAAAATAAAACCCTTGACGGAAAAAATCCGTCAAGGGTGCAAATACGCACGGTTCCACCTTGATTTTTCACTCAAAATCCCTATCACGTGGGAATACGGCGGCGCATACTGTCATTTCCGCGTCGCGGCTCCGGAACGGTCTTCCCTCTCGGTTGATGTAAGAAACTCACAGCCTCGGTTTCTCTCTCTGTGACACTCCCCGCAGGTACTCTTTCCTTCTCTGCCTTTTCTTTTCACAGTATAGCACTTGCTTTTCTCAAAGTCAAGTATTTTCACAATATTTGTCTTACCTCTATGCTTATCTTGACAACGTCACCCCGAGGTGGTATCATATTTTCATATCACCACCCGAAGAAAAGAGGTTTTCCCATGCTCACATTACCGAAGAATTTATCTTCGTTTTCGTTGCCGTTTTCGTTTTTCCGGGATATTGCATCCATTCCGCACGGCTCGTTTCACTGCGACAAAATAGCCGACTATTTGGTTGATTTTGCCAAGGCGCGCGGGCTTTCGTATGAAAGAGACGCGCATCATAACGTCTTGATTCGCAAGGCGGCCTCCCCGGGATACGAAAATCATCCGACCGTCATTTTGCAGGGACACACCGACATGGTTGCCGTAAAGGATGCCGACTGTCCAAAGGATATGAAAAAGGAAGGTCTTAATCTTCAAATCGACGGAGACGACCTCTTTGCGGCGGGGACGTCGCTCGGCGGAGACGACGGCGCGTTCGTCGCGTACGCTTTGGCGGTTTTGGACGACGACAGCCTTTCTCATCCGCCGATAGAAGCCCTTTTCACCTCCGACGAAGAAGTCGGTCTTCTCGGTGCTTCCGCGTTGAATCCCGAATGGCTGAAAGGCCGCATTCTTTTGAATATGGATTCCGAGGACGAGGGCATTTTCACCTTCGGCTGTGCCGGCGGCATTCGCTGTGACTGCACGCTTCTCGGAGAAAAAAGCCCATGCCAAGGCACGGCGTACACCGTCACCCTCTCGGGTCTTGTCGGCGGTCACAGCGGTGTCGAAATCGACAAGGGACGTGCCAACGCCATCGCGGCTTTGGCAAAGATGGCAGACAAACTGCCCGCCTTTCGTCTGTCCGATTTTCACGGCGGAAGCGCCGACAACGTCATTCCCTCCTATGCGGAATTGACTTTCTTTGCGGATGAAAATCCCGAGGCGCTGTTAAAGAAAGAATTCAAAACGCTGAAAGCGGCGTATGCTGCCGCCGAAAAAAATATGCAAATTTCGGTATCTGCCGCCGACGCGGTGCTTGACGCTTGGGATTTAGAAACCTCCAAACGCATGATGAATTTCGTTGCCGAAACGCCGTTTGGTCCCTATGCCATGTCCCGTGACATTGAGGGGCTTGTCGAAACCTCCCAAAATCCCGGCGTCATTTCTTCTGCCGACGGGGCGCTTTCCCTGACGGTTTCGGTGCGTTCTTCTCTCACATCGCAAAAGCGAAAACTGCAAAACATCTTGGAAGAAAGAACGAAAGCCGTCGGCGGTCGGTTTGAAACCCGCGGCGACTATCCCGCCTGGGAATTCAAAAAAGACTCCGAAATCCGAGACGTCGCCTGTGCCGTTTTTGATAAACTTTACGGCAAAAAACCGATTTGCAACGTCATCCACGCGGGGCTTGAGTGCGGTATTTTTGCCGACAAAATACCGGGGCTTGACGCCATCTCCTTCGGTCCCGATATGAAAGATATCCATTCTCCGAGGGAGCGTCTTTCCCTCTCTTCTTCGGCGAGGGTCTACGAATTTTTGCTTGCTCTATTAAAGTCTTTGTAAGAGGTTGTTATGGTTACGAAATCCAAACTCAAACAATACGCGAAACTGATTGCCAAAAAAGGCTTGAACGTTCAAAAAGGACAGGAAGTCGAAATTTTTGCCGACCTTGACCAACCCGAATTCGTCAAGATGGCGGTGGACGAATGCTATCTTTTAGGTGCCAAGCGCGTCCACGTCAACTGGTCGTATCAACCGCTCACCAAATCCCACGTCAAATATCAAAAGCAAAAAGACCTCTCGGAGGTTTTGGGGTGGGAGATTGCCAAATGGGAGCATATGGCGGATGAATTATCCTGCCGTTTGTTTATTTTGTCGGAAGATCCCGACGGGCTGTCGGGCATCAATCTGTCCAAATTTCAAGCTTCACAGCGTGCGCGCAAAGCCGTCATCAAACCCATTCGCGAACGGATGGAAAACAAACATCAATGGTGTATCGTCGCCGTTCCCGGCCGTGCTTGGGCAAAGAAGGTCTTTCCGAATGACAAAGTCACGGTCGCCATGAACAAACTTTGGGACGCTATTCTCACGGCGGCAAGAGTGGGGGACGACCCCATCGCCGCTTGGGACGAACATAACCGCTCGCTCAAAGAAAAATGCGACAAACTAAACGCCCTCGGCTTGACGGAACTTTATTACCGTTCAAAATCCTCCGGCACGGATTTCCGTGTCGGACTCAATCCCGACGTTGTTTTTGCCGCCGGCGGCGAAGTCACAGAGGGGAAAGAGGTCTTTTTCAACCCGAATATGCCGACGGAAGAAGTCTTCACATCTCCTCTGCGCGGCAAGGCAGAAGGCATCGTTTACGCCTCCCTGCCGTTGTCGTATAACGGACAGCTCATCGACAAATTTTGGATCCGTTTTCACGAAGGAAAAGTCGAGGACGTCGGCGCCGAACAGGGCGAAGACCTTCTTCGCGAGTTGATTGCCATGGACGAGGGGGCGTCGTACCTCGGCGAATGTGCCATCGTTCCCTACGAATCGCCGATTCGCAAGAGCGGTATTCTCTTCTACAACACGCTTTTCGACGAAAACGCCGCCTGCCATTTGGCGCTCGGCATCGGGTTTACCAATCTTCTCAAAGGGTACGAAAAAATGACCGAAAAAGAGGCGTTTGCCAAGGGCATCAACGACTCCATCATCCACGAGGATTTCATGATCGGCACCGCCGATTTGTCTATTGTCGGCACGACGAAAGACGGCAAACAAGTTGAAATTCTCAAGGACGGCAACTGGGCTATATAATAAAGAGGCAATTTACGCTGAATCATACACGGATATATCGTTTACGGTATGTATTACGATGCGTATAAGGATAATACCATGATAGAAACAAACCGTTTGAAAATATATGCAGCTTCAAAAGAACAAATGGAATCGTTTATTGAATTGCAAACCGTTGAAATGCTGAAAGAGGCATACGCCGAAATGCTTGATGGCTGCCTTACGCATCCCGAGCAATGGGAGTGGTATGCCGTTTGGATGATGGAGCTGAAAGACGGCACTCGTATCGGTGAACTTTGCTTCAAAGGACTCCCTGCGGACGGCTCGGCGGAAATCGGCTACGGCATTGCGGACGAATATCAAGGAAAGGGATACGCAACCGAAGCCGTATCGGCACTTGTAAAATGGGCATTTAGACAACCGAATGTGATTTATATTACGGCAGCAACGGAAGAATCCAATCTTGCTTCCCAAAGAGTTCTTGAAAAAGCAGGGTTCAGACCGACAGGCAAAATAGGAGAAGAAGGGCCGTTGTTTGTTTGCGGAAAATCCGGTATTTGTCATGAAGGATAAAAGAATGATTGCCGTGATATACGCTTTTGCGGCGGCGGTATTTTATGCCGTCAACACGCCGTTATCCAAGCTGTTGCTTGCATACGTTTCTCCCACGTTTTTGGCTTCTTTTTTGTATCTCGGAGCCGGTATCGGCGTTGGAGTGATGTATGCTTTTTCTTGGAAAAACGAAAAGAAAGAGGACAAACTGACAAAGAAGGAACTGCCATACACGCTCGGAATGATTACGCTGGATATTGCGGCACCGATTTTTCTGATGTTCGGAATCAAACTCGGAAATGCTTCCAATGCGTCCTTGCTCGGAAATTTTGAGATAGTCGCAACAACTTTGATCGCTCTGTTTGTTTTCAAAGAAAAGGTATCGAAGAAACTTTGGATTGCGATTGCGTTGATTACGGTTTCCAGTTTGATTTTGACATTTGACGGTTCGGACGGTTTTACCTTTTCTTTCGGCTCGTTGCTCGTCGTTTTAGCTACTCTTTGTTGGGGACTTGAAAACAACTGCACCCGAAAACTATCGGATAAAAGCACCTATGAAATTGTCACCTTAAAAGGACTTTGCTCAGGCGCCGGGGCATTTATGGTTGCCTTGTTCTTGAACGAAACCGTACCGTCGGTCAAATATATTTGTTTCGCAATGCTTCTCGGATTCGTTGCATACGGGCTTAGTATTTTCGCCTATATCAGAGCGCAAAAATGTTTAGGGGCGGCAAAAACAAGCGCCTTCTATGCCGTTGCCCCCTTTATCGGTGCCGGTTTGTCATTCGTCTTGTTAAAAAATACATTTACCGTGAGTTATTTCGTTGCGTTGATCATTATGATTATCGGTACGTTTTTTGTGGTGTCGGATACGTTGGTGCGTGAGCAAAGTCGCCGTAATTTGGCGGTTGATGCACGAAACCATGCAAAATCATAAAGCACGCATACATAGTTCGTTTCAAGAAAAACAGTAAAAAGCGCACAGAATTCATTTTTGAATTCTGTGCGCTTTTCGGCGTCCTCAATAGGCTTTTTCATAACGGCCATATGAGAAGTTGCCTTTTTCGTTTTAATCGTTAGGGGTCCATTGTGCTTCGAAAGTGATTTTGCTGTTTGCTACGTTGCCGGCAGACCAACCTGCAAAGGTGTAGCCCTCGCGCACGGGAATCGGTGCTTTTGCCAAAGCGCCGCCGACTACCCGATAATAGGTCACGTCGGGCAAATTATATTCGTAACCGTTGACCGTTGCGTCGCCAATTTTTGCAGTTGCCAAAATCGTTTGTGTCGGGAAAGTACCGCCATCACCGAGGTCGTAAACCGGTGTGTTGGCGTTCTGCCCCGTAGAATCCAGGCAAACGACGTTCATCGAGAAGAGATCGGCGTAGGCGTAGGTATCGACGCTGCGGTCGAGTTTCTTTGCCGTCAACTCGTATGCGTCCATCGGGATAATCACCGTTTTCGATGCGTCTAAACTATAAAATTTGGCAAGCGTGAGTTTGATAGACAAAGCGTTCGTCGGGGCGGCGTAGTCAAGCGCCGTCGGATCGTTTTCGTTGACGGTTGCCTTAAAGAACAGAAGCTTCGTATTTACGTCTTCCTTTGCGTACGACCACGTACCGGGGGCATTGGCAAGAACGCCGTCAACGTAGAGTCTGTACTTGGTGGCGTATTTGACGGCGCCCGCGACGATGGTTGCCTCCTGTCGAATCTGAATGCCGAAGCGGTGCCAACCGTAGGCAAAATAGACAGACGGCGCGGACATGCCTTCTTCGAGATCTTCCTCTTCAATGTTTTTGAAGTAGATATTGCCGGTTTTGATATTCAAATTCGCGATGGGAAGTGTTGTCTCTGTCGTGTACAGATACAGTTGCATATTCGGCTCGCCGAGTTTGTTTGTCGCCGCGGTATCGTTATAGAGATACGAAAACTCGAAGAAGAAATCTTTTTCGCCGAATTCGGCGGCGCCGCCCTCAATGCCGAGAGTGGTAAACGACGCGGTGTTTTCATCAAAGACCGTGAGGTCTTTCGTGTCGGATTTCATGGAAGAATAGACGTTGGAAGGCGACAGTTTCGGCAGTGTTTCTTCACTTAGTTTCGTTTGACAAGTCAAGCAGGTCTTGGTGCGGGAACCGTCGGCGAAAATCGTCGCGACGGCGTTGGTTTTCCACTGTTCGGTGTGGCCGAAGGCGGGAATCACGGCAGAATCCTTCGTCGCGGTGCAACGACAGCAGTGAATGGACTTGGAACCTGCCGTCGTACAGGTGGCAGGCTCGTCCACGGTGTACTCATCGTCGGAAGTCAACGTGGGAACAGTCGACGCGGAAGCGTTGGTCGCCGCCAAGACGGATGCCAAGGACAAATGGTTGGCATCGCCCTGATAGAGAGCAAAATTGCCGAGGAAGAGTTTTCCGTCTTTCCCTGCTTTGTCAACGTAGAGAGATACTTCATCCAAGCCGTCGGGAACGGCAGTTGTGATTTCCGCCGTTTTGACGCCGTTGAGGTAGTAGACGACTTTTTGATTGACGACGTCCATCACGATTACCACGTCCAGCCAAGCATCGGCGGGCAGCGTTCCAAGCGCGGTACTTGCACCGGACGTGTTCTCGATAGAATTCACGTTTCCGCCGTCACGCGAAACAAAGAGCAGACAGTATTGGTCTTTACCGTTTGTAACTTTGAGTTTGACACCGTTCACACAGTTGCCGGCGTTGTAAACGGCTTTGAAGGATGCCGTCAGGACGTAAAAATCAGAAGTCTTCGTCAAGGTCACGCCACGCTTGGCGGCAGTTTTGGAAACCGCATTCGTTTTGATACCGGCGATCAGCAGAGCCGCCTCGTCGTTGGTAATATCACCGGCTTGTCCGCCGTTTGCCAACCACTTGCAAGCCGTAACGGTACTCGACAGGGTCAAGCCGTCACAATTTTGCCACTCGGTTGCCGTGCGATAGGCGAAGATTTGCGAAAGGTCGGTAGTTTTATGTTTCTCATAAGAATGACCGAGGGCGGAATCGGCGACGGTTTTGGTGTCGGTGGCGTCGCAGTTGTCGCGGTCGCAGTTCGCCGTTTCGGTGCCGTTTTCCGTACAGGTGGCGTCGTTGTTCGCCACGTAGCTCGTAAAGAGGTGATCGAGGGCGGAACCGACTTCAAACGTATCGGTACCCATAGCGCCGCAGACGCAGGACTTGTAATAAACGGCTTTTGCGGTGCAGGTAGCGGCGGACTTCAAGTAATCGGTGCTGACAACCTCTTGGTTATACGTATGCGCAAGTGGCGAGCCGTTTTCAAAGGTTTCGGTACCCTTAGCGCCGCAGATGCAGGACTTGTAATAAACAGCCTTAGCCGTGCAGGTGGCGGCAGATTTCAAATACTCGGTGCTGACGACTTCTTGATCGTAGGTATGCGTGAGAATTTCGCCGTTTTCAAAGGTGTCGGTGCCCTTGTCGCCACAAACGCAAGACTTGTAATAGACAGCCTTGGCGGTGCAGGTGGCGGCAGATTTCAAGTAATCGGCGCTGACAACCTCTTGGTTATACGTATGTGCAAGTGGCGAGCCGTTTTCAAAGGTTTCGGTACCCTTAGCGCCGCAGACGCAGG
>DCHY01000008.1:0-195 GCA_002315715.1 Clostridiales bacterium UBA1740 | reverse complement strand
ACTTGTAATAAACAGCCTTGGCGGTACAGGTAGCAGAGGACTTCAAGTAATCGTCGCTGACAACCTCTTGGTTGTATGTATGCGCAAGTGTCGAGCCGTTTTCAAAAGTATCCGTACCCTTAGCGCCGCAGACGCAGGACTTGTAATAAACAGCCTTGGCGGTGCAGGTTGCGGCGGATTTCAAATACGTTGCCG
>DCHY01000035.1:89052-89182 GCA_002315715.1 Clostridiales bacterium UBA1740 | reverse complement strand
GCGATGGATCGAGGTTCAAGAACAAAACGAGGTGCTTGCCCTTGACCGCCATATAGGCTTCTCTTACGCGGCCCTTGAGGAAGGTTTCGCCTGCCCAAGCAACGGACGAGCGCATTCCCTGATAGGACAA
>DCHY01000035.1:60250-88865 GCA_002315715.1 Clostridiales bacterium UBA1740 | reverse complement strand
GCTGCCTTTTCTTCGTCCGTGAGCCATTCGGGCGGAACTTCGCCCTTGACGCGGATGAGTTCGCGGCGCCACAGTGCCTTGTCTTTCTCATACGGCATGGAGTAATCGACGGGCACGAAGTTCTGCATGGGTTCTTCGGGCTTCATCATCTCCGCGATGAAGAAGAGGGCGTATTTGAGAGCGCGAGCGGAGGATACGCGCAATTCAAGCGGCGTCTTTTCGAATTTCTTGCCGCGGCGCGTTGCGTCCTTCTGATGGTAGGACGACTCGGGATACTGCGATGGATCGAGGTTCAAGAACAAGACGAGGTGCTTGCCCTTGACCGCCATATAGGCTTCTCTTACGCGGCCCTTGAGGAAGGTTTCGCCTGCCCAAGCGATGGACGAGCGCATACCCTGATAGGACAATAGAGCATTCTTGATTTGGCCGTAGTAATCCTGCATCTCTTCTCCGCCCTGGATAAGACGGGAGAGGAAGGAACGAAGAATGCGAGATTCGTCGACGGTAACCTCCGGCTCCTCTGCCGGGACTTCCACTTCGACTTTCTCGTGCTTGCGCTCGGGAACGTAGACGATCTCGGGCTCTTCCGGCTTGACTTCCGGCAAATCCGGCATCTTTTCGACGACTTCGCCGGTGATTCTGATAAGCCCCTTTTTGAGCAGTTCGGCGTCGGATTCGTACGGCATACGGTAATCGACGGGTTCGAAGGGAACGGTGAGTTCGCTGACTCCCTTAAACATCTCGGCGATGAAGAAGAGGGCGTATTTGAGAGCGCGGTCGGAAGCGACGCGCAGTTCGAAGGGCGTCTTTTCATATTTCGCGCCGCGGGAGGTGGCGTCTCTGTGGTGATACTGATCTCTGTTATAATCCTCGGGATTGAGATGCAAGAACATCACGAGGCGTTTGCCCTTGACGGCGAGATAAGCGTAACGGTCACGACCGAGATAGAACGCCTCGCCGTTCCAAGACAGGCGAGAACGCACACCTTTGTAGGACAGTAGTGCATTTTTAACTTGCGAGTAATAGGTCTGCAGAGCTGCGGAGCCCTGAATAATACGCGAAATGAAGGAGCGAAGGATACGCGGCTTTTTGAATGCCTCCTCCTCTGCCTCGGCACGCTCGACGGCGTCTAAGGTTTGTTCGATGGCGGTGAGGATGCGGTGTTCGAGTTCCGTCATTTCCCTCTCGGTGACGCTCTCGGGAATACGAACGCCGAAGTGATCGTCGAACTCGTCGGGGGAGGACGGCACGAGTTTGTCGATGATGCGCGGTTCGAAGAAGGAGAGGTCCAGCGACTTGTCGAGGGTTTTCTCCTCCTCGAAATCGCCGTGAAGTTTCTCGCGGAACATGAGATATTCCACCGCCATGGAGTCGTAGAAATGGACGATGTAATCTTCGTCGATATCCTCGAGATGCTCGTCGACGAGGAGGGTATATCCGCTGTTTTCGTAGGATTCGATAAATTCCCAAAGGGCAAGGCACTGACGGAGTCTCTTGTCCTTCATAAGGGCGTTGGTGTGGATGATGGGGGAGCGGACGGTGTTGCCCTTCATCGCTTTGCAGAAAGCGGACGAAAGGTTGGAAAGGCACACGGCGTAGAGTTTCTCCACGCGGCGCCAAACGTCAAAACTGTAGGTGTAGATGCGCTCTACCTCGTCCTCGTCTGCCGGCTCCTCGAGTTCCATGGTGTAATGGATTTTTCCCTTCACCTCTCCCTGTTCAAAATCCTGGTCGTAGGTGAATTTGGTGACTTTGGAGTCGATGGGGTGGAGTTTTGCCTGCTCGTAGCGGCGTGCCACGAACATATAAAGGCGCCCGAGAAGGGTGTTCAAGAACTTGTTTTCATAGGTCATCATCGACTCTTCACGGAAGACGTTTAAGAGTTTTGAGGGGATGATGTCGTCGTCCTTGATGTCGGCGATGTTGTTGACGTGCTGTGACAGATGGCGGATGGAACGGGGGGTGATGGATTTCGTCTGCTCGATGGGCAGAATCAGTTCCTCCTCCTCGATGAACACACGCGGCACGCGCACGAGCGCGTCGATGACGGGGAGAACGTCCTCGATGGCGTTGATCCAGGTTTCGTCCACGGCGCGCAGCATATAGCGTTTGCGCAGTTCCATGGAGGCTTTACCCTGTTTCAAGGCGGAGAGAATATCGGGGTAGAATCGATGGGAAACGACTTCGCCGAGGGATTCTACGGTGTGATTGTACACTTCCGTGAATGCGGGGGACACTTTCGGCTCGGATTTTTCCGTCTGTGTGCCTTCTTTGCGAAGCAAGGGGAATACTTTTTCTTCCTTGTTTTCCACTTCGATTCACCTCCCTTTGTGCGGTATTACCGCAAAATCAATACGTCTTTTCGAGACGGAGCAAGTATGCCGTGCATTCTTTCATCATGCCGCGGCCGAAGAGCGTGTCCATGTAAGCGATAAGTCCCTTGATTTCATCGCGGATCAGCGAGAGGTTGAGTGCCTCAAACTTACGGAACACTTTGGTCATAAGCAGGTAGTCGACGGCGTCGAGTTCGGTACCGCCGCACGCCACGTATACGGGCGAGAAGAGTTTTAACTGTTTCAAAATACGGTTACCGAATGCCACACGGAAATGTTCGATAACGTAAAGGTCGAGCTGCTCGATTTTGTCGAGCGTCTCCTGTGAAATCGGGGTTTCTGTCTGTGCCTTTTTATAAAGGCTTTCGATATAGCTGTAGGCGACTTTCTTGGCGGTGGTTTCGGGCGCGCGGAAGGGCATACCCTTGCTGTCAAGGTTGATGACGAAGGCACGGTCGTAGACCTTATCCGAAATGGCGAAGGTCGAGTCGTCGTTGTTGGCGGTGCCGACGTACCACACGTTTTCGGGAATCTTCAAAAGTCCGCGTTCGAGACGCTTCGGGTCGTTGGGCCAAGAGGAGGGGACGATCTCGAGTTTCCACTCGTTGTGGTCCGGCATTTCCAAAATGGAAAGCATTTCGGCGAAGTAATACTCGATACGGGAGATGTTCATTTCGTCCAGGATGATGATATTGACGTCGTCCTGATAGCCTGCCTCGTAAATACGGCGGAGCACCTCGGTTTCGTTGAAACGCTTGGTAAATTCGTTGAAGAAGCCGAAAAGTTCGGTACGGTCACGCCAAGAGGGCTGAACCGGGGCGATGGTGGTATCGTTGATAAAATACTTACCCATGATATAGGGCAAGGAGGTTTTACCGGTACCGGAGATACCCTGTAAAATGACCATCTTGGTGGATGCCAAGCCGGCAATCATCAAACGGATGGTGCGGATTTCATAATAGAGTTTTGCATTGGAGCAGGCGAAGTTGCGCAGGTCCTCGCAAAGCTCGGAGAGCGACATCGAGGCGTCGTATACGGGCGGCACGTATTCCGCGTATTTTTCGTCCACGAGCGTCAAGCGATAGAAACGGGAGCCGGTCGGCTGTGCGTCTTTCTTCTCTTCCGGCTTTTCGGTGTTGTTATTTTCGGTGATGTTGAAGGTATCACCCGCGCCCACGAGCGCACCGGCGCCCGCCTTCATGGCGAGGATCTTCTCCTTCTCCATCGTCAGACGCAACACGTCGCGGTGGCACTCCGCGATTTCCTCGAGGAGGTCCTCGTTGCCGACGAGGGTCTTGCGGAAGCGGACGTACTTACGGATAAGCAGCACGATGAGTGCCACGATACCGAGTACGACGGCGTAGGTCAAGATAAAAGACACGATGGTCAAAATCCACTCGAGAGCGGTGAACGAGTTCTTATACTGACCGGTGATGCCGATGTACTTCGGGAGGTTGAATACTCCCACGACTCCGTAGAAAAAGTTGGATACGATTTGCCAAAGCGAGCCTAACATCGTAGACATAAACTCATAAAACCAATCCAAGAAACGATCGATTATCATGATCCGTGCGATTCTCCTTTTTTTGCTATGGTGAAGGCGGCTCTGTAAAAGCCGCCCCTGTTTTCTTATTCACCCTTTTCGTCGGGTTCCGGGGACTGTGCAGGTGTTTCGGGGGTTTCGGTTGGTTCGGTACCCTTTTCTTTTGCCTTTTCTTCCTGCTGACGCAAGAACTCGGCGATGGCCTGCTGCTTGATGAGTTCCTCGTCTTCCTCGGTGATGACTTTCTTATCTTTGTTCTTCAGTTCCACGACGTTTTTCACTACGACGAACACCTCGTAGATAAAGAACACGAGAAGGGGAACGACGACGCAAAGAAGGAACCCCTTTGACGACTGGAGAAAACCGAACGCTTCGCCGACGGCGCCGAGGTTCTTATGAAATTTTCCGAGGATTTCGTTTTGATAGCGGTCGATGGTGTCGATGCCGGCGTTGGGGTTATCACCCTTCGTCTTTACGGAGAGGAGTTTACCATCCGTGTCGCGTTCAATCGACACGATGCGGTGAGTCGTCACCTGTTTTTTGCCGTTCTCGTCGCGGAGGGTCGAGTCGAGGAAGGAGATTACGTCTCCCTCCGCGAGGTCGTTTTTCTCTTCATCGTCGAGCAATCTGACAAGAATCAAGTCGCCCTCTTTCATAACGCCGTCCTCACAGTCCATCGAGTCGGTGAGCACGTTCATCATGCTGTAGCCGAAGAGGTTCGGCACCTTATTGCTGTTTGCCGTGGTCGCAAGGGCGATGACGGTCGTCAGTGCGGCGAATGCCAAGAAAATCCAGAGGATGACACTGATCACCGTATTCACGATTCTCTTCGCGGTCCATTTTTTTGCGTTTTCCATGTTTGTTCCCTTTCACATTGTGAGTTTTCTATCGGAGGGGAGATTTCATCCCCGTTTGGAAAAAACGCCGTGACAAAATGCGACGTACACTTTCTCACGGCAACTGGCTGACTGCTCTCACAGCCCCTATAGCTTTGCGTCCCGTCTTCACAGACGGTTTGCCTTTAAATATATTATCGGTTATTATTATAATGCAAATCATAAAACTTGTCAAGTTTTTATGCAAATATTTTTTAGCAGAGGCACTTTTTGCGTAAAAAACGATGAATCGGCATAGAAAAGAGGGAAAAAGTGTCGTCATTTCCGCTTCAAAGTGGACTTTGAGGGGGGTTTTGCTTTTTTCCGGTAGAGGAATGCCGCGATTTTTCGCGTCTTTTCGTTCTTTTTGAAAGAGGGTATCAGCCAACGAACGCATAAAACACCCAAATAAAAACACCCCGAGCCGAAGCTCGGGGTGAAGAATTCAGTTGTACTGAAGATTAGTCAAGAGTATACGAAACAACGTTGGAGGTATAGGTGCCATTGACTACAACGTAGTAATTATGCGTGCCAGCTGTTGCCGCGCCCGTATAGGTTGCTGCGGTTGCATCGGTAATCAGGTTGCCCGATTCAACAGTAGCACCTTCATACCACTGATACGCGGGAGTACCTGCAAGGTGTTTGGGGGTTGCGGTGATTACAGTAGAATCATCTGCTTTTTTAGCTTCAATTGCTACTTTGTATTCAACAGTTTGAGTAAGGACAACGTCGCCAACGGTAACGGTGCACTTATAGAATTTACCTGCAACAGGAGTATCAATTTTATTGGTGTCGCCTGCTGCATACCAATCTCTTGCATCAGCATCACTAGTATCTGCCGATTTCCACTCATAAGTGGGAGTAAAAGCACCGTTGCCTGCAACGGTAGCTACGATCGGGTTGCCAACCGTGAAATCAACGCTCAAGGTAATTTCGGTAACAGCAACAGCGTTCGTTACATAGGGAGTAGCATCGCCGGGGATCGTGATTTCGCACTTGTAGGATTCGGTTGCGTTGGGAGCCTTGTATACGCTCTCATTGCTGGTGCCGGTAGCAGTTGCATCCGCGTTCGTTTTCCACTGATAGGTTGCGCCGGTCAAATCAACGCCGGGAAGAGTAGCTTCAATGGTCTGAACTTTCGTGGAGCTAAGAGCTGCAGTAGCAGTCTTCAAAGCATAAGTAAGAGTCTCGGACTCATAGTTCTGAGATTCAACAGTAGCAACACATTTGTATACTTTGCCATTGTTTTCATCCGGGATCTGAATGGTCTTGGTGTTTCCGGCAGAAACAGGTGTGCCTGCGTCATCATACGTCCAAGCGTAGGTGATATTGGATTCTGCACCCGTGTAAATCACATCAGCGGTGATAGTCTTACTGTTCTGTTTAATCTTAGTGATCTGGCTATCGTATTTAACCGTATCGGAAAGATCGGTAGTATCGTCATCCAAGTAGATTGCGCACTGATAATACTTACCATTTACAGGATCGGTGAGTTCGGTTTTGTCAGCGCCTACGAGTTTCTCGGTCTTGCCGGACATATCGGCATTAGCAGATTCGTACCAAACATATTTGGAAATGTTTCTGCCACCCTGATACTTAAGAGTAGACGTAAGTTTGGTCAAAGACTGAGCAATCGTGATTTCGGGCTGTGCTTTTTCGATGTGGAACCAAGCGTTGAATTCCTGACCTGCGGTATATACCATTTCGGAACGAACGTATGCTTTTGCAGGTGTACCGGTGAAGAGACCATCAACGGATTCGCCGACAGCCACACGAACGATATCGCCGTACTCGTTGTAGTAGGTGGTTCCTGCGGTAGCGTTACCACTGGCGGGAGTCAAGGCTGCGTCTTGCATCTTAAGTGCGCCATCATAGTAAACTCTCATCAAAACCTTGATGTACTCAACGTTAGAACCGTTCTGAGGAATCGAGATACATCTGAGAAGGTCGGTATCCGCGGTGCGGTAACGGTAGTCGCCGTCTTTATCATCGCCGGTAGTTTTTTCAAGGTTGAGGGTGCTGACGTAGTTCAAGGTACCGGTAGAGTTCTGCTGAACGTAGAAGTCAACGGAAGTTGCTTTTACGGTATCTTCGCCATCGTTGGTGTTGGTGTAGGTATAAAGATATACTTTCAAGTCTTTGTCGGGAATGGTCGAGCCAACCGTTGCAATATATACTTCGTAATCTTCATAGAAGTACGTGCCTGCGGTAGCCTTGTTTTCAGCTTCGCCCATCTGAACAGCAACGGTGCTATTCTGATAACCGGTGGCACCGGAGATGGCGTTGGTGTTCTTGACGTACTGAAGGCCGGTAGAACCGGTACCCGTATGCGTTGCGGGAATCAGTTCCTTAGCTGTACGGGAGAAGGCAACGGTATTAGCCGTTCCGACTTTGAGTGAATCGCTGATAACCAATGCAGAAGACGAAACTGCCTTAACCTGCATACCGGTTGCGGAGACACTGTTGTTCATAGAAAACCATGCGAAGGTGGATGTGCCCATCAATACGGCGGTAACCAAGAGAAGGCACAAAGCGGGGATGAGTTTTTTCATAGTATTTCTCCTTATTAAAATTTAGACATTGTTATTTATGTTCTACCTTTCGGTCTAACAACACGTTAAGACGTCTTTTCGCCCTCGTCTGTACGGAGCACTTCCATGGTCATATTGACCTTGAACTCTCCGCCGAGGCGCTCGTTGACGGTGTCGGGGTCGTCGCCCTCAATCCAGATGACGACGGTGTATTTGTGGATGTCTCGCGGCGCAAACGCCTTGATTTCCTCTTCGAGAATCGTGTTTTCGGTGAGGAAAGGGGTGGTGCCGGGCTCTGCCTTACCCGTTGTCCTATTGACGCGGGCGTAGGTGGTGGGCACGCCATCCACGTAGAGGCGGACGCGCACCGCGGACGCGAGGTCGTTGGTGTTTGAGGTGATGGACAGAGTCGTGAGATAGTCGACGGTCATATAACCGTTGTTTTTGATGTAGTAGGTATACGCCATGTAGTTTTCGCCGTTATGCTGACCGTTTATGCTGTCAACGTCGGCGGGGATTTCCTCACCCTTGATATTCGTGATATCGTCGGCAGAGCCACAGGTCAAGCGCGCAAGCTCATCGACGAAGTCGGGGGTTTCGGAAAGGCAGATGGAATAATCGAGTTTATCGCGCTTGGCGACCGAGACGGTGTAGGAACCGGTGCGCACGTAGAGCGCGGATGCCGCGTAGGTCACCATGAGGGCGGTGGACAAAGCCAGAATGGAACAGCCGATGACACGTGTCAAGAGGCGGAACAGTTTGACTTCCCTTGCCTGTCTTCGTAATACTTTATCGGGTAATTTATTCATCGGACTCCTCCTCTCCCGCGTTTAGTATCTCGTCGAGAGTCAAGCCCGTTTCGGTATAGGGACTGTTGCCTTCGTAATTCTTGCCGAGGATATCACCCACGACGTCGAGCCGCGACAACTCGCGCAGTTCTTCGTCGGACTCTGCGCCCTCCGCCAACACCTTTAGGTTCATGGAGCGGAGATACTGCACAAATTTTTGCAGGACGCCGGGTTTGTTTCTATCCCGTAAAAGTGCCGTGGTGTCCGGCTCCAAAAGCACGTAGTCGACGGGTATCGTCAAGAGTTTGCCCGTCCGGCAATCGGGAGCGCCGCACCCCGACATCATGGTTTTGACGCCGAGAGATTTCATATCGAGAACGGTGCGTCTTCCGTTTTCCTTGGCACGGTAAAGCATGCTTTCGGAAAATTCAAGACACAGGGGTATGGGTTTATGCAATCCGTATTTGGCAGCCAAGAATCGGACGCGCTCGAGGGCATCCTCAAGGTTGCAAAACGAAGCCGAGCATTTGACCGTGAGAAAACCGAAGTTGACCCCCGCCTTCTCAAGGCGTTTGATGTGCCGCATCGCTTCCGCGATGTTCCAAAGGGAAAGGCGAATGCCCGTTTTGTTTCCGAAATCGGTCAAGTGGAGGTAATCCCCCTCCGTCAAGGTGCCGAGTGCGTAGGTGTATATCGGCGTTTCGCTGCGATAGCCGATGACCGTTTCCCCTCGCGAGTCGACGATCGGTGTATAACGGAGTTCCGGCGATTCCATGCCGACGTGTTCCGCTTGCTCATAAATAGCACTCATCGCTGCCTCCTGACAAAAAAATAAGCCGGCTGCATACGTCTCGGGGATATCCCTTGTCTGCAACTGGCTGACCAAAAAGGCCCCTATAGTTTTGCGTCACCGACTTACGCCGGGTTTGCCAATATTTACGGAAAACAGCCGAATTTCGGCGTTGAGGGGCATATTCTGCCCTCGACTATGGATAGTATATCATATAAGATTTATTTTTGCAACACTTTTTTTAAAAAAATTTAAAAACTCTTCAATTTTTCATTTTTAACTAAAAATTTTGCGAGAATTTTAAAATATTTTACTTTATTCATAATTTGTTCATAATTTCGAGTTATAATATATTAAGCATGCCCACGCGCGTAAAATAATACGCGAGATATATAAAGAATTTACAGGAGGTCTTATGAAAACCGTTTTGAATTTCATACGTCGGTTTCTCGAGATGGAGAAATACGTCACCGAGCGCCGCGAAAAGGAAATCTTAAGAACACAGAGAATCGTCGCCGCCATCGCCTCGGTGGGATTTCTCATATTCAGCGTCATCAATATTTCACAGGACAGCGATCTTATGCTCGTGGCTACCCTTGGCGGCTCCGTCGCCTTGGCGGTTGCCTACGGTTTAAGTTTCGTCACGAAAAACGGAACGCCGCTTCGCTGGGGATTCTCTCTCGTGCTTGGGGTTTTGATTCCGATTTTCATCCTGACCGCCGGCAACGACGGGTTTGCCGCTTTGTGGGTGGTGCTCGTCTCCTACATTGTCATGAACTCGATCGACTTCCGCACCGGTTTTATTCTCAACGTCTTTTATTTTCTCTTCTTGACCGTCGTATTTTTGATTCCCGGGTGTGACGCTCTTTTCATCAACGCAAACGCGCCCGCCATCTACGGCGAAGAATTTCTTAAGCGCTTCCCCTTCTTCTTCCTCATCAACTTTGCCTTTGCCACTTACATCATCGGTTCCATCCGCGTGTATCAGTACCGCCTGCTCGAACATCAGGCAAAACTCGAGGATCTCAGTATCCGCGATCTCAATACCAACCTTTATAACCGTAACGCCTACATTCATCTTTGCAACGAAAGAGAAATCAAAGCGGGGCAAGCCGTCACCGTCGTGTATATGGACGCCAACGGTCTGCACGAACTCAACAACGAAAAGGGACACGCCGCCGGCGACCTGATGCTTCACACCATCGCCGACGTAGCCAAAGAGTATTTCGGAGAAAAAAGCACCTACCGTTTGGGCGGTGACGAGTTCGTCTCCTTCTCCCTTGACCTCACCAAAGCCGAAGCCGAAGAAAAGACCGACCTCGTCGTCAAGAAGCTTGAGGGGCTTGGCTACTCGGTTTCCGCCGGTCTCGTTTGGACGAATACGCAAACGAACATCACCGACATCACGACCGAAGCCAACACCATCATGCTGAAAAACAAAGCCGCTTACTATTCTGCCAAGCAAAACGACCGCAGAAGAAGAGCAAGCGATAACTGAGAAAAAGCCGCCGAGAAATCGGCGGTTTTTTTGTGGGAAGAAAACCGCGTTGCGGAATGAATTGCGCCGACGGCGCAGTTGTATGCTGTCCGCGTTGCGGAATGAATAGCGCAAGGCGCATGAATAGAGGCACTGCCTCATGAATTGCGACACGGTCGCATGAATTGCCGCGACTCGCGGCATGTCCGTTTGAAGAACGGAAGTGATGTTGCGCCATGGGCGCAGTTATATCAATCAACGCGACGCGTTATATATCATCCGCCGCAGGCGGTATATCATCCGCGCCAAAGCGCGGTATATCATCGCGGCGCAGCCGTGTATATCATCCGAGCAACGCTCGGTATCTCATCCGCCGCAGGCGGCATTTATCCGTTCAAGGAACGGAAGTGATGTGCGCCATAGGCGCGTGATGTTGTGCTCCGCACAGTGATGTTTGCCTGTCGGCAAGTGATGTTGCGCCCTTGGCGCAGTTGCGCAAGCGACTTGCGCGCCAAAAAACGCTTACTGCGCGTATAGTCCACCCAAACGCAGTCGAAAAAGTCGTTTTCCGCGTTTTTTTACACTATATACCCGTGTTTTGCGCAAAAATCCCCTGCGATACGTGCAAAAAACAGCATTTTTCCTTCATTTTCGCCATTTTTTAACCCCTCTCAAACCCCATCCAAATATACGCACTGTATATACGCCGAAAAACGCGCTTGTTACGTATATATATAATAAGGAAGAAAAAACGTTTTTTCGCCTATTTGTTCATTGCTAACTATTGTTTACAATATGGATTTTTACGGCCTATTTACCCATGAAAACGCAAAAGTCTTTTATACCGATATCCAAAAATCCGCAATCAACCAAAAAAGCCGGCGGTTTTTTTACCGCCGGTTTTTCATACAAATAATAATGTAATCTTTCGTTTACACGGATATCGTGATCGTTTCAAGGGTATCCTGCACCTTAAGGAAGGCGTCGACAATCTTCGGATCAAAGAAATTGCCGCGTTCTTCTTCAATCAAACCGCGCGCCTCGTCCCTCGACATAGCGTCTCTATAACACCGCTTAAAACGCACAGCATCGTACACGTCGGCAACCGCCATGATACGCGCGGCGAGGGGAATCTCTTTTTCTTTGAGTCCCATCGGGTAGCCTTTGCCGTTCCATTTTTCGTGGTGGAAGAGGGCGACGTCCTTTGCCATCGCGATGTATTCCGGCGTTTCGATACCCACCATCGACGTCTCGATAATCGAGGCGCCCTTGACGGGATGTGTCTTGATAACGGCAAATTCCTCTTCGGTAAGTTTCCCGGGCTTGCACAAAATGCTGTCGGGAATTCCTATCTTTCCGATGTCGTGGAGCGCCGCAACACCCTTAAGCATATCGAGGTAATCGTCGGTCAAGAGGTCGACGTAATCTCCGTTTTCGCGGAGCGCCACACCTATCTCATACACGTCGCGGCAGACGCGTTTGACGTGCTCGCCCGTCGAGGTGTCTCGCGCCTCGATGATATCGGCGAGGGTGGTAATCATGGTTCTTTGCAGTTCGCGGATGCGCTCGGTACGCTCCGCCACTTCTTTTTCGAGCTTGACGGAATAGGTGACTTTTGCCGTCACGTCCGACAGTTCGACGGTTTGTCCGAAATGATAATTGTTTTTATCGACGCTGTTTTTGACGACCTCGTAAATCGATTCGCCAAAGGTCAAGCGGGATTCGCCGATGGGCATTTCCTTTATCTGTTTTTCGTTGACGACGCCGTCCTTCAAAAGGTCCGTGCCCATCTTGTTTTGGTAGTTCAAGCGGTCTTCGGCGTTAAAAACGAACAGTGCACTGCTCGCATTTTCCAAGGCGCGCTGCTTGGAATAGGTAACGGTGTCGAAAAACGGAAATCTGATGACCAGGACGAACATGATAAACACGCCGACGGCGGCGCCGAGCATCGTCGCGTCGTATCCGCGGGAGACGCCCGTCAGATACAGAATATATCCGACGAGGGAGGCGCCGATAGAACACGCGAGGTATATGGCCTGTTTTCTCGACGTTTTGTTTTTGCTGTGCAGATACTCGCGCGTTAAAATCACGAAGATGAAGGCAAACGTGACAAAAAGATACGCGGCGTAGAGGTAATAGGCGGGTCCGCGGTGAATCGTCAAAGGTGAAAACGCCGCGTCAATATTGAAATCGACAGAAGAATAATACCAATTGCAATTCGGCAAAAGGATCATCGTCGGGATGGAAACGCCGAGCACCGCGCCGACGATAACGAAAACGAGCGGCACGCGGAAATTACAATATTCCGCGACGCAGAGGGCGGAGAGCATAAGCGCTATCGGCTTTCCGATATACGAAATACCGGCGCCGATGACGGCGATCTCCTCTGAAACGGCGAGCCATTCGACCGTGTACCCCACGAGCATGATGAGCGTCGAGGCGATCAAAAGAAGCATTCTCGTCTGAAACCGTGACGGTCGCTGCCGCGCCGTGATAAGCGTTTCGACAAAGAGCAGGAAAATTGCCACGTTCTGAATAAAGAACAGTATCTGACTCATAGGGCCTCCCTTCGGTTTGCGTAGGATATATACTTTTATTATATATAATAGGTAATAAAATGTCAAATAAAACTTGGATTTTACATCTTTTTTGTCGATTTCTCTTGATTATCGTACTTTTTTCTGCTAATATGGTTTCATATTTTTTGAAAAGGACAAGGTTTTATGAAAAAAACACAGAACGCCGTGCGCGAAAAATTTGCCTCGCGCCTCGGCTTCATTTTGATTTCCGCCGGTTGTGCCATCGGACTCGGCAACGTTTACCGCTTCCCCATCATCGCGGGTGCGTACGGCGGCGCTTTCTTCGTTTTGATTTATCTCGCTTTCCTCGTTTTGCTCGGTTTGCCGGTTATGACCGCCGAACTGACGGTTGGACGCGGAAGCCAGCGCAGTATCGCGTCTTCCTTCGACGTTCTTGAAAAGCCCGGTCAGAAATGGCATCTCATGAAGTATCTCGGCATCGCCGGCAACTACCTTCTTATGATGTTCTATACCTGCATCACCGGTTGGTTCGTTTTGTACTTCGTCAAATACCTTGACGGCTCGATTCTTTCCTACAAGACCGCCGCAGACCTCGGTGGTACCTTCGTCGGCATGATTACCGACCTGCCTCTCAATATCATCATCACCGTCGTCGTTATCCTTCTCGGCTTCGGCGTTTGCGCCATCGGTCTTCAGAAGGGCGTTGAAAAAATCACCAAATGGATGATGGTCGCCCTGCTCGTTTTGATGGTCGGTCTTGCCATCTACTCCCTCACCTTGCCCGGCGTCGGCAAGGGTCTTTCCTTCTACTTTATCCCCAACGGCGAGCGTTTCGTCACCTCCGGCCCCTTCAACGTCATTTCCGCCGCAATGGGTCAGGCGTTCTTCACCCTTTCGCTCGGTATCGGTTCTATCGCCATTTTCGGTAGCTACATCGGCAAGGAGAGAGGCCTCCTCGGCGAGTCCTGCACCATCATCGGTCTTGACACCTTCGTGGCTTTGATATCCGGTCTTATCATCTTCCCGGCGTACTTCACCTTCAATACCGAAGCGACCGAGGTCGCCGCAAGCGAAGCCGGTGCCGGATTCCTCTTCGTGACGCTTTCCTCCATCTTCAACAACATGGCGGGCGCCGCCGGACGCATCGTCGGCACGCTGTTCTTCCTCTTCATGGTATTTGCCGCTATGTCCACCGTTATCGCGGTGTTTGAAAACATCATGTCGTTCTGGCTCGAACTTACGAACCTCAAACGTTGGCAGATCGCCCTCATCAACGTGGGACTTCTTTCGGTTTTGACCCTGCCCTTCATTCTTTGCAACTGCCTCCCTGCTTGGGGCAATTTCAAGGTGTTCATCGGCAGAAACTTCGGCGATTTCGAGGACTTCCTCGTTTCCAACCTCGCCCTGCCCATCGGCTCGCTCGTGTATATTCTCTTCTGCACGTCGAAATTCGGCTGGGGCTTCCAGAACTACTTTGACGAAGTCAACGCCGGCACAGGCGCGGACGTGCCGAAATGGATCAAGCCGTACATTTCCTACGTGCTTCCCGTTATCATTCTTTTCGTGCTTGCCGTCTCGGTCATTCCCTCCGACGTTTTGAACAAACTGTTTGGCTAAAGAAAGAGGCACCCCGCGGGGTGCCTTTTTTGTTTGAAAAAAAGAGAAAGATATGCTATAATAGATATAGAATACAATCGGAGGCTACTATGGCTCGTCATTTGACTTTTTCCAAGATAAATCTGTCGGCGCTTCTTTCAAAAGAAGAGAAGGTCACGCCGGAGACGCTCAAGCGCGCGTCGCTGCGGTTGTTGTCGCTTTGTCAGCCAAACGGCACGTCGCTTGCGTCCATTGCGTCCACGGTGGCGAGAACCGTCGCCGACACGGTGGAAAATCTGCGCGCGGAGGGAAAAATCGACACCTCGCGCACGGCGTCGTATCTTGCCGTTTTCCGTCAGAATTTCTCGTTTGGCGCCCCGATGGCGGAGGATTTTCGCCGTGCCGAAGCGCGCCTTTTGTCCTCTGACGCCTTTTTGGCGGATGCCAAGCGGTGGGAGGCGGATTTTCAGCTGTTCGGCAGCGGTCGCGAAACGGCGGACGACGTCAAACGCGCCGTCACGGTCGTTCGGGATTTGCAATTCGCCCTGAAAAACCGTCCCATCCTCGCCAAAATCAAATCTGCCGTCCTCGGTAAAAACGAGGAAAGCCGGGCGGTCGACGCCTTGGCGGCGCTCATCAAAAATACCAAGAGACTGTCGCCCGAGGCGATCGACGCCGCCCTTTCGGCGGAAAGCGCGCCGGTATACGATCTGCGATGTGTGACGATGCCGCTCTCGCACAAAGCCACCCTCGAAGAGTACGAATTCGACGGCGTGCAAAAAGAGGTCGAAATCGAAAAAATCCCCAAAAAAGACGAGCCGTCCAAGGAACAAAAACCCGTCGAAGAAACAAAATCGGACGTGGAGAAAATCGAAGTCGAGGCGGTCAAGGTCGAAGAACAACCAAAAAAGACCGAGAAAAAAGCCGAAGAAGAAAAGATAGAAAAGACGGAAGAAAAAGAGCCCGAAAAGGACGAAGAGCCAAAGAAGGACGAAGAAGAATCCGAGGCGCTCGACATCGGCGTTGCGTTCGCCGTTAAGGATGAAGCGCCGGCGCCCGAAAGAATCACGGTCCCCGAGGCACAAACCCTCACGCCCGCGCCGCAGCCCAAGCCCGTCGAAGCATCCGTCGAAAACGAAGCCGCCCCCGCAGAGGAACTCCTCGAAGAAGTCGAACCGACGCGCGTGGCTTTCAAGGAGGGATGGAACCTCGTCATTCTGCGCGATCCTACCCAAGAAGAGATTGAAAAGGCGAAAACCTCCCCCAAAACCCCCTCAAAAGAGGAAATCGAAGAAAAACAGCGCAAGGAAGAGGAAGAAGAATTCGTCCAAAACGCCTTTACCTACAAGCGCATTTTGGCAACCGAACTCGACGAGGCACACGCTCTCACCGCCGACGAGGCGATGCGCATTCCCCGTCTTACCGTCGAACAGATGATTCGCCTTTCACTGAACAAAGCCAAAATCATGACGGAATACGAAAAGACGGCGTACTTCGAAAGAATCCGCTTGGCGGATAGAAAACTCTACGAAAAAGTCCTGCAAATTGCCAAAGAAGCCCCCTACAGACAACTGAAAAAATAAGGAGAAACCTATGCCACATTCATCCGGCGGCGGCAGTCACGGCGGCGGTTCGCATTCCGCCTCCTCCCGCCCGTCTCACGTCGTTTCACATCACAGAATGCCGGGGACGTCCCCCTACCTTTATTACCGACACGGTGTGCCGCTCATCCTGTACGCAAACACCGATATCACCGGCGCCGCATACCGCAATGAAAAGCGCATTGCCTTTTTCGGGGCGCTGTTCTTTTCTTTGCTACTTCTCTTTTTTGCCGTGCTTTCCTGCTCGCCTGCCGACAAACTTACCCCCTATCCGGCAAGCGAATGCGCCGTCATCGACAACCTCGACGTCATCGATAATGAGGACGTTTTGCTAACAAAACTTAACGAATACGCCGATTATACCGGCATGAAGACCGTCGTTTTGACCGTTTCTTCCTCCGAGTTCGGTCTGTGGGCAAACCTTGAAAACTACGCCTACAGCGAGTATCTTTCCCGCTTCCCCGGCAACGAGCGCATGTGGCTTATCGTCTATACCGAGGAGGGCAAAGGCGAATGGTTCTTTGAAGGGATGCAGGGCGACGAGACCGACGGGGTGCTTCCCGAAACGGCGTCGGGACGCTTTAACGCCAGTCTGTCAAGTGCCCTTGACGGGGGTGCCGACGTCGGCGACGCGTTTTTGACGGCGTTTGACGATCTTCTCGAATACGACCCCTTCACTTGGCACTTCGGGACGGCGCCGGTCTTTGTTTGCGGCGGTTTGGCGCTTTTCATCCTTATCGGTGCCGTCATTCCGCTCTTGCAGGCGCATGATATCAAAAAGGGCGGCGCCACCAAGATTCACCTTGACGAGGGGGAAACCGTCGAGAGCATGGAGCGCGTGATGTGCGAATACTGCCGCAAGAAGTATATTCCGCGTTTTCACAAAGCCTGTCCGTTCTGCGGCACGCCGCGCACGACGCGCAACGCCAACCCCTTCCCCGAGATGGATTTTACCTATCCCGAGGACAACGCAAACGATTTTTAACCGACATCGGCAGACACCCGTCTGCCGATTTTTTGTCACTATGTTGATTTATGCCCCCCGCTTTTATGAATGTTGACAGAAAAGCCGGGGATTTCTTAAAATTTTTGCGCGAATTCATTGATTATTAATAATTTAGCACTATAATGAGTTTATTAAGAAAGGCGGTGATACTGTGAAAAGTTCCATCAAAACGAGAACTCTTATTTTGCTTTGCGTCGTCCTTTTCACGGTGTTGACGTCGGTCTTTTTGCTTGCTCACACGGCGGAGCACGACTGTATCGGTGACGGGTGTCCCGTCTGTACCGTCATCGCCGCTTGTTTGCAAAATCTCAAGAATTTCGGCAAAGCGGCGGCTTTGGCTTTTGCCCTCTTTTCCGTTTTCGCCGCCGTCCTCGGCAATGGACGCACGGAAAAACAGCCGTTTTTCCGCTTTACGCCTATCTCCTTAAAAGTGAAATTGACGGATTGATCATTCGGGAGCCGTATCGACTCCTACGCTGCGGTTCCCTTCCCTTTCCCAAAATTTCTTTTATCGGAGACCGTTATGAAAATTGAATGTAAAAATCTCTCGAAGATTTATAAAAACGAGAGCGAAATCCGTTACCCCGATTTCGTTTTCGAGAGCGGCAAGTCCTATCTTCTGCTCGGCACGTCGGGTTGCGGCAAATCGACGCTCTTAAACATGATTGCCGGGGTGCTTTCCCCCTCGGCGGGACAAATCCTCATCGACGAGGAAAACGCCGTGGAATGGCAACAGAAGAAGAAAGACCTCTTCCGCATCCAAAACATCGGGTATATTTACCAAGACTTCAAACTCATTGACGAAATGACGGTGCTCGACAACATCGACATTCTCCGTCTTGAGCACGTGGACACCGCGAAGGCGCCGAAACTGCTTGAAAAACTCGGCATTGAGGAACAGAAAAACAAGCGCGTCAAGCACCTCTCGGGCGGTCAGAAACAGCGTGTCGCCATCGTACGCGCGCTCGTGAAAAACCCCGCCATCGTCCTCGCGGACGAGCCGACCGGCAATTTGAATTTCGAAATCGGCGCCGCCGTTATCGAAGACCTCGTCAAGAGCGCCAAGAGCGACGACACCGTCCTCATCGTGGTGACGCACGAACAGAAATTCGCACCTTACTTTGATGAAGTGATTCACATAGGAGGTGAGAGCCGTGCTTAAGTTTGCCGTCAAAAATCTTCTCATCAAAAAACTCAACGTCGTATTGATCATCGTTTCGATCATGCTCTCTGCCGGCACGGCGCTTCTCGCCTATAACACCGCCGAGCAGGTCAGCGACGGCATCACGTCCACCGCGACGTACTTTTCCGCCATCATCGGCCCCGACGGCTCGTCGACGCAGCTCGTGATGAACACCATGTATTTCACCGACGAACCCCTTGGCACCTTCCCCGCCGACGTCATGTACACTTTGCAGGCGGACAGCCGCGTCGCCACCGTGAAGGATGAAAACGGAAAGGTTAAAAAAGACGGCGACGGCGTCGATATGAAATACGTCGTGCCTTTTGCCATGGCGGACAGCTACAACGGCTACAACGTCGTCGGCACCTCGACGCTCTTCTTTGAGGGCAAAACCCTGAAAGACGGCGAATGGTTTGACGATGAGAGTTGTATGCAAGCCGTGGTCGGCTATGAAGTGGCGAGAGCCAACGACCTCGCCGTCGGGCAGGTCATCTACACCGGGCACGCCGCCGGCGAAGTCCATGCCGAAGGCATCACCGTCGTCGGTATTTTGAATCAAACCCACTCCGCCTACGACAATATCGTCTTTACGCAGGTGGAAACCCTTTGGGACCTTCACGAACACGGCGAAGAGGAAGAAGCCGGCGAGGGCGAGGGCGAGCATGCCCATGCACACGAGGGTTCTCTCTGTGCCATTCTCGTCAAGACGACCAACCCCGCGACGGCAATGTCGCTCGTCAACAGTTATAACGACAAGACCGTTTCGGACACGGACGGCGACACCTTCGTTTTGCAGGCGTGCGAACCGATGAGCGTCGTGCGCAACGTCTTAAACGACGCCAACTCCACGAAATACATCGTCTACGTGCTTTGCGGTATCATCCTCGTGATGAATATCCTCGTCATTTGTATCATCACCCTCTTGAATATGAACTATTCCGCCAAGGAGATTCGCCTTATGCGTCTCATCGGCGTCAGCATGAAGAAAATCACGCTGCTGTACGTGATTGAAAACGGCATTATCGGTTTGTTCTCGACGGTTTTGGCGTTCTTGACCTCCAAGTTATGCGCCGGGCTCGTGAGCGAATACGTGCAGGATATGGGTGTCGTTCTCAACCGTTTCAAGGTGTATCCTTTAGAGTTTGCCATCATGGCAGGCATTCTTGTCATCACCGTTCTCCCGACTCTCATCTGCACCAAGGTGATCGGAGAAAAGGACGCGGTTTAACCGGAAAGGAAATCTTATGCTCAAGAAAATCATCGGACTGCTCTTAGCTTTGGCGACGGTCTTCTCCGCCGCGCTTCTCTTCTCGGGATGCGAAAAAGACGACGGGGACGTCACGAAAATCAGTTTCAAAAACGCCGAGAGTTACGAGTCCTTAAAAACGCTGAACGGCAAAACCGTTTCCATCAACGGCTACATGGCGACGTCCTCGCCGAGTGACGGTTCGTTCCTGTTTCTCATGAACCTGCCCTACCAAAGTTGCCCGTTTTGTAAACCAAACACGTCAGAACTTGCCAATACGATGGAAGTGTACCCCAAGAAGAATCAGTCGTTTACCTACACGAGCCAAGCCATTAAAATGGTAGGCACACTTGTGGTTGCCGACGATCCCGAAAAGCCGTTTACCGATAAGTACGGCTACGAGTTCGCTTTCAAGATAGTCGATGCCGAATACAAGATTCTCAAAGACTCCGACCTCGAAATCGACGTCACCCTTTGGCAAAAGATAGCCGCGAGCGGTATCATAACCGAACTGAACAATATGCAGGACTATATCTATTTCCTTTCGCACTGGCCCGAGTATTTCGTGGATAACAGCAAGGACAAAAACGGCAACGTCAAAGGTTTCTTCTTGGCACCGAGCGACGTCACGACCTACTTCCTTGAGCCGGAAAGCGGTCGGTATCATTACGGCTACGTCGACGGGTATTTTGACGATTTGATTGCAAAAATCAACGCGATAGATGCAAACAAACTGACCGCTCTCGTCGAAAACGTCGAGAAAGCGAAGGCATTCGCCGAAAAGGCGAAAAAGGAACTGTACGACGGCAATTACAGCCAAGGGGAGTTGCATTACATTGAAAAATTCGACCGCAACGACTACGAGTATACCCTAAACAAGAAGGCGGAACTCGAGAGCGAATGCGACCAAATCTACGTGGAATTTTCAACCTGGCTTGCCTCTTGGGAAATGTAAAGGCATCCCGAAGACGGATTCCAAAATCAAAATAACGCAAAAAGGAGAGCCTTTGGCTCTCCTTTTCCTTTGCTTTTATTCGGATTGTGCAAGATTTTTGAGCGTATCGCCGGCGATACGATAGACCGTCCAATCGGACATCGGCTCGGCGCCCATGGAAAGATAAAAATCAATGGAAGGTTTGTTCCAATCGAGGCACCACCATTCGAGGCGTCCGCAACCGCGCTCCACGGCGATAGCCGCGAGTTTTTTGAGAATCGCTTTTCCGATACTGCGGTGGCGATATTCCGGCTTGACAAAGAGATCTTCAAGATAAATCCCGGCGCGGCCGAGAAACGTTGAAAAATTATGGAAAAACAGGGCAAAACCCACCTCAATCCCGTCGCAAACGGCAAAAAGCACCTCGGCTTTCTGCTTATCGAAAATCCAAGTTTCGAGCGTTTTCTCATCGGCGACGACAAGGTCGCGCATTTTCTCATAATCGGCAAGTTCGCGGATGAACTCTAAAATGAGCGCGGTATCCTTGCGCTCTGCCATGCGGAACGTGATGGGCATAAGGGCCTCCGTAAAAATAATATTGGAATGGTGCAAAGGATAGTCGATAGTTAGAATCGACTCGTTCGACTAAGAAATCTGCACCCGAAGGATGCGGTCGGAGTGGGTGATTCGTAAGGAGCGTAGCGACGGAATAGCGAAACGCAGTGGAGCGTTAGACCCGAAAGGGCGTTTGAAACGACTCGCTCCGACCAAGAAATCTGCATCCGAAGGATGCGGTCGGAGTGAGGTGATTCGTAAGGAGCGTAGCGACGGAATAGCGAAACGCAGTGGATCGTTAGACCCGACCTCGCCCGAACCAAGCGCACACGCCCAAGGCGCGAAGGGATTGGGACCAAGGTTTTTGCTTGCAAAAACGGAGGGCGAAGCCCTCAAGGTCGGTCGAAAATCACATCACCCGACCACGAAAAAAGGCATCCAAATGGATGCCTCTGGTCGGAGTGAGGTGATTCGAACACCCGACCTCTTGGTCCCGAACCAAGCGCTCTACCAAGCTGAGCCACACCCCGAGTTATATATTAAATTGTAAAATAGACCCGACCTCGCGGTCCCGAACCGGCGCGCACACGCCCTATCGCATAGTCGTCTCGTCGCACCGTTCCTCTCTCCTGCGACTCCTTGCGCTTACGGTCTTCGCTTCGCTAAAAACCGTCCACCGGAAGGTTTTTAGCTCGTTCACTACCAAGCTGAGCCACACCCCGAGTTAACTATTTTCTTTTTCGAGAAACTGCATTGCCGACGGTTAGCGCGGCAAATCACCGTGCCTCGGTTTCCCAAAGCACGGTATATTGTAGCACAAGAGACGGCTTTTGTCAATGGATTTGGGGAAAAATCGTGAAGGGAAATTAGGAAAGCGAAAGCACGTAATAGTTCGGGTTGTCGGAATCGTACGGCAACGAGAAAACGTCAAAGTCACGGCATTTCTCGGTGAAGGTGACGTCGGGCGCTAAGCCCTCCACGGCGTTTGTGAAAAGATAGTCGGCACAAAGCGCGTAAAAGTCCGAGAAGCAGGCGGAGTTTGTCGCCGTCAAATAGGCGTCCTCCGGCACCGAAAGCCCGTAAACGTAGCAATAACCGCCGTCGTATGACACCTTGCGGGTTTCACCCGGCAATACGTCGAGCGCCGCCGTCACGACCTCGGGCAAGCCCTCGTACTGTTCCAGCGTGAAGTCTGCCTGCGGGTGATAGTAATATGCGTCGGCAACGTTGCCGTCGTTTTTGTACTTGGCAATCAAGGTGTTCAAAGCGTCTGCCGTCACGGTACCGCCGGTGATGGCAGCATCCAAAGTTTGAATATCCGCCTGGCGGTCGACGATTTCCGACGTCGTCAGAGCAACGGGGTCGCTCGAAGTATCCACCGTACCGTCCTCCTCGACGAGGAAACGGTCCTCGGTGCGGATATAAAGAAGTTTCACGCCGTGGTATTTCGCCGTCACGAAGGAAGACAAAAGCGATACGGTGTCTTGGTTGTTTTTGAGTTTCTCGCCGTTTTCACCGTAGAGTTCTTTTTCGATGTTCTGCTCTTTATAAAGCAAGGTCGCCACCGTCTTCAAATCGTCATAGGAAAGTCCGTAGTCGGCAAGTGCCGCATTCAAGGTCTTTTCCTTGCCGTCTTCGGTTTTATAGGTGAGGAAAGTGTTAAGCGCGCTCTCGATTGCATCGTCGTCGACGGTATAGTCGTAGGAGTCAAACAGATGCGCACAAACCGCAAGAGAACGAATGCGCGCGTCAATCAAATCGCGGTAAATCTCTTCGTACGTCTTGCCGCTTTCGTCCTCGTATTCGGAAAGCTCCGACAAGGAATCAAAAGGCACGCCGACGTTTTGTGTATACAGATTGACTATATTTGTTTGCATTTCATAGGTGATATAGCGATAGACGGCTTCACCGATGGTGGCAGAACCGTAAATGGCAAAGGCGTTCTTTTTGCGGGAAGAATACACGATCCCGAACACCGAAACGAAGATGACGGACAACGAAAGCACCAACGCCATGGCTATCCAAAGCACTTTGTTTTTCATCTTTCTTCCTCCTTGCTTTTCTTGTAATCCTCAAGAACGGCGATAGCCGTCGTGAGGGAATCTTTGCCTTTCGGCAGACGGTAAGCAACCGTCGGGGGATCACCGGGGGCGAAATACAGCCCCATATGTTTCGGAAACACTTCGCTCCAGGTGGCAAGGTCGGCTTTATCCAAAACAAGCCGCATAAAGCCGTCCTTTTCCTCCACGCGCTTTACCTTGGCATAGGAGGCAAGAGCGCGCAGATACGATACGTCGATGAGGTGTACCGTAGGGAGCGGAATATCACCGTAGCGGTCGAGAAACTCGTCGGTGACGTCCATTTTATCTTCCCGCGTCTTGATGCGGGAAATCTTTTTGTACATTTCAATACGCGCGGCATCCGTCGCGACGTATTCGACGGAGATATGGGCATCCGTCTTGATTTCCACCACCGAGGCAAAGGGAATTTCGGGGGTCTTGCCCTGCTCCTCGAGTACTGCCTCTTCCAACAGACGCACGTAGAGGTCGTATCCGACGCTGTCCATGTAGCCGTGCTGTTCCGCGCCGAGAAGATTCCCGGCGCCGCGGATCTCAAGATCGCGCAGGGCAATTTGGAATCCGGCGCCGAACTCGGCGTATTCGCGGATGGCGGACAGACGCTTTTGCCCGACTTCGGTCAAGGCTTTTCCCTTGCGGTAGGTGAAATAGGCATACGCCTGTCTTGGGCTTCTGCCAACGCGGCCGCGCAACTGATGCAGCTGCGACAGTCCGAGCGTGTCGGCGTTTTCGATAATCAAGGTATTGGCGTTTGGCAAATCCACGCCCGTTTCGATAATGGTGGTGCAGACGAGGACGTCGATTTCCCCGCGCACGAGCGAGTCCCAAATGTCCTCAAGCTCGTCGTGCTCCATCTGTCCGTGGGCATACGCCACGCGCGCCATGGGGAAAGCCTCGGTCAGTTGACCGGCTTTGTCGACGATGTGCTCTACCTTATTATATAGGTACAAAACCTGGCCGCCGCGGCCGAGTTCGCGACGCACGGCGTCATAGATGACCGCCTCGTCGTGTTCAAGGACGTAGGTTTGTACGGGACGGCGGTCGACGGGGGCTTCGTCGAGAACCGACATATCGCTGATGCCGTTCATCGCCATGTGAAGCGTTCGGGGAATCGGCGTCGCCGTCAAGGTGAGAACGTCCACGTTTTTGGCAATCTGTTTGAGTTTTTCCTTCTGAGAAACGCCGAAGCGCTGTTCCTCGTCGACGATGAGAAGTCCGAGGTCGGCAAACTCCACCTTGGACGAGAGCAGTTTGTGGGTGCCGATCAAAAGGTCGATATCGTGGCGTTTTAAGCGCCGCAAAATCTCCGCCTGCGCCTTTGCCGAGCGAAAGCGGGAGAGCATTTCCACCGAGATAGGATACCCGCGCATACGGGAGAGTGCCGTCTCGAAATGTTGCAAAGCCAAGATGGTCGTCGGGACGAGAAACGCGACTTGCTTACCGTCAAGAATGGCTTTGAAAGCGGCTCTGAGCGCCACTTCGGTCTTGCCGAAGCCGACGTCGCCGCACAACAGACGGTTCATCGGAACGGGGCGCATCATATCCGCCTTGATTTCCTCGATGGCCTTGGTCTGTGACTCGGTATCCTCAAAGGGAAAGGACTCGGCAAACTCGGTTTCCATCACCGAATCGGGCGGAAAGGCGTGACCGGGACGGCGTTGCCGCTCGGCGTAGAGCAGTATCAAATCTTTGGCAATATCGCGCACGGCGGCTTTGGCACGGGATTTGGTGCGGTTCCAATCGCCCCCACCCATGTGGGAAAGTTTCACCGTGCCGTCTTTGTCACGGGCGCCGATGTACTTGCCGATCATGTCGAGATTTTCGCAGGGGATGAACAGTTTATCGGTGCCGGCATAGCGCAGAGTGATATAATCGCGCACCGTGCCGTCGACGCGGACGGAGGAGATGCCCTCGAAAAGTCCGATGCCGTAATGGCGGTGAACGACGTAGTCACCGACCGACAAATCGGAAAAACTCAAGAGGCGCTCGCCGGCGCCCCCAACGCTTTTGAGAATCCGTTGATGGCGCTTATGCGCTAAGACGGCACTGCCGCGGCTTTGGCGTAAAGACAGAACGGCAATCTTGGGCGTTAAGAGGTCAAAGCCGACGCTTATGCTGTCAACGGCAAGGTAAATACCGCCGTTTTGTAAATGATTGTAGTCAAAGTTCGGATTTTCATAGATAGGGACACAACCGATGCCGGCATTCATCAAGGAAGAGTAGAGGGACGTGGCACCGGCTTTGTTCTCCGAGAGAACGAGGGTTTTATAGCCGCTTTTGCGGTAGTTCAAAAGGTCCTCGTGAAGCATGGTGGCGTTGTCACCGTAAAAGACGGTACTGCGCGCGCGGAACTGAAATAGTCCCCCGAGGCGTTCTGTGCCGTGCCCCGTCGAGAAGGTGTCAAGATAGATCGGCAAATTGCCGTCGAAGAAAGACGACAGGTCGTTTTGGTCACCCGTCACGGCACAAACCTCAGCCGTCAAGGACCCTTCCGCTATCAAAAACTCGCCGGCGGTTTTGAGAACGTCGAGTTTCTTTTTGAGAGATTCGAAAAGTCCCCCGTAGCCGAGGACGAAGACGACGGTGCGTCTTGAGATATTCATATAGGATAACAAATTCGCGGGAGTCGGATAGACAAGCGAGAGATATTTATCGAGAAAAGGAATCGGCAAATCCGCCTTTAGGATTTCCGCCTCCCCCAAAAGACGCCGTTTGCCCTCCTCGGTTTTGCATTTTTGCATGCGGGTTTCGATGTAGCGAAGAATGCGCGCTTTCGCCTCCGCATCGGGCAGGACTTCAAGCCCCGGCAAAAACGTGAAAGACTCGACGGAAGCATAAACGCGCTGTGTGTCGGGATGAAAATAACCCATGCGGTCGACTTCGTCTCCGAAAAATTCGATACGGATGGGACTTGCATTATCGGCGGTGAAGACGTCAACGATACCGCCGCGGCCGGCAAACTGACCGGCGCTTTCCACCATATCGACTTTGACGTAGCCCTGTGCCGAGAGTTTTCTCGACAGTTCCTCGGGCGAGAGGATATCTCCGATTTTGAGAGAGAAAGAAAGCGCTATGAGGCGCTCCTCCGGGACGGTGTAGGAAAGGGCGGCGTCGGGCGTGGCAATCACGCAATCCACCGTCCCCGACGAAACCGAAAACAGCACCGAAAGCCTCTCACGTTCGGACCCGTGGGAGGCTGTCATTTTATGAAAGACGTAATCGCGGTTTGGATAACACATAACCGACAGGCCGTCGTTTAACAGTTCGGCCCGCAGATTTTCCGCCGATTCTTCGTTTTCGGCGAGAATCAAAACCGGCGATTTGGAGAGGTTTCTGCTGTCCTTGACACACTGTGCAAGGAAAGCGTCAAGCGAACCTCCCGACAGACCGTGGACGGCAAGAGGCAGGGCTTTTGCGTTCTTGCTTGCCAACTGCTCCGAGAGCGCGGCATACACGCCTGCGTATTCACGGTCCTGTCTGATGATGGAAGAGATTGACATACCGCTTTTGGTTTCTCCGTTCAAAAAGAACAGTTAATATAGTAAAACTGACAAGTTTAGTTGGCAGAACTCGATGTTTTCGAGAAACGGGTAGAGGCTTCGTCGAGTTTTCCGTCGAGAATCAGACGGACGGCGTCGGGGACGCACTCTGCCGTTTTTGCCACCTTTTCGAGGTCGGCTTTCGGAAATTTCCCGAGCACCCAGTCGGCAAGGTCGTAATCGGGGCGCGGTTTTTGTCCGACGCCGAGACGAATCCGCGGAAAGTCCTCGGAGCCGAGATGCTCGATGATACTCTTAAGTCCGTTATGTCCGCCCGCCGATCCTTTGCGTCGGATGCGAAGGGACCCCGGCTCAAACGAGATATCGTCGACGAGGACGATGATGCGCGCGGGGTCAATTTTATAGAAATTCGCCGCTTCCCCGACGGCAATGCCGGAGTTGTTCATCAGCGTTTCGGGCTTCATGAGAAGCACGCGATGCTCGCCGATTTTGCATTCTCCGATGCGCGCGTGGTACTTATATTTATCCACCGACGCGCCGTAGGCTTTCGCCACGGTGTCCAGCGCGATAAAGCCGGCGTTGTGTCTCGTATTTTCATACGGCGCGCCGACGTTGCCAAGACCTACGACCAAAGCCGTCACGGGTCCCTGCGCGTCGTTTTTTTCGATTTTTTTGAAGAGGTCGAAGATGTCCATTACTCCGCCTTTTCTTTATCGGTTGCCATGATGAGTTCCTTGGCGTAAGGAAGTCCCTCGATGGCTTCGCAAAGGGTGTGCCACTCGGCAAGTTTGTGGTGGCGTCTTGCGAAATACATATTGACGAGAACTTCGTAGTTGAGGGTGACGGTTCTCATCTGATTGAAAGACGACGGGAGCATCTGAATCATGTTGTGCCAATGGGCACGGTCCTTCGTCTCGTTGTAGGCTTTGCGCTCCTTTTCGAGAAACGCGACGGTCGCGTCGAGAAGTGCCAAAGCATCCTCGCTCAAACGGTCGTGTGAAAAGTCGTCGCGGGTAAATTCTTTCGCTTGGATTTTGTGCATCGTGGAACAGGAATTGGCAACGGTGCCGACCTTGTAGGTGTCAAATTCTTTCCACCAATAAAGGGGGCCGGTGATATCCATGGATACGAAAATCTGGCGCATGAATTTACGGTCGTCACTGCCGGCTGCCGCCAAGCGGTGAAGCAGGTTCAAGTCGTTTTCACCGAGAACGTACTCCCCTTTTTCGTTGTAGTAGCTGTCCATTTTGTCCCAGCTGTTCATAGGGTTTCTGGCACCTCTGACGGTGTTTTCCCAGTTCATGACGGAAATTCTTTCAACTTTAAGCATCACATAGCCTCGTTTCGTTTGTTTTTTTCCGCAACGCGGAACAAAGCACTCCGCGAAGCGGTATATCATCCACGCGCAGCGTGGTATATCATCCGCGAAGCGGTATATCATCCGTTTCGCAGAAACGGTATCTCATCCACGCGCAGCGTGGCATATCATCCGCGAAGCGGCATCCTCAGTCCATCGGTTTCATCGTCGGGAACAGAAGAACGTCGCGAATCGACGCGCTGTCGGTCAAGAGCATGACGAGACGGTCCACGCCGAAACCGAGACCGCCTGTAGGCGGCATACCGTATTCAAGGGCGGTGACGTAGTCATAATCGACCTCGGCACGGCAACCGGGTTCCTCGGAACGCTTCTTGGCGACCTGCGTTTCAAAACGTTCGCGCTGATCAATGGGATCGTTGAGTTCCGAGAAGGCGTTGCCGTACTCGGTACCGTTGATAAAGTATTCAAAACGCTCGGTGAACGCGGGGTCATCCGGCTTTTTCTTGGCGAGGGGGCTGTTCTCTACGGGATATTCGTAGATGAAGGTCGGCTGAATCAAATTGTCTTCGACGAAAGCGTCAAAGAATTCGGCAAGGACGGTGCCCTTGGTCGCGTCGGCAGGCACTTCGACGTGCTTTTCCTTGGCGGCGGCTCTCGCTTCCTCGTCGGTTTTCCAATCGTGATAATCAACGCCGGCGTACTTCTTCACGGCTTCCACCAT
>DCHY01000035.1:0-60130 GCA_002315715.1 Clostridiales bacterium UBA1740 | reverse complement strand
AGGTCCATCATGCCGTGGAAATCGGTGTACGCCTGATACAGTTCGATGGAGGTGAACTCGGGGTTATGTTTCTGATCCATACCTTCGTTGCGGAAGATTCTGCCGACTTCATACACGCGGTTCATACCGCCGACGATAAGGCGTTTTAAGTAAAGTTCGGTCTCGACACGGAGGTACATATCCATGTCAAGGGTGTTGTGGTGCGTGATGAAAGGACGCGCCGACGCGCCGATTTCAAGCGGCACGAGAATGGGCGTATCCACCTCAAGAAATCCCTTTCCGTCGAGATAACGGCGGATGAGCGTCAAAATTTTGGAGCGCTTTTTGAAGGTGTCTTTGACTTCCTCGTTGACGATGAGGTCCACGTATCTTTGGCGGTAGCGCTGTTCGAGATTGGTAAGGCCGTGGAACTTCTCGGGCAGGGGAAGGAGCGACTTTGAGAGGAGTTTTGCGCTTTTCGTGTGAATCGAAACCTCGCCGGTACGGGTGCGGAAGACTTCGCCCTCGATGCCGATGATGTCACCGATATCCCACTTTTTGAAAGCGGCGTAACCCTCTTCGCCGAGGTCGTCGCGCGCGACGTAAAGCTGGATTTTGCCTTCGCCGTCGGAAAGATGTGCGAAAGAGGCCTTGCCCATGATACGGCGGCTGAGCATTCTGCCCGCCACTCTGACCGTCATGGTTTCGCCCTTTTCGGTGAGTTGTGCCTCGTTTTCGTTATAAGCCGCGATGATCGCGGGTGCCGAGTCGGACACGTCAAATTTCGTGACGACGAAAGGATCGTTGCCCTCCGCTACGAGAGCGGCGAGTTTGTCACGGCGGATTTGCAGTTCGCTCGTACTGTTCAATACGTTTTCTTCAGCCATGTGCTTCTCCTTATTCTTTAGCGCGTTTTACGGAAAGAATCTGCAAGTGCTGTTCACGCGCACCGCTGACGGTGACGCGCGCACCGGCTTTCGCACCGAGAAGGGCGATACCGATGGGGGAAGAATCGGATATTTTACCGTTGAAGGGGTCGGTCTCGTAGGAGCCGACGATGTGGTAGGTAAATTCCTGATTTCTCTCTTCGTTGAAGAGGGTGACGATGGAACCGACGCTGACGCGGTCGCGGTCGATTTCGGATTCGTCAAGCACTTTGGCGTGGGCAATCATTTCTTTCAGCTCGGCAATACGGGAGTGAATTTTGCCCTGTTCTGCCTTGGCTTCGTCGTATTCGCTGTTTTCGGAAAGGTCACCGAAAGCGCGCGCGGTGGAAATTTCTTTCTTGTTTTCTTCCACTCTGACGTTGACAAGGTAGTCAAGCTCATCCTGAAGTGCTTGGAAACCTTCTTTGGTGTAGGTTTTGATTTCCATGTTTGTATCTCCTAAAAATTAAAATAATCTTATTGATTTTGTGCTATCTTGGCGGTGAGAAGGTCAACGGCACACGCCTTTTGGTTATCGGTGCCGCCGTCATATGCAAGCACGACGTCGGGTACGATGCCGACGCCGTCGTAGTTGACGCCCGAAGGGGGATTGTAGTAGGAAACCGTCAAAGTCAAGGTCGATTCGTCCGACAAAACGTAGGTGTTTTGCATGACGCCCTTTTTGTAGGTCTCGGTGCCGATGACGGTGACGTCGAGAAGTCCGAAGGCTTCCGTTGCATAGTCGCGCAGCGCCGCGGTAAACAGTTCACCGGCAGAGGCGGTGTATCCGTTGCAAAGTACGGCACAGGGTACGGTCAAGGCGTGGTCGTCGTAGGCGGTAATGGTTCCGTAGGAACCGATGCTGAAGGAGGCGATCGGCGTACCGTTTGGCACGGTATAGGAGAGGGCTTCCACGACGCTGTCAAGATATCCGCCGGGATTGGAACGAAGGTCAAAAATCATGGCTTTCGCGCCGTCGGCCTCGGCTTTATCGACTGCCGTTTTGAAGAGTTCGCCGGTGTTGGCTTTGAACTGTGAAATGCGGATATAGGCGATATCGTTTTCGATTTCGTAGGAAACGGTATTATCGGGCAGGGTCTTTCGCGTTACGGTAAAGTCGAGAAATTCTTCGCCGCGCTGCATCGTGACGGTGACCTCGGTCCCCTCGACACCGCGGACCTTGGCAATCGTCGTGTCGTAGCCGAGCGTTTTGGCTTCTTCGCCGTTGACGGCAAAGAGAATGTCGCCGAGGGCAATGCCGGCTTCTTTCGCCGGAGAACCGTCGGGGAATCCCGAAACGGTCAAGGTTTGTTCTTCATAATCGTAGTTGACGATGATACCGATGCCGACGTAGGTGCCGGACATATCGTCGTCGTATTCTTCATATTCGACGGGGGTGCGGTACGCCGCGTATTTATCCCCGATGCCGAGGACGTAGGTGCGGATGATGCCGTTGGTCACGTCTTCTATCGTTTCCGCTTCGGTTTCGTCGGCGGTGACGTAAGCGTCAACGACCGCCTTGGCAAGGGTGTATTTCGTCGGAATCTCGTCGGCTTTATAATAGGTAAGAGAAAATCTCTCCTCGATTTCCATGAGTTTGAATGCGTAAAACATCGGCATGCCCCAGGCGAGCAAGAACTGCGATGCGTAACTATAGTCGGCGGGCGCCGTCAAGGAAGCGGCAAGCAATTCGTCGTCGGTCTTCGGCGTCCGTTCGAGAGCGTCCAAAACCTCAAAATACAGTTTGTTGTAGGTCAAGGTGACGAGGGATTTATTCGTTTTATCTATCGAGTCGTAATACTCCGAGAGGAACCGATTGGAGAGGGTTCTTGCTACCGTTTCGGCACTGACGCCGTTTTGGTAATAAAGCGGTGCCGCCGCCGTCTCGGAGGCGTCGATTCTCGTCGCGTCGAAAGCCGGCAGTTTCCAGTGCTTGAGGTAATCGGTCACTTTGGAAAAAGTGTCGGTTTCTTCTTCATTCAGATTTTTCTCGATGGTTTGTTTCGTCACCGGCAATTGCGGATTGAAACTGAAAGTGCAGGAAGCAAGTGTCAAAGACGTCGACACAACAAACGTCAAAACAAGAAAGATTGCTAACAGTTTTTTCATGGCTTGTCCCCTTTCGGTTTGCTTCACGCATGCGCCCGGGCATACGTGCGGTTTTACTAAATGGTAATTATAACAGATTTTTAAGGGATTGTCAAGCACCGTTGCAAAACAAGAAGGGAAAAAGAGAAAGCCTTGACGGGACACGACGTATGGGCTATACTGAGTATGAATAGGATGTAAAATACGTTCTCGGTAAAAGCGCAAACGGCGGGCGGCGGTAGACGGAAAGCGTCGCCATCACACATAAAGAGAATTTGCGACGACGCATTCGGGACGGAAAAACAAGAAAAAACGGAGCGAAATGCCCCGTTTTTGTAAAGTATTGTATGCGGTTTTAAGGTTTTTAGAAGAAGTCGGCATAACCGTTTTCCGACAGAAGTGTATCCACCTCGACAAAATCATAGATGCCGTTTTCGATGCAGTAGCGAATGATGAGGGCAAAATCCGAGGCGGAAGAGAGGGTATATCCCGCCTTCTTTAAGAGGTATTTACACTCGTGCGTATTGAGGTGAAGCGCAAGCGCCAACTTAATGGCGGTTGCCATCGACGGCTGACATTTTCCCGATACGATGTTTGACCACGCCTGTTTGGTAATGCCGGCTTTTTCATACACGTCGGCGTTTCTTTGAATGCCGCGCGCGTCCATGAGACGATATAAATAGGAAGCAAAATCCATGCTCTTTTCGCGATTTTTCTTATGGATTTTCATATACTCTTCAAGCGTTTGCATCACACACCGAAAGTCAATTGGCAATTGACCCTTTCTCTCGTTATTATGGTATCATGGAATTGTCAGGAGGGACGTTATGGAATTTCAAGAAAAACTTTACGATTTCGTTCTCGAAAACTATGAGAGCGAAGAGTCATCGACGTATTTTGATTCGCCGATTCAAATCGCTTATTTTGTCTCGGCGTATGCCCACCGCAATCAAACCCGTCAAAACGGCGAGCCGTATTTTAGCCATCCGCACGCCGTCACCGATCGTTATCGCAAATTGATAGGCGCGGACGGTGCGGTTACGGGAAAGGCTTATACCGACATCCTTACCGACGTGGGTATCCCCTTCTATGGAACCGACGAAGTGTGTCTTTTGCACGACGTCATCGAAGATACCGACGTGACGATGGAAAATCTTCTTTCGGTTTTTCGTGACAACGGCTACGGTATTTTTTTCATCGAGGCCGTCGCGGCGCCCCTGGACGCCATCACCCACCGAAAGGGAGAAGCCGACGAAGACTATTTCAAAAGAGTCTTGGCAAACGAGACGGCGTCGCTCGTCAAAATGATGGACCTGTCGGACAATCTCAACCTTCTTACCCTCACGGCGTTCACAGAGAAAGAACATAAGCGCGCGGAAAAATACCTGCGCGAATTCCGCGCCATTGAAGAAACCTATCACTTCCTCGAAAAAGGAAAGGCGGCAAGAGAAAAGATGAAACATGCCGATACCTAAGTATAGCAAAAAGAAAAGCATTTGGCAAGAAAAGGAGAAAACAAAATGGAAAAGCCGCAAAAACCGTCGTACCGAAAACTCAAAATCACCGTTCACAACGGCGTTTTTCACGTGCTCTCCAAGGAGCACGAATCCAAGCAAAGCATCATTCTGCGGGATGACGGCAGGTTTTGGTTTTCTTCGTGGGGCGATTTTGATACGCCGCTGCGTCGCGTGTACAAAAAGATACCCTCGAATTTCGCCAAAGAAATCATCGAGATTGCCGAAGAAATCTACGCGGGCGGCAGCGTTTTCGGTTTCGTCTATGACGGCATCACGACGGAATTGCGTTTGACGGCAGAGGACGGCAACGAGAATGAAGGCAGATACCCCGGCGACAAAAAATGCGAATTGTTTTTCTATCTTCTCGAAATGTTCACCGACGTTGACGGCATAGGTTTCATCTCTCTCCAAGACGGAAAGGATTTGATAAACGACGTTTTTCGCACCGACAAAGAATCCAAAGAAAAGGCAAACGGTCTCATAGGAGGATGGGCTAACAACAAGTTCGGTTCTCACTCGTCTTAACACCATAACAGAAACAGCCCTTGGCAAATGCCAAGGGCTGTTTCTTGCGAAAATGCGCGTTTTTTTGCTAAGTATTATTTACTTTTTCTGCTGTTTTTCGGAGAACGCTTTGCAACAGGCGCGCCCTTGCCGTAGGATTCACGACCGTAGAAAGACTGCCCTTTTTGGGGTTTTGCGGCTTTCTGTGTCTTAGCGGCGGCGTGCCCTTTTTGGTCTTTCGGGCGCCACTCTTCGCCGAATGTGCTCTTTTTCCGCGGGGCTTTATCCGTCGGTTTTGGGGCGGCGGATTTTCCTTTTGATCTCATATCCGTGCGGCGGGGCGTTTCCGTCGCGTATGGCTTATCGGAGGACAGACGGCGGGAACGGCCGGAGGTGTTGGATGCCGGTTTCCCCTGATGGGTGGCTTTGGTGGGGGCGGAGGGCTTTTGAGGTCTTGTGCCTGCCGGGCGGACGAGGCATTCGTCGGAAAAGCCGATGAGATCTTCTCTTCCGGCTTTCTTCAACGCCTCGCGCACGAGGTCGGCGTTTTCCGGGCGGTTAAACTGCAAAAGCGCCCGCTGCAAGAGTTTTTCGTGATAGTCGGTGACGACGTAGACCTCTTTGCCGTCGAGGGGGTTGATGCCCGTATAATACATGACGGTGGACGCCGTGCCGGGGGTGGGGTAATAATCCTGCACCTGCTCCGGCGCGTAGCGGTCACGCTTGAGGCAAAGGGCGAGGTTGACGGCGTCTTTGAGAGTAGAGCCGGGATGGCTCGACATGAGGTAGGGAACGAGGTACTGTTCCTTACCGGCAGCCTCCGAAAAGGCAAAAAACTCCCGTCGGAACCCCTCGTAAACCGAAAAATCGGGTTTTCCCATACAGCGAAGGACGGGGGCGGAACAGTGTTCGGGGGCGACTTTCAGTTGTCCCGAGACGTTGTCTTTGACAAGTTTTTTGAAGAAGGATTTGTCGGGATCGAGCATGAGATAATCAAAGCGAATGCCGGAGCGAATGAAGACTTTTTTGACTTTCGGCAGGGCTTCGATTTGCTTGATGAGTTCGAGATATTCCGAATGGTCAACCTTCAGATTTTTGCAGGGGGTGGGCGCCAAGCACTTGCGCCCGGCGCAAACGCCGTCTTTCAGTTGCTTGTCGCAGGCAGGATAGCGGAAGTTCGCCGTCGGACCGCCGACGTCGTGGATATACCCCTTGAAATCTTCCATGTCCGTGATGCGTTTTGCCTCTTTGACGACGCTCTCGATGCTGCGCGAGCGGACGGTGCGTCCTTGGTGAAATGCGAGGGCGCAGAAGTTGCATCCGCCGAAGCAACCGCGGTTGTGGGTGACGGAAAAACGGACCTCCTCGATGGCGGGAACGCCGCCGTCTTTCTCGTACGACGGGTGATAGGTGCGCATATACGGCAGGTCGTAAACGGCGTCGAGTTCCTCCCTCTCGAGAGGCGGCATCGGCGGGTTTTGCACCAGCATTTTGTTGTCGTAAAGTTCACAAATCGCCTTGCCGTTTATGGCGTCTTGATTTTTATACTGAATGCCGAACGCCTCGGCGTAGGCGCGCTTATCGCTCTTGAGAAGGTTATAATCAAAGGTCGCGGCAACCTCAAAATGCGGCTTTTCTTCCGGGGTGGAGAGATACACCGTCCCTCTCACGTCGCGGATTTTCTTGACGGGAATGCCGCGGTCGAGAAGGTCGGCAAGACGAATCAAAATGTTTTCGCCCATGCCGTAGGTCAAAATGTCCGCGCGGCTGTCGACGAGTACCGAGCGGCGGACTTTGTCGTCCCAATAGTCGTAGTGGGCAAAGCGCCGCAGTGAGGCTTCAAGGCCTCCGAGGATGATCGGCACGTCGCCGTACGCCTCACGGATGCGGTTGGCGTAGACGATGACGGCGCGGTCGGGGCGAAGCCCCATTTTTCCGCCGGGGGAATAGTAATCGTAACTGCGACGGCGCTTGGCGGCGGTGTAATGCGCCACCATGGAGTCGATGTTGCCTGCCGTAACGAGAAAGCCGAGGCGCGGACGGCCGAACTCGCGGAAAGCGTCGGCGCTTTTGAAATCGGGCTGCACCAAAATCGCCACTTTGTAGCCGCGACTCTCCAGCACGCGTGAGATGATCGCCACGCCGAAAGACGGGTGATCGACGTAAGCGTCACCCGTCACGTAAACGAAGTCGGGACGGTCCCATCCGCGCACCTCGCACTCTTTTCTATTGATTGGCAAAAATCCCGTTTGTTCCATACGCCACTCCTTTTTTCTATGCCGATTATACCACAAATCACCGCTTTTTGCAAGGCATATCCGCCAAAGAGTCTCCTTGTCACAATGCAGTATTTCATTCGCGAAGTACAAAATTCCCTTGTTTTTCGCGCGCGAGTGTGCTATACTGCTCTTAATGAATACATTTCGGAGGAATGACAAATGTCATCTATGGAAACCATACAAAAAAGACTGACCGACACCTTCGTTTCGGGAGAATTCGGCGGCTTTTGGCCGGCGGGGGACTTCTCGGTCGAGGCAGGTCTGAAAGACGATTTTCCCTACGTGAAAGAGGGGGACGCCCTCGCTTTTCCCGATATCGTCAACAACGCGCAGGACAGATCCAAATGGCAGAGCACGGCGCACCTTGCCCGCCTGTATTGGCTCGCGAAAGCGTGGTATTTGATGGCGGCGGACGGCGAAGAAAAACGACACGTTTACGATGCCATTTTGATGCCGCTGCTCGACCATTGGCTCAAAAACGATTTTCAGTCGACCAACTGGTGGTATAACGAGATTTGCATTCCGATGCAGTTCGGCGAAATCGGCATTTTCCTCTTTGACACGCTCGACGAGAGTCGCCGTGCAAAATATCTCGAAATCTTCGGCCGCGGTTCTTTCGGAACCCGTCCCTCACTGATGAAAAACTGGACCGGCGCTAACCTTTTGTGGTTCTCGATGGTGACGATGTATTACGCCGTTTTGACGGGAGACGAGGCACTTTTGAAACTTGCCGTTTCGCGCGCTTCCGAGGAAATCGTCTTCGGCAGAGAAGGTATGCAAGAGGACGGCAGTTTCTTCCAGCATGGGCCGCGTCTTTATACCTGCGGTTACGGTTTGAACTTTATTTACACCCTCAGCAAGCAGATTTTCATTTTGAGCGGCACCGAGTTTCAGTTCTCACAAGAGAAACTGAACCTCTTGCTTTTCCCGCTGCTCGACGGCGCGCAGTACATGTTCCAGGGCAACACCGTGGACTATTGCACCATCGGAAGAGAATATACCCGTGCCGGCAATCACACCTGCAAAAACTACAACATTATCGACGCGCTGTCGCTGCTTAGCCGCGTGCCCGAAATGCCGCGTCAAGACGAGATTCAAGCCTTCTTTGAAGCGTTCAAAAACAACCGCTCGGCAGTCACGGGCGTTCGCGTCTTCGAAAAGGCGATGTTCATCACCTCGCATATCGACGGCACGTATATCTCGGTGCGCGGTATGAATCCTTCCCTTTGGGATGAAGAAATTTGCAACAACGAAGGCATCCTCGGCTATAACCTGTCCTACGGCACGCACACGACCGTCATGAAAGACGGCGGAGAATATTTCGATATCGCGCCGCTTTGGGACTATGCAAGAATGCCCGGCACGACCGCGCGGTACGAAACCGACGAAGAGTTGCTTGCCAAACCCGATTTCACAAAACGCGCCGTTTCGGGCAAAGCGTTCGGTTGCGGAAAACTCGACGACTGCGGCTATATCGTGATGGATTTCGAGCGTGAGTCGATCACGGGCAAATTTGCCGCCATGGCAACGCCCTTCGGCACGGTGCTCTTCGGCCGTGACTTTATTGACAGCGAAGGCGAGGCTCTTTTCACCACCGCCGAACAGTGCCGCGTTTGCGGTGACGTTTCCCTCGCGGAGGACTCTAAATCTTGCGTTCACAACGGCGTTCTCTATGAACTGTTGGTCGGAGAAAAACTCGCATATACGATTGAAGAAAAGCGCGGAACCTACAAGAGAAACAACAAATCCGAAAAAGAAGTCGAGTTTGTCGGAGATGTTCTTACTCTGTCTCTTACGAGGGCAGACAACGCTTACGCCTATGTGATTTGCCCCGAAAAATACAAAGGATTGTTTACAGTTTCGGCATTTTCGGAGGAAAAAGCCACCGCAAAACTGCCGGACGGCAGAGAAATGACGGTGTCGTTCCTTGACGGAAGTTGCCACTTTTAATGATCGATAGAAAAGAGAATATTGATGTTATCAAATACCTTTATCAAATATCAAAGCGACCGACGCCCTTTCCACGTTTGAAAAACCGATTCCGGCGCCGTTGTTTCGCAAAGAATTCTCGGTAGATTTCAAACCGACGAAAGCGGTCTTGACCGTGACGGGCCTCGGCTTTTACGAGCTGTATCTCAACGGCGAAAATATCACGAAGGGTGCCCTTGCCCCCTACGTATCCAACCTCGACGAGGTCGTCGTGTACGACGAGTACGACCTTTGCCCGTATCTCAAAGAGGGCAAAAACTGTATCGGTCTTATCCTCGGCGACGGCTTCCGCAACAACGTCGGCGGTCTCGTTTGGAAATTTGACAAAGCCGCCTGCCGCGGACCTTTGTGCCTTGCCCTGTCTTTTGAGGCTTTGGGTGAGGGCAAATCCCTCGCTTTTGAGGCGGACGAGAGTTTTAAGACGCACGACTCTGCCATTCTCTTCAACGACGAGCGTCTCGGCTACGTGTACGACTCCCGTTTGGAACTTGACGGTTGGGCAAACGTCGGCTTTGACGACGCCGACTGGAAACCTGCGAAATTCACGGAAGCACCGAAGGGTGAAAAACTGCTCTCGGGTGCTACCCCCGTGCGCGTTCGCTCCCGAATTAAACCTGTCAAAATCGAGCATTTCGACGAACTTCCCTATTGCTACAAGTCCACCCTTGACGGTGCCGAACCCTTTGAAGAAACGCTACGCCGCGACGTGTACGTGTATGATTTCGGCGTCAACTCGACGGGTCTTTCCGAGTTGCATATTCACGGAAAACCCGGGCAAAAAATCACCGTGCGCCACGGCGAATGGCTCCAAGAGGGCAAATTCACCACCCGCACGACCGGCTTTTTCCCCGACCGCAACAAGGAGCCCGACGTCTTTGACGGTTATATCCATTGGGTGCAGACCGACGTTTTCATTTTGAAGGGCGGCGAAGAAACGCTGCTTCCTCACTTCAAATTTGACGGATTCCGGTATCTGTTTGTGGAAGGTCTTTTGCCCGAACAGGCGACGGCGGACGCCTTTACCTTCCTTGAAATATTCTCCGACCACAAGGAGCGCGGGCGGTTTTCTTGCTCCGACACCGACCTCAACCGTCTATACGATATGGGACGTCGGTCGGATCTTTCCAACTTCGTCTTCTTCCCGATGGACTGCCCGCACCGTGAGAAAAACGGTTGGACGGGCGACGCCTCCATGTCGGCGGAGCATATGATGTTGCAGTTGGAATGCGGCGATTCGTTGCGTTTTTACATGCACTCGCTCAAGAACGCGCAAAGAGCCGACGGCGCCCTTCCCGGCATCGTGCCGACCGGCGGTTGGGGTTACGAATGGGGCAACGGTCCTACCTGGGACTCGGTCATTTTCAGCCTGCCCTATGCCGTTTTCCAAATGGACGGCGACAAAGAAATCATCAAAGAAAACGTTTCGCTATTTGAAAAATACCTCGACTACGTCATGGGGCGCCGCGACGAACGCGGGCTTCTTGCCATCGGTCTTGGCGACTGGATGGATCCCGACGGTAAAGACAATACCGCCATCAAGGCACCGCTCGATGTAACCGACAGCGTCATGACCTATTACAACGCCAAGCGCGCAGCACACCTCTTCCGCACCGTCGGCGAAGACGAAAAAGCCGAAAAGGCGGAAGGCTATATGAAAGATTTGAAAACTGCCATCCGCAAAAATCTCATCGACTTTGACACCATGACGGTCAAAGGCAACTGCCAAACCGCCCAGGCATTTCCGCTTTACGTCGGCATTTTTGAGCCGGAGGAAGAAAAAGCGGCGTTTGCCAAACTCAAAGACATCATCGAAAAAGACGGGGAAACCAGCCGCTGCGGCATGATCGGTCTTCGTTTTCTCTTCCGTGTTCTTGACAAATTCGGAGAGAACGAACTCGCCTTCCGTCTTATCACCTCGCGCAAGTTCGGTTGCTACGGACAGTGGCTCAAGGATCCCGAGGCAACGACGCTGCTCGAAAACTTCCCGCAGGGGGGCGGGGTGGAAGAAATCTCCCACAACCACCATTTACTCGGCGATATTCTCGCATGGATGACGTATGCCGTCGCAGGTCTTCGCCCGAACGAAACCGCCACCGATACGGCAAGCTTTGAAATTCGCCCGACGTTCCTTTCGGCGCTCGACCGTGCCGACGCTTACTTTATCGCCAAACTCGGAGAAGAAAAAAAGCCGGCAAGAATCGACACGGCTTGGCAAAAAGACGGCGACGCCGTCCGCGTCTGTGTCAACGTTCCCACAGGAATGCACGGCAAGTTCGTTTGCCCCGCCGATTACATTTCGGACTTCGACGGCAAGGAATTGCCCGTAGGTTTGACTACTATTCTTTGCAAAAAGAGATAAAAACCCAAAAAGCCACCGAAACTCGGTGGCTTTCTTACCAAGGAGAGAAGATGGAAAAGCAACTGCGTTTTGCCGTAATAGGAACCAACTTCATCAGCGACCGTTTCGTCGATGCCGTGTCGAAAACCGACGGCGTTTGTGTCAGTGCCGTGCTCTCGCGCACGATGGCGCACGCCGACGCGTTTGCCGACAAATACGGTATTGAGAACCGTTTTGACAATCTGATGGGGGCGCTGTCTTTGGACTGTTTTGACGCTCTGTATATCGCCACGCCGAACTACACGCACAAAGAGATTGCCATTGCCGCTCTCAAAGCCGGCAAGCACGTGCTTTGCGAAAAAATCATCGCCGACAGCACCGCCGATTTTCTCGAAATGAAAGCGGCGGCACAGGCAAAGGGCCTGGTGCTTCTTGAGGCGATGCGCCCCGATTTTGACCCGGCGTACGACGTCCTCCGCGCCGCCATGAAGAAGCTCGGCAAGATTCGCCGCGTCAGTTTTGAATACGATCAATACTCCTCGCGCTACGACGCTTTTCGGCGCGGAGAGGTTCTCCCCGCTTTCGATTCCGCAATCGGCAACAACGCCCTCGCCGACATCGGCATTTATCCTTTGCATATGGCACTTTCGCTGTTCGGGAAACCCAAAGACGTCCTTGCCCTTCCCTTGACGCTTTCAAACGGGTTTCACGCCGCCGGCAGCATTCTCATGCACACGGGGGACTTGCAAACTACCGTGTCGGTGACCTACTCGAAAATCACAAGCAGCGTCACCCCGTCGGTCATCGAAGGCGAAGACGGCGCACTGACCTTTGCCCCCGTCAACGCCCCGACCTTCGTCACCTTCACGCCGCGCGGTGGCGCGCCGGAGGTGCTTTATTCCTCGGACGTTTCCAATAATATGATTTACGAGGTCGCGGCTTTTCGCGATATGGTAAACGGCAAGCGCGATGCGTCGGCATTTTTGACTGTCACCGAAGAAACCTTGCAGGTTTACGATGAAGTAAAAAAGAGTTTCTGACAAAAAGCATCCCCCTTTCGGCGAACGTCGAAAGGGGGCTTTTCTTATTCTGTCGTTTTCACGACGAGGTTTTGCAGTTTACTCCAGTTATAGGAAGAATAGTTCTCGGCGTCGGGGGTTACGAAAAGGGTGACGCCGACGGGCCACGAGGACGGCGGACGGAGTTCCGTACCGTTTTTCAGCAAACTATGAACGGAGGAAAGCGACGATGCGCCGTCGGCGAAGCCGTCCTCCAGGACGAAAGCCCCATCAAAGCCCATTGAAAGTTCCTCGGGAAGAATCAAGGTTTCCACGGCACCGCCCGCAAGGGCACCGCCCGACAGGAGGCAAACGCGCCTGCCGTCCTTGCAAACCGGGACGGTCAAGGTCGTTTTCGTTTTGCCTTCCTCGGTCAAACCGACGATGACGTAGCCGGCAAATTCGTTCTCTCCCGTCGCCGGATTGTACCATAAATTTTCTTCGAGTTCAAAGTCCGAAAGCGACGCGGGATTATCCATCTCGATATCGTATTCGACACAGGGCAAGGCGGGAGGATCCAAAAGAAGCGCCGTCACGTCAAAATCCGTGCCCTTCGTCGCCCAATAGTCGCGCGCCAACAGAAGCGTATGGTTTTCGGCGCCTATCGAATTGAGGTGGAAGTTGGTGTCATAGAAGTATCCTTTGTCCATCACGGCGTCGTGAACGTCGCCGAGAAACGGGCAGGAAAACTTTTCTTGCAGCAGGGCGGCATAGGCGTCAAGCGCCGCGTCCGATTTATCGGTGAGAGCGGCTTCGTTCATCGGGCAATAGCCGAAATAGACCGTTGCGCCTTTCTTTTGACAGTAGGCGATATAGTCGTTGACGTAAGCGATAAAGTCGTCCGAGAGGAGGTCTTCGCCAAGGGTGATTTTGCCGTTTTGGTCAACGCCGCCCGTCATGGTATTGGCACCGCGATAGGCGGCAAGGTCGCCGTATTCGTTGAAGTTTTCCGCGGCGTAAATATCGTTCGTGCGGCTTTTCTTGCCTTCGCGCAGATACGCGCATTTGTCTTGGACGAAATGATAAAGCGAACCGAGCATCGACAGGACGTTGTCGATAGGCAAGGAGAAAAGAAGCGACGGTTTATCCTCGATGGCGCGCCACGCCATTTCGGCGTTAAAGTAAAGCGACATCGTTTGCGCGTCCGCTTCCGGCATCAAAATGACGGTGTCGCCGCGGTGAATACCGCGCCTCGACAAATCGAGCATGACCTTGGTGCCGAGGGCGGCGTAAAGGCCGAAGTTGACGACCTCTTTCCCCGTCTGTTCGGATAGCAGTTCCGAGTCGATGCCGAAGGCGACCGACGAGCCGCCGATGATGACGATTTTCGACTTTTCGAGGGTGTATAAACGTTCGACTTTTTCGTCCAAAACGCCGACGAAACTCTCGTCATACACGCTCGGCGTGAGAAACGCCATGCCAAACAGCGAGAAAAGCGGTGTCAGAAAAACGAGGAGGGACAGAAGAATACAAAGTACGGTTCTTTTCATACGCCCTCCTAAAATTGGAAATAGATAAAAGTGCTTTCGCGGTTCTCGGAAAGCAGCATCGCCCAGGCAAAGAAGATGACGAAAAGAAGGTAAATAAAGGCGCCGTTTTGGTATAAAAGCGCCGACTTATCCTTCTCGTCGTAGCGGACGAGGCGGTCGAGAAGCCACAAAAGAAGGAAGGAACAAAGAAGCAAAAGTGCCTGCGGCAGGCTGATACCCATTTGACCGAGCGAGGACGAAAGCGGCGTTTGCCAAGCCGTGAAAAGTTTGCGAATAAGCACGAAGGCGTCGGACGGCGAATCGGCGCGGAAGAAGAGCCAGGCGAAATCCACCAAGATAAAGGTGACGGCGCGGCGCTCCCAAACGACGGCGGCGGAATCCTCCGAAAGACCGAGACGAACGAGCAAAGCCGAACGGGGTTTTGCCGTCAGTCTGCCGACGATTTGATACACCCCGTGGATGCCGCCCCAAAGGACGAAGGTCCAAGCCGCCCCGTGCCAAAGGCCGGAGGCGAGGAATACCAAAAGGATGTTACATAGCGTCCGCGCGGTTCCCTTGCGGTTGCCGCCGAGGGGGATATACAGATAATCGCGCAGCCACGACGACAGCGAAATATGCCAGCGCGACCAAAAATCACGCACGGAGGTGGCAAGGTAGGGATGGTCAAAGTTTTTCATCAGACGGACGCCGAGGATGCGCGCGCATCCCGTCGCGATGTCGGTATAGCCCGAAAAATCGCAATAGATCTGCACCGCAAAGAGCACCGTCGCCAAAAGCACCGAAAAGCCCGATGCGTCGTTTGGCGCACCGTACACCTTCTCGACGACGGCGGCTATGCCGTCTGCCACGACGACTTTTTTGAAAAAGCCGAGCAGCATCAATGAGGCGCCGCGCTTGGCGTTTTCTTTGTCAAAGGGATGTATCTCTTTGAGTTGAGGCAACAGGTTCTCGGGGCGCTCAATGGGTCCTGCGACAAGCTGCGGAAAGAAGGATACGAAGAGGGCGTAATAGCCGAAGTTGCGCTCGGCTTTGATATCAAAGCGATACACGTCAATGACGTATGAAAGCGTTTGGAAGGTGTAAAACGAGATGCCGACGGGGAGTAACAAATGCAAAACCACGGGGCTTTTGATCACGCCGAAGAAACCGAAAAGTTCGCAAAGGCTGACCGACAGAAAATCGAAATACTTAAAGAAAAACAATACGCCGAGGCAAACGACAAGCGTCGCCGACAGCCAAAGTTTACGCACGGACGGTTTTTCGCTCTTTTCGATGCGGAGGGCGGCAAAATACGAAACCGCCGTCGTGCCGAGCAGTAAAATGCCGAGCACCGGGGCTTCGTACATATAAAAGACGTAGCCCGAGAGCAAAAGAAGTCCCGTTTTACAGATGGGCTTTTTCGGGAGAATGAAATAGAAAAGCGCGACGATGGGAAAGAAAAGAAGAAACGCCAAAGAATTAAACGTCACGGTCGTCGCCCCCTTTCGCCTTCACAAGCGAAGCCGCGAAAAGCCGCAGCAGCGTCGATGCCATATAGAACAAAAGACAATAAGCCATCGATATGCCGAGGTACGGAAAAAAGGGGAAAACAAGCAGGTGAAGGACGATGCAGATATACGAACACGTCTTTTTCCACTTGTCTTTCAAAAGCGACACGCCGACCTGTGATATGACGGCGAGTGTCGCTAAAATGGTGAAAATGATAATAATTGTTGTCATTTTGTCAAGAAATCGACGGTGTACTTCTTGGTATCCGAGATGTTCCCGTCTACGGTTTCAAAATAGCAAAGTTCGTCTTGATACATATACACGGCGGTGGAGCCGACGGTCTTTTTGACGTAACCGAGGGCGGTCGGCGTCTTGTATTTCACCGTCAATTTGAGGGTTTTGCATAGGTCGCGGTAGAGTTGATAGGTGCGAAGCGTCCTTCCGTAATTGTTGGTATGGAAGGCGTTGTCGTCAAAATACTCGTGGGCATAAACGTAATCGACGGAGGAGCCGACAAGGCCCGTGAAATCGTAATCGGTGGAGAAAATGCGATCGTAAATTTCAAGGGAGGCTATCTTTTTATTCGCCGTGAGCATGGCGCTCTCGTCGATGGGACAGAAGCCGAAATAGACGGGAATGCCGTTATCGGTCACGGTGTGAATGACGCGGTTGACCTCGTTTTTCAAGTCGCCCTCGTTGAATTTCGACCAATAGCGCGTATCGGTGTAGTCGCGCTGATAGCCGGAATCGCTCCAACCGCCTTCACCGCTGTTGCGGTAGTATTCGTTGACGGTGACGAGAAAGGCGTCGGTGTATGCCGAATCCTTGACGTATCTTTGCTGTGACGAAGCGCAGCAATCGCCGTATTCGTTGATTTGGGAGTTGTCGACGATGCATTCAAAGGATTTCGGCGCCGTGCCGTAAATCTTGCCGCAATATTCCGCAAAGGCGTCGAACACGCCGTCGTATTTGCCGATATCGACGTAGCGGAAGATGTTGTTCATGCCCTCCATATCGCGCAGCGTTTTCCAGTAGAGCGTGGTGTCACCCATGAGGTAGGTGCTGTTTTCGGGAGCGTAAACGATCATGTCGCCCTCGTGCAGGTAGTGGGCAAGCGCCTCGACGTACATCAAGCAATGGGTGGTTCTCGTCGTGCCGAAGTTGACGACGGTATAGGCGCCGTCGAGCAAATCCTGTAAATACTCCGTCGAAAGACCGCGATAGACCGACGAACCGCCGACGATGATGATGCGGTCGTCCGCCTGCGTCGCGAGCACGCGCGAAAGTTTTAAGGCGAAGACGCCCTGCCCGTCGTTGTTGGTGTAGATAGGACCCACGGAGGTGTATACGACGAGGGTTTTCAGATGGGAATAATCGCCGTTTTCAAAGATGTCGTCCGAAACGTCGTAGACGCCGTTCGGATAATAAAAGGTTTCAAGATTTTGGCAACCGACAAAGGCGCCGTCCTCGATTTTCCCAACGGTGCGCGGCAAGAGGAGCGTTTTCATTTCCGTTTCGTTCGTAAAAGCGCCTTCGCCGATGGCAATGACCGGTTCCCCGCCGATAAAATCGGGGACCGCAACGGTTTGTGCCGTGCCGTGGTAATCGGTGATTTTAACCCCCGTGCGATAGATTTTGCGCTGACTGTTGGCGCTGATATTCAGCGTGACGCTCTCGGTCGAGAACGCCGAGGTGTCATACGCTTCCCAAATGCAATAAAGGGTGAAAGGAGAGCCGTCGGCGGAGAGTTGATAGACTTTGGAACCGGGGCTGTAGGCGTCGCCCGTGCCGTCGGCTTTGGTGTTGTATTCCTTAAGAATATAGCCGTCGCGGGTAAAGGTGCCGTCGTTCCAAAGCGCCGTGCCGGTACGGCATTTGGATAGATAGGAAGAAGATAGCGTCGTTTTGAGTTTGTCGCCGTCCTTTTTGACCGAAAGATACTGATTGCCGGCGTAGTTTACGGTGTTCGTCGCAATCGTGCCGCCGTTGGGGTCGTAATAGCAAACCCCGACGGTTTGGGTTTTGGCTTGGATTTTGAGGACGGTGGCGTCCCCCATTTTCGTGACTATCTTATCCGTCAAGGTAAAGACATAGGGGTTTTCCGTCGAGACGACGGTGCTCTCGCCGTTAAACGCCCATCCGGCGAAATCGCCGTTTTTATTGCTGTCCGTGACGGTCAGAAGGTCGCCGAGGTGATACGCCGTTCCGACGGGTGCCGAGACGGAGGAGGTGGAGGAACTCACGATCACGTTGACTTCGACCGTCGTGTCGTAGTCCACCCACGTGGGGTTGAAGACGACCTCGGTGTCTTCGGTGATACCGCTGACCGTGACGGTCATTTTGGCGGCGTCAAAGGTCGCGTTTTTGAGATTGAGCGAGTCCGCCGCGACGACGTAATGCGCGTCGAGCGAAACGGAAAAGACGGCGCTTTCGCCGCTTTCAACGCGGACGGCGCTCTCGCCGTTTACGTGGGCACCCTCGCCCACCGTCAGCGTACAGGAAAACTTTCCGTCGTTTTTCTCGCAGGCGGCAAACGCCGTCAAGACAACGAAAAGCGCAAGTATCAATAAAAGGACGCGGCAGTGTTTCATCGCTATCTCCGTTTCATGGTTTCATTTTGGAATTTTACTCCATTTACTATTATAAACAAAACGCGCGCGGTGTCAAGAAAAGGCGCGGCAAGAACAACCGCCGAAACGCGAAAGGGGATAATCCCGCGTCGCTTCCCCCTGCCGCCGACCGCCAAATCTCTTTTCGCCGTCTTTGCCAAAAACACAAAACCCCCGACGGATACCGTCGGGGGAGTGTTATTTTTCAAAAATCTTTTCATATTTTCGGCTGTGCCAGACTTTTCGCATGAGAAGACAGCGGCAAAGTTCGTCGAGCGCCGCGCCAATCCAATACCCGTAGAGTCCGAGACCCCAAACGATACCGAGAAGGTAGGTGCCGGCAAATACCCAAAACGGCATGAAGAATAAGCCGATAAGAAGCGGCGATTGCGGATCGCCCGCCGTTTTCAGCGCCATGCCGAAAACGTTGTTGCCGAAGTCGCCCCACAGGCGCACGAGTTGAATGGCGGTAATCGGGACGGCGTACGCCAAGATGGCAGCGTCGTCGGTCATGAGCGAAAGAATCGGGCGGATGACGGGAATGAGCAAAACATTCACGCCAAGACCGACGAGAGTGCCCGAGCGAAAGGCGCGCTTCGGCGTCTCGAAGGTCGTTTCTTTGTCACCGGCACCGACGTTCCAACCGACGAGGATGGCAGACGCTTCGGTAAATGCCGTAATGAGGCAGGAAAGCATGCTCGCCATTTGCGAAAGATAGCCGTATGCGTTGACGGCGATATACCCCATACCGTTGATGAAGTGGATGTTGACGGCGTTCCAAACCGTCCACATGATGGATTCGGCCGCGGCAGGGACGCCGATAACGAGTATCGAGCGAATCACCTCTTTCGGCGTTTGCAGCACTTCGCTTTCGTTTTTCTCGATGCGGATGGAAAGCGCAAAGGCAATCGAAAAACCGAGCGTCACGACGCGGGCAATCAAGGTGGCAAGGGCAATGCCGAGCGCACCGAAGCCGAACGAGAGAAAAACGGCGTTGAGGACTACGTTGACGACGTTGCCGAACGTGGCGCTGAGAAAGGTCAATTTCGGCTTTCCGAAGGCGCGCAGATACGCGGAAAAGACGTAGTTAAGGGCAAGAAATACGGAGGACAAACCGACGTAACGCGTATAGTCCACGGCGTCGGCAAAAATCTCGGGCGCCGTGCCGACGACGGTCAGGATCGTTTCGGAGAAGAAAAACAAAACGAGTGAAAAAACAAGGCCGAGCGCGGCGTTCAACAGGCAGGAAATGCCAAGCGTTCGCACGGCGTTTCTCCGTTTGCCGGCGCCTACGAAACGCGACATGACGGCGGCGGCACCCACCGAAACGATGGCAAGCGCCATGTTGACGATATAGAGGTTTCCGTTTGACGCGCCGACGGCGCCGACGGCATTGTCGCTGACGGCGGATACCATCACGGTGTCAATGACGCCGACGAGCGTGACTAAAAACGCTTCCAAAAAAATCGGGGGCAGTAATGACAGCAACGTCTGTTTTTTCTCTTTGGTCAACATGACTTTTATCCTTTCCCGGGATTTCACAGCATCAAAAACGGAGGGGACAAGCGGAATAAGAATCCGTAAGTCCGTCCTCCGACATCTTGGTCACTCCGTCTTCGCAGACGACGGCATCTTTTGTAAGATGGATAACTTTTTCACAAACCGTTTAGTCAGCCACGGCGCGTGGCTATTCATAAAGCGGAAGGCGAAAGGCATTGACGAAAAGCGTATCACACTCAGCTATTCTTTAATCGAATCAAGCCGTTTTCCAGCAACAAATCGGTGCCGAGCTCAGCGGATAGTTTTTGATATTTCTCAAAAATCTTTTGGGCTTCCGCGCCCGTTGCCGCATACGGCAAACCTTCGAGTTTTTCGTCGCCGGTCTGAAAGCCGAGTTTGACGGGCATCAAAACCATATCCGTAAGAACGTCGCCGTCGAAGGTCAACTTCGGCAGGACGGTGAGAAAATTCTTTTCATTGGTTTGCAGTCCGATTTTACCGCCGCGGGAGCGAGCCCAAAGCGCATCCTTTGCCGACGTATCCGGGGGAAGCGCGTATTTACGGAGGAAATCGGGAGGCAAAAAGGCGACGCGCATGCCTTGATAGATAAAGTCGCCGAGCGAATAGAAAATCGGTTTTTCACGATACATTTCAAGGCCGCGCAACTCGTGGCATCCGCCGCCGAAAACGGCAGAAACGCCGGCGTCGATAACCGCATGACAAAATTCGGAAAGATAGGCGGGTGGTGTGACCGAGTTTGTCCCTTCCTCATCGTGGCAGTGCACAAGCAACAAAACGAGGTCGTTTTCCGCTTTGGCTTTTCGGATGCCGTCGGTCAGACGCTTTAAGTCTTTTTCATGGCATTTGGATTTCGGCACGCCCCGGTTTGTCGTAAAGGTCGTTTTTCCGAAGACGAAAACGCCGTCGGGATCCGGCAGTTCGTACCCCGTGGCGATATCGCCGTCACGGCTGAAATTGATGGCAGTGTTCTTAGCGATTCTCATCAAATCCGCCATGTCGGTTTCGTCGACGGTATACGTGTTCGTATGGCGCAAGAAGTTCACACCCGGACGCGCTTCAAATACGGCGTTGCTCTCTCCTGCCATTGATGGAGTTTCCATCGAGGCGTCGACCGCGAAAATTGCCACGGTTTTGCCATCTTTCGTTTGCAAAATCGCAGGTTTTTCGGCATCAGCCAAAGATTTTCCGGTGCCGGCATGTGCCACGCCGTTTTTGTCGAGGCAGTCGAGAGTCGCGAGCAAACCGGCCGTGCCGTAGTCCATACAGTGGTTGTTGGCAGTGCCGTAAAAGTTGAAACCGAACGAAGAAAGATATGAAAACAGTTCGGGTTTCGTGTTGAGCCACGTGCCGCCCGAATACTGATTCGGGAACGTGCCGAAGTCGGAAAGATTGGTTTCGAGATTGGTCATTTTGACATCGCAATCCGCAATAAAATCCAATAGCGCTGTGCGGATAGGGTCGTACGCCTCGGGAAAATCCGCCGTAAAAAGCGAATCACCCGTTCCGGTTACTTTCATCATGCACGTCTCTCCGTTTCGTTTTTTCTTTCTTGTCGAGAATATCGTCCAAGCTTGAAAGAATGGACGAAACCAAAATGATAAGTCCGCCGAACAGCAAAGGAAGTGAGAAGGTGTCAGCGCCGATGAGAACGGCAATCACCCCCGTCACCACCGAGGAAAACGGCATTACAATCGCCACGGCGGTTGCGCTCACGTATTTCATCGCCTCGGTGCGAATGATCCAACCGAGGGTACTGATACAAAGAACCAAGCCCGCCATACTGAGGACGTGAAGAATATCGAAGGAAAAAACCGCCCTCTCAATCGGCGAACCGTTGATTTTGATTTTATCCAACGCGAAGACCGCCACGGCGGCAACGGCGGCGTTTACCCATTGCTGTATCATCACGTAGACCATGGCGTCCATCTTCTTGGCATAGACGCCGGTGGCGGCGATGTTGACGCCGTACATTACCCCGGCAAGCGCACAAAGGATTTCTCCTTTGCCGAAAGCCAAACTGCCTGCCGAAACGTCCATACCGCTGAGAATAAAACAGCCGACAAGGCACAAAACGCTTGCCGTTACGGTAACGGCGCTCGGCTTTTTTCTCACGAAAAGGAACAACAGAATCGGCACGACGACGCAGGACAGATTTTCAAGAAACGCATACTGCGTGGGGGTGGTATACTGAAGCCCTATTTTTTGCAAGAGATTGGCAAGTCCCATGAAAAAGCCCGTCGGGATTGCCACTTTGAAATAAGATTTATCGACGTTTTTCAGTTTCGGCAAACACAGCAAAAAGAGTGCCGCGGCAGAAACGAGGGAACTGCCGAGGGTGTACATACCGCCCGAATAATGTTGCAATAAATCGGAGGTTAAAATCGGATAAAGTCCCCAAATCAAAACCACGAAAAGAATGCCGGCATACGCCAAGGTGATTTTGGATTTGGCGTTGTTTTGCGAAGCCATATGAATCTCCTTATAAGGAAAAATATTTTTTCAACATGGCGGGGATTCTGCCCTTCATGGTGCGAAGCACCGTTTCGGCGCAGGCGTCACCGTTTTTATACGCGTCGAGATAATATCCCTCGGCGGCGCAGGCGAGGTCGTGATACGGATACCAGTTTTCAAGCAGGAAACTTCCGTATTTTACAAAGCGCAAATCGCCGACGAGGCGATATTCGCGGCTGATGGAGTCGATGGCAACGGTATGCTTTTCCTTGATGGCTTCCACAAGTCCTTTTCGCGTATTTTCTTTGGCAAAGACGATGGTGGAAGCCAGCGTCGCCATCGAGTTGTTCTCCGTCGAGTTGTGGCTGTCGGTGCTGCCGACGATGGGAGGGTCAAAGCCCTTGGCTTTTTCTTCGTAGTAAAACGCCGTTTGGAAGCCGTTTTGCTGATAATAGTTTTCACCGCCGAGCACTTCGAAAGCGCCGTAATGCGCATTTTCATAGTAATATCTGACGAAAGATTCGGAAAGCTGCATCGTCGGCGCGTGCCAATACGGGTGCGCAAAAATGCCGATGCCGTCTCCCTCTTTGATTTTTTCGTATATCCACTCGGAAGCGGCAAAGGAAAGCCGTTCCGATTCCAAAGCAAGCGGAACGTCCTTGGCTCTTTCTTTTATCATCGCTTCGTATTCGTGCAAAGGAAGAACGGAGGGACAATCACCGTCAAGAGAACGAACCTCCGTGCCGGCGCCGACTTCTTCTTCCCCTTTATTGGGAGATACGAGGGCGTTGATACTGAATTTGCCGCCGAAATTGACGATGTGCACGGGATTGAGCGGCATTTGCACTTCTTCACCCGTTACGACGAGAAGATCGGTAATGGGGCTTTTATCTTCCCCGTCGATTTTCAGGAATTTTCTCGCTTCGAGAGAGGGATAATAACGATAGTGATCGGAAATCACCGTGAAATCATAGCCGTGGGCACGGTAATTGGCAACGACGGTTTCAGGTGAATCGTGTCCGTCGGAGCGGCAAGTGTGCATATGACAGTCACCGCGGAACGGGTACAGTCCCGCCATATCGTGCTCCAGCGCGTAGACGCGAAGCCGCGTCATCATCTTTTTTTCTTCCCCGGTCAAAATATCCACGTAATACATGCCTTCGCGAGCGCAGTTAAGCACGAAATGCAGATCGCCTTTTTCGTCGGCGGTGGCGGTCATCTCGCGGCAATTTTCGGAGCCGGCATAGCGGTGTTCCATCGACCTTTGCGTTTCGTAAATCAAGAGCGTGACCGTTTGTCCGGGTGCAATTTGGCAAAAGCGCGCCCCCTCGGAATGAACGGTGATAGCCTCATCCACGTCAGTCAAAAAGACTTTGGGGAAAATATCGAAATCGTGAAGTTCGGAAAACATAAAAGCTCCTTTGCACCAAACGTTATTTTTTCGTATTATAGCATATTTTCAGTGAAAAGTACAGAGATACAAAAGAAAAGTCCCCCGCGTGGGGGGACTGAACTTTATGCGACGGCGGGGGGCGGGGTTTGCTCTTTTTTCTTGGTGACGAGAAGTTGGAACAAAACGACGCCGACAAAGACGGCAAGGCCGATGATGTCGGTAAGCGTACCGGGAATCATCATGCAAAGACCGCCTGCCGCAAGGGCAACGCGGAAGGGGATAGGCAGTTTCCCGAGGAAGAAACCGTTGAGACCAGCAGCCACCGAGAACAAACCGAGCAGCGCCGACAAAACGAGAATCACAAGTTCATACCAAGCGCCGACACCCTCGAGAAGCATCGCGGGGCTGTAAGCGAAGATGAAGGGGACGATGAAGGCGGCAATCGCAAGTTTCGTTGCGGTCACGCCGGTTTTCATCGGGTTGGATTTGGCGATAGCCGAGCCGGCATAGGCGGCAAGGGCAACCGGCGGTGTGATGTCCGCTACGATACCGAAATAGAATACGAAGAAGTGAGCGGCAACGACAGGAAAACCAAGTTCAATCAAAATCGGTGCGCAGGTGGCTGCCATGATGCAATAGTTGGCGGTGGTGGGCACGCCCATACCGAGAACGATACAGCAAAGCATTGTCAAGAGAAGACCAACAATTCTCGCATTCCCGGCAACCGATACGATACCGTTGATAAGTGTGGACGCAAGACCGGTGACCGTAATACAACCGGCAATCATTCCTGCCATTGCACAGGCAACAGCAACGGTAATAGAGCCTTTCGCGCCGGCAACGAGAGCATCAATGGCATTTTTACCCGAAATCTTCAATCCGCGAATCACTGCCTCTTCCTTGTTTTCGCCCTCCGCTCTATTCTGAACTTCTGTAATGACAGTATTTACAGAGCCGATGACAAAAGCCGCAATAATGGAAAAAGCAGCAGAATATGCCATCGTTCTCGCGCCGGAAGATACGAGCCAAATCAGAAGAATCAAAGGAAGCAAAAGATAGCAGTTCTTGGCAAGGAAAGACCACTTCGGCAGTTCTTCTTTTGCAACACCTTTAAGCCCGAGTTTTTTGGCTTCGAGGTGAACGGCGATGAAGATGCCGGCAAAATACAAAACGGCAGGAAGAATGGCTTTGAGTGCAACTTGGGTGTATGGGATTCGCATATATTCCGCCATTAAGAAAGCGGCGGCGCCCATGATGGGCGGCATGATTTGTCCGCCGGTGGAAGCGGAAGCTTCGACGGCAGCGGCAAACTCGGGTTTATAACCCGTCTTTTTCATCATCGGGATAGTAACGGAACCGGTGGTAACGGTATTACCGACGGAGGAGCCGGAAACCATGCCGCAAAGAGCCGAGGAAATAACGGCTACCTTGGCAGGTCCGCCCGAAGACCAACCGGCGATGCGGTTTGCCAGAGAAATAAAGAAGTTTGCAATTCCGGTTCTTTCGAGAAATGCGCCGAAAATAATGAAAAGAACGATGTAGGTATAGCAAACATTTATCGGAGTACCAATAACGCCGCTGGTGGTGTAAAACAACTTATAAATAATGTTTTTAAGAGCACTGTAAAAAGATGCTCCGTAGGAAAGTTGATTTGCAAAAGCATAAATCAACAAAGCACCGACGATGCAAAGGATCGGAATACCAACGCAGCGACGGCAAAGTTCAATCAACACCAAAATACCGATAACACCAAGGATTACATGAAAAGGCTGAATACGTGTTGCCAGTTGCAAAAGTGTCATGGCGTCAAAGGCAAAATAGAGGAAGCAAAAAGCTCCCGCAACTATCAAGGCTATATCGTACCAAGGCAAATAATTTTCTCTAACGTGTTTTTTATTCGCAGGATAAATAAGCAAACCTGCAATAATCACAAACGCCAAAAAACGGCTGAGTTTGGTTTCCGGCAATTCGGTACTGAACAAAGTCATGTAAATGCAGTAAAGAGAGAACAACAGAAGACAGCCCGATACTATGATTTTGGGAAAGCCGGTCCATATTCTGGTATTGGATTCTTTATCATACTTACGCATGATATCGTCAAGATTGTCGCTTTCCACAGCTTCCACCGCGGCGTTTTTTTTCTTGAATAAGGTCATGATAACATCTACTTTCTAATCGAGAATTGCGTTTACGAGCAAACGGGGCTGTCGCAAAACAGCCCCGCCGGATAACCAGGACAATTATTTGTTGACGGTGTAACCCTTTTCCTCAAAGTACTTCGCAGCACCTGCATGATAAGGAACGGAGGTGATGGAAGTTGCATATTCAAAACTGAGTTCCGAATATTTAGCATGGTTCTTAGTCAAGTTTTCATAATTATCAAAAATATCTGCGACAAAATGATAAATATCTTCTTCGGAAACAGAGTTCTTTGCAAGAATGACTGCACCTACACCAACCGTTTTAATATCGGAATCGGTTCCGTAAACGCTGGCGGGAATGGTGCACTCGGCGTAGTAAGGAGACGTTTCGAGCAAAGAAGCAATGTGTGTATCGTCAAGGGAAACAAGGTAAACATCCTTCGTCGTTGCCAAATCAACGACAGCCGTTGTAGGAGCACCGGCGACAATGAAAGCGGCATGAATCTGACCGTTTTTCAAAGCATCAGCAGAATCGCCGAAAGATTGGTAAGTTGCATCGATCTTCGTAAACTCACCTTTGTCGTTTCTATCGCCAATTCCATAGGCAGAAAGGATGTCGACGGCGTTGAAATAAACACCGGAACCTGCTGCACCAACAGACACTTTTTTGCCCTGAAGATCGGCAACGGATTTGATGGTGGGGTCCGTGGTGACAATCTGAACCTGCTCGGTATAAAGAGCCGCAACAGTAGAGAAACAGGTGATTGGAGCATTAAAAAGATTCGTGCCGTTGTAAGCATATGCCATAACGTCGGACTGACAGAAAGCGAGTTCGGCATTGTTATCTTCCAGCTCCTGCACGTTACTCTTAGACCCGTTACCGACCAAGGCATTGACTTGCACACCGGCATTGTTCGTGGCATGCTGTGCAATGACAGAACCGAAAGCATAGTAGGTACCCGACTCACCGCCGGTAACGAAACGAAGTTTTGCGTTATCGCCGCAAGAGCAAGCAAAGGTAGCCAAAATAGCGACGAGAACGAGAAGCGCAATAATTTTTTTCATGATTTTTTCCTCCAATATTAATAAAAGCATATTGATTATAACACAGCGGTATGCTATAATCAAATACAATAATAAAATGATTTCTATAAAAATTATTGATAGGTAAAGGCATGAAAGAACAGAATTATATCTACACCATTTGGGAAGAGCGCTCCTTTTCGGGAGCGGCAAAAAAACTGTTTGTTTCTCAACCGGCGCTGTCCATGACGGTGAAAAAGGTGGAGGAGGAACTCGGCATTACGATTTTTGACCGTTCGACGACGCCGCTTTCCCTGACGGGGGAGGGAGAAGTTTATATCGCCGCGGTGGAACAGTTGCGCTCCGTCGAGCGTTCGCTCCATGACCGCTTGGCGGATATGGCGAATCTGCGCGCCGGGTCACTTTCGGTGAGCGGCGAAAACTTTGTTTCATCGTTTATTCTCCCCGAAATCCTTATGAAATTTTCCGCCAAATACGCCGGTATTTCGGTGGATTTGACGGAGTCCAACTCCCCTAACCTCCGTCAAATGCTCCTCAACGACTCCATCGACCTCTTGGTGGCGCACGATTTTGACCCGGCGCTCTACGAGGCGGAAGAACTTTTTGAGGAAAAAATCTATCTCGCGGTTCCGGAGTCGTTTCCCATCAACGACAGTCTTTCCGCCTTTGCCATGACGGCAAAACAGATGGGAACGGGAAAGACGGCGCCCGCCGTTGACCTTTCGCTATTCGGGGAAGAAACCTTTCTCCTTTTGAAGCCCGGCAACGATATGTGCCGCCGTGCGTTTTCGCTTTGCCGCGAAGCCGGATTCGATCCGAAACCGCTCATCCACCTGGACCAGTTGATCACCGCCTATAACCTTTGCCGTGCCGGCATGGGCATTACCTTCGTCACCGACGTTTTGGTGCAAAAAGCCTCGGGCTCGGGTTGTTTGTATTACGCGCTCAAGAGCGATTTTGCCAAACGTACCATGTCGATAGGCTATAAGAAAAACCGTTATCTTTCGCGTGCCGCCCTCGCTTTTATCGAAACGGCAAAGGAAGTGTACGGGAAAAACCGACAAATAAATAAATCATTTTGCAAATAAACGTTTGCAAAATGCAAAAATCCCGACCAAACGGTCGGGATTTTTTATCGTTTATTGAGTTTGAAACGAATTGCGTATTTGTTTATCCGTTACGCTTTTTTCACAAAGATTTTATCCATGGGAAGGAAAATCTTCGTAAACACGGAAGCAGTCAAAAGACCTTTTTTGAAAAGGAAGAAATATGCTGCGGCATACAGGCCGATGACGCCGGCGAGAGAAATCAAAACGATTGCCCAAACGGGGAAATTCTTGGTTTGCGTTTCGGGGGTGACAGCGGCGGGTTCTTCTGTTTTCTCCAAAATAACCGCCCAATAGTCGCCTTCGCCGTCATCAAACATACCGTCAATTTCGCCGGTTGTGCAAGGGAGTATTTCATTTCCCTGAGGATCGTAAACCATGTAACTTCCGTCTTCGTTGGCGTAGGTGATCATAACCTTGCAGTTCCAAATCTCCTGTTCTTCGTTCGAAGAATCAAAAACCGTCTGGATCAACGCCATATATTCGTCTTTCGACAAATCCTTATTGCCACGGAACGAAGTCAACTCGTCAACGGAACGAACAACCTTTGACACCGTGTAGCCGCTCGGTGCTTTTACGGACGTGTAGGAACCGCCGACAACGTAATATTCCATACCGCAGAAAATATCGTAGTTGATTTCTTTTACGGAATATTCTTCAGTCATGCCGGGCGTGCCGCTTTCAAACCCAAGGCAAAGATATTTTCCGGTTTCGCTGTTGAAACCGTAAATTCCGTAAATCATGTGCTCGTAGGTTTCGGCTTGGCTGATGGGAATCATGACGTTAGAAACTTCGGGTTCCGAGACGCTGCTCGCAAAAGTTGCGGAGGTGAAAGCGCCTTCCACTTTTGTTGCCGAAGGGGTTTGTTCGGCAGAAGATACGGTAGCCGTCACGCAAAACACCGTAACAAGGCAAAGACAAAGAAGAGAGAGTTTTAATACTTTTTTCATACTATATTTCCTCATTTTTTCTTCGCGCAAGCACCGCAACAAGACGGTTTTTTCACGCGAGCCCCAATAGTATATCATTATTATTTTCATATTTCAACAGAGAGAAGCAATTTAATAATCTTTTTGTTATCTGGCGGTAAGTGCTTCAAAAACGCAAAAAATCCCGACCGAACGGTCGGGATTTTCTTTATGGTTTGGTGACGATTTTCGTCAAACGGCGAAAAATCACTCCCACTCGATGGTGGCAACGGGTTTCTCGGAAATGTCCCAAAGAACTCTATTGATGCCGGGGATCTTAACGATCTCGTCACGCATTTTGCAAAGGACGTCGAAGGGAATTTCGGGAACGGTGGCTTTGACGGCGTCTACCGTGTTGATGGCACGGATGATGCAAGCCCAACCCATGTAACGCTCGCCCTTGCCGTTTTCATCGTACTTGATACCCGTCGACTGAAGGTCGGGGATAGCGCAGAAATACTGCCAAGGGGTAACGGGGAGTTTGCCGATTTCTTCACGGACGATGGCGTCGGCTTCTCTCAAGGCGTTCAAACGGTCGCGAGTGATGGCGCCGATGCAACGGACACCGAGTCCCGGTCCGGGGAACGGCTGACGGTAAACCATGCTGTCGGGAAGACCGAGAGTTTTACCAACCATGCGGACTTCGTCTTTATAAAGAAGTTTAACGGGTTCGACGAGGTCAAACTTGAGATCCTCGGGGAGGCCGCCGACGTTGTGGTGTGCCTTTACGCCCTTGGATTCGAGAATGTCGGGGTAGATAGTACCCTGTGCCAAAAATTCGATACCGTCAAGTTTCTTGGCTTCTTCCGCGAAAACGTCAATGAAGACTTTACCGATAATCTTTCTCTTGGATTCGGGTTCGGAAACGCCGGCAAGCTGATCGAGAAATCTGTCGGTTGCGTCGACGTAAACGAGGTTGGCGCCGAGTTCATCGCGGAACACTTTGATAACCTGCTCGGGTTCGCCTTTACGGAGAAGACCGTGGTTGACGTGTACGCAAGTGAGCTGTTTGCCGATGGCTTTGATGAGAAGCGCGGCTACGACGGAAGAGTCAACACCGCCGGAAAGAGCAAGGAGGACTTTTTTGTCGCCGATCTGTTCGCGAAGGAGTTTTACCTGCTCCGCAATGAACGCTTCTGCAAGTTCTTTATTGTTGATGCGTGCCATAGTGGCGGGACGTACGTTGCTATCCATAATTTCATTATCCTCCGATTAGTTGTTGGTGTAGTTGTCGAAATAACCCTGAACCAAGACGACGGGCGTACCCTTGTCGCCGGAGCCGGAGGTCAAATCGCAAAGAGAACCGATGAGGTCGGTAAGCTGACGGGGGGTCGTACCCTGAGACGCCATGTTGCCGACGAGAGAAGCACCGGTCTTTGCACGAATGCTGGCGGAAATGGCTTCCTTCAGCGCTTCACCGGAAAGATCTTTGTAATCGTTATCAGCAAGATACTTAAGTTTGAGTTCGTTGGGCGTTCCGATAAGGCCGTCGGTGAATGCGGGAGAAACGACGGGATCGGCAAGTTCCCAAATCTTACCCTGAGGATCTTTGAACGCGCCGTCGCCGTAAACCATGACTTCTACGTGTTTGCCGGTGGCTTTGAGAATGCGCGCCTGAATGTCAAGGACAAGGTCTTTGCATTCCTGCGGGAAGAGTTTGATTTTGTCTTCGGTCGATTTGTTGGAACCGAGAAGACCGTATTTGGCGTTGAAGCCGGAACCGTGAATGGACGAAGTCATGATATCGTCAAGACCGAGAACGACCTTTGCACCGGCAGCCATAAGAATTCTCTTGGTACGGGCACGGGTGTGAATGTCGCAGGTCAAGATGTGATCCGCATAGGGCAAAATGGCTTTTGCCTGGTTGGCGAAGATGATTTCCACTTCGGCGCCGGATTCACGGATGAGGTTTGCATAGTAATCGACGTAGTCAACACCGGTGAATTCGTGCTTGATATAGCCGAACACTTCACGGTATTTTTCAAGGGTCAAAACATCGGAATAAGGATTGATGCCGGCAGCGTCAACGAGATCGAGATTGACAAGCTGGTTTCCGACTTCATCGGACGGATAACTGAGCATCAAGACAATCTTCTTTGCGCCTTTGGCAATGCCGCGAAGGCAGATGGCAAAACGGTTACGGGAAAGAATCGGGAAAATAACGCCGACGGTCTCGCCTCCGAGTTTGTTCTTCACGTCTTCGGCGATGTCGTCAACAGACGCGTAGTTACCCTGCGAACGGGCAACGATGGACTCGGTGATGGAAATGACGTCGCGGTCGCGAAGTTCGAATCCCTCGGACTTTGCGGCTTCCAGAACGCTGGATGTGACAATCTCTGCAAGATTGTCTCCCTCACGGATGATGGGGCAACGGATACCTCTGGAAACGGTACCCACCTTTCTCTCATTTTGTTCCATATATTTTTTATCCTTTCCGTGCGGGATTCGCGTTTTTGGCCTTTTCCGCATCGTCGTAAAAAATACACGCTATTATTATACCCCGTTTTTACTCTTTGTCAATATTCATGTAGATAGAAAATGTAAAAAAATGGGAAAAATTTTTTTGCCTTTCCGCAGAGAATGCCTGCGGGGGCGCATCTATCTTTTTTTGCGATTTTTTCAAAGCGGCAGAAAAAGCGACCTTTTTCGAGTACGGGTTTCGGTATAATCGAACCAAGGAGATTTGCTTATGGAAATTGTAACGTTTGCGCCCTATGACCAAAACAAAAAAGCGCTGTGCGCCGTTTTGCACGGCGAAATCGACCATCACACGGCGCGCCCGATGCGCGATGCCATCGATCGTCACGTTCTGTACGAAAAACCCGCGATTTTGGAAATCTCGTTCGAGGACGTACCGCTGATGGATTCGTCGGGCATCGGTCTGATTCTCGGCAGAACCGAGACGATGCGCCTCTTGGGCGGCGGCGTCGTCCTATCCCATCTTTCGGGGGAACTGTCGCGCGTCATCCGCCTGTCCGGCATTGAAAAAATCAAAAACATCACCCTGTTACCTTGAGGAGATTTTATGAAAGCACAACTGATCAACGAAATGAAAGTGAGATTGCCGGCTATCAGCGAAAACGAGAGCGTGGCAAGGTCTCTCGTCTCGGCGTTTTCCGCCTCGCTCAATCCGACGGTGGAGGAACTCGCCGACCTGCGCTGTGCCGTGAGCGAAGCCGTCACCAACTGTATCGTGCACGCCTACGTACACAAAAAGGAGAGCGACGCGCGCTTTTTCCATCTCACCGTCCGCCTTTATGACGAGGGCACCGTCTGTGTCGAAATCGCCGACCGCGGCTGCGGCATTGAGGACGTGGAAAAAGCCCGTCAACCCTTTTTCACGACGGGAAAGCCGGAGGAACGCTGCGGCATGGGATTTTTGGTCATGGAAAGTTTTACGGATTCCTGCCGCGTTCGTTCAAAAGTCGGCGCCGGCACGACGGTTATCCTCAAAAAGAAGTTTAGCCGTGACTGAGAAAAAAGAAAGACGAAAAGAGTTTGCCGACAACCTGTCTTTGCTGTCGGCTTTTCGCAAAGGAGACGTAGAAGCCGGCAATCTTTTAGTCGAGAAAAACCGCCCGTTGGTCTTTGCCTTGGCGCGTCGATTTTCGGGACGCGCCGAGTTGTCCGACCTTTTGGAATGCGGGGACATCGGACTGATGAAAGCCATTCGCACCTTTGACCTGTCGCGCGGTCTTGCTTTTTCCACCTACGCCGTACCGCTGATTTTCGGGGAAATGCGTCGGTTTTTGCGTGACGACGGGCTTATCAAGGTGTCGAGGGAAGAAAAAAGACTCGCCGTGCTGCTGTCGGCGGAAACCGATAGGCGGTCTGCGCGGGGCGAGGACACCTCCATTGCCGCCGTGGCGGCCGCCTGCGGCGTTTCTCCCTCCGATGCCGCTGCCGCCCTTTTTTCGGGGAGTGCCGTCAGGTCGCTAGATGAACCCGTCTCCACCGAGGAAGAATCGGTGCCGCTGTCGGCTTTCGTTTCGGACGGAAACAGCGAAAGCGCACAAACGGAGCGGTTAGCGCTCAAAGACGCCGTCGAATCCCTGCCCCCGTTATGGCAAAAAATCGTGGGTTTGCGGTATTATCACGACTGTTCGCAAAGCAAAACCGCCGAGATTTTGGGGCTTTCGCAGGTGAAAATCTCAAGAGAAGAAAAGAAAATTCTCTCTTTCCTCAAAGAAAAATTGGCGTAGCTTTCCAAATGTTAACAATTTGTGAACTCTTGAAAAATGTGTTGATTTTTCGGGGTGTCCCGTATACAATAATCGTAGAAGTTAGCACTCGAAGGCGTGAAGTGCTAATTCCGAACGTTTTTCACAAATCCATCGGCATAACCGACGGATGATCATGATAAGGAGGATTCAAAACATGACACTCAGACCTTTGCTTGACCGTGTGGTTCTCAAGCGTGTGGAAGCTGCCGAAACGACGAAAGCCGGCATCATTCTGCCCGGTTCCGCACAGGAAAAGCCCGAAATTTCCGAAATCGTAGCCGTCGGCCCCGGCGGACTCGTTGACGGAAAGGAAATCAAAATGACACTCAAAGTCGGTGAAAAAGTCATCACCGGCAAATACACCGGCACGGAAGTCAAGATCGACGGCGTGGAATACACCATCGTCGGTCAATCCGACATTCTCGCCGTCGTAGAATAAGGAGAAAACCATGGCAAAGAACATTCTTTACGGCACCGAAGCGAGAGCAGCCCTGCTCGCCGGTGTGGATAAACTCGCCGACACGGTGAAAATCACCCTCGGCCCCAAGGGCAGAAACGTCGTCCTTGACAAAAAATTCGGCGCACCGCTCATCACCAACGACGGTGTGACGATTGCCAAAGAAATCGAACTGGAAGACGCCGCCGAAAACATGGGCGCCGGTCTCGTACGCGAAGTTGCCACCAAAACCAACGACGCCGCCGGCGACGGTACCACCACCGCCACCCTGCTCGCTCAAGCGCTTATCCACGAAGGTATGAAAAACGTGGCAGCCGGTGCCAACCCGATGGTGCTCAGAAAGGGCATTTTCAAAGCCACCGACGCCGCTATTGCGGAACTCAAAACGCAGGCGAAAAAAGTCAGCGGCCGTGAGGACATCGCGAGAGTCGGTGCCATCTCCGCCGGTGACGACGCGATCGGCAATTTGATCGCCGACGCGATGGATAAAGTCACCTCCGACGGCGTTATCACCGTCGAGGAATCCAAGAGTGCCGAAACTTACAGCGAAGTCGTCGAAGGTATGCAGTTTGACCGCGGCTATCTTTCTCCCTATATGGCAACCGATACCGACAAGATGGAAGCCACCCTTGACGATGCTCTGATTCTCATCACCGATAAGAAAATCTCCAACATTCAGGAAATTTTGCCCCTGCTCGAGCAAATCGTGCAGTCCGGCAAGAAACTCTTGATCGTTGCCGAAGACGTGGAAGGCGAAGCCCTCACCACTCTCGTTCTCAACAAACTGCGCGGTACCTTCACCGTCGTTGCCGTCAAGGCGCCCGGCTTTGGTGACAGACGCAAAGAAATGCTCCGCGATATCGCCATCTTGACCGGGGGCGAAGTCATCACCTCCGAACTCGGTCTCGAACTCAAGGACGCAACCGTCGCACAGCTCGGCCGTGCCCGTCAAGTCAAAGTCTCCAAGGAAAACACCATCATCGTCGGAGGTGCCGGCGACAAAGCGGCGATTGCCGACAGAGTCGCGCAAATCCGTGCCGCTCTCGAAGTGACGACTTCCGACTTCGATAAAGAAAAACTCCTCGAGCGTCTTGCCAAATTGGCAGGCGGCGTTGCCGTCATCAAAGTCGGTGCCGCAACCGAAGTCGAGATGAAAGAAAAGAAACTCCGCATCGAAGATGCCCTCAACGCGACCAAGGCCGCCGTGGAAGAAGGTATCGTCCCCGGTGGCGGAACCGCCTTTATCAACGTCATTGACGCCGTTGAAAAACAGGTTGCCGCACTCGAAGGCGACGAAAAGACGGGCGCCGCTATCGTAGCCAAAGCCCTCACCTACCCGATGAAACAAATCGCCGACAACGCCGGTCTCGACGGCGCCGTCATCATCGCGAAAGTCCGCGAAAGCGGCAAACGCGGATACGGCTTCGACGCTTACCGCGAAGTGTACTGCGATATGATGGAAGCCGGCATCGTCGACCCCGCAAAGGTCACCCGTTCCGCTTTGCAGAACGCCGCCTCCATCGCCTCCACCGTTTTGACCACCGAAGCCGTCGTCTCCGACAAAAAGGAAGACAAACCCGCTCCGATGCCTCAGGGCGGTATGGGTGATATGTATTGATTCCACAAACGAAAAAAGAGAGCCGCATTTTTGCGACTCTCTTTTGTTTTATCGAATTTCCGAATTATCTAAGCCAAACTCAATGAACATATTGATAAGTTCGTTGCGAGAACGGTTGCTATAAAGTGATGCTTTGTCAAGACGAAGAACAAGTTCTTCCTTTATGCGAATGGAAAAAACGCGGTAACCGTCTTCGCCTTTCGGCGTTTTCTTTTCTATAATCAGTTTCTTCTCCATGTTCTTTCCTCCTTTCCTCATTATATCTTGACAAAGCAAAAAAACATATGTTATAATATATGTTACAATCTATGTTTCATACATAGCAAGAAGGAGAACTATATGTCGTACATTGAAAAGAACGCTCTTGCCCCGAATGAAAAAATAATTTTGTCCGTAAAAAAGAACCCTATTTCCCTCATACTCGCATGGGTTTGGGGCATTCTCGGATTCTGGTTGCTACTTATGCCCCTTCTTAACGCAATTAGCGCAACAATCGCATTTATTACAACCGAATACGCCATATCTGACAAACATGTATATGAAAAAAGGGGTTGGTTGAATACACATTGTGACGAGATGACGCTTGACCATATTGAAAACATTACGAGCAACCAATCGTTTTTCGGCAAGATTTTTAACTACGGTAATGTATGTATTCAAGGAGCTAACAGAAATAACGTCAATTTTAAACAAGTGTGCAATCCTCAAGACGTCCGCAAAACACTTAACGAATTGAAATCCGTTCAATAATAACCAGCCCGCAGAAATGCGGGCTTTTTTCTTGCGCTTTTTGTCAATACGTGGTATACTGCCGTTAGATAAACAGCAAGCGAGGATGGCTTATGAATTACGAAACTATCACCCTTCACCCGTACGAGGACGCAACCTTGACGGCGATTTGCCTCTCCAACTTCAGCGATTTGAAACAAGCCAAAAGAAAAGCCGTCATCGTTTGCCCGGGCGGCGGATACACTTTTCTTTCCGAAAGAGAGGCGGAACCCGTCGCGACGGCGCTTTTGGGACAGGGTTTTGCCGCCTTCATTCTTCGTTACAGCGTCGGTGAAAAAGCCAAAGACGGTGCACCGCTCGCCGAGATGGCGCTCGCCATGAAATACGTCCGCGAAAATGCGGAAAAATACAACGTGGACCCCGACTATGTTTTCACGCTCGGCTTTTCCGCCGGCGGACATCTTGCCGGATCTATCGGGATTCTGTCGCATCATCCCGTTATCCAAAAAGTACTCGGCGATGCCGATCCCAAACTCGTGCGCCCGACGGGGATGGTGCTTTGCTATCCCGTAGTCACGGGATGCGCCGCATACACGCACAGGCAATCCATCGAAAATCTTTGCGGACACCGTAATCCCACCGAAGAAGAGCGCAACGTTTGGTCGCTCGAAAAGCACGTGAACGAAGACGCCCCCGAGGCGTTTATTTGGCAGACGTTCAACGACGATATCGTCCCCGTCGAAAACTCCTTGATGCTGGCGGAGGCCTACGTCAAAGCCAAGGTGAAATGCGAATACCACCTGTTCCCCGAGGGACCGCACGGCGCGTCGCTCGCCAACGAGCAGACGTGTTCCGGGCAGGCTCACTATCTTGTGCCGGCTATTCAATGTTGGCTCCCTTTGGCAGTACGCTTTATGCAGGATTGTCAAAAAGACAAATGATATTCCTTCCTCTGTTAGTTAACAAATCTTTGGCACCTTAAAAAGGGAAACGCCGTGATGGGTTTTGGCTTTTCTTATTCTGAAAACCCGAAAACATTGTTATTATGTAAACAATTGTACGCAAAAAGCCGCAAGAATTGCTCTTGCGGCTTTTCTTTTTTCGGTTTTAGGCGCGGCGCCAATATTTTCTGTCGAGGGTGCGATATTGGATTGCCTCGGCAATGCAATCTATGTCGATGACCTCTTTTCCGTCAAGGTCGGCGATGGTGCGTGCCACGCGCAGAATGCGGTCGTGACCGCGTGCCGAGAGACCGAGAGAATCAAACGCCGTACGCAAAAGTTCCCGTGCTTCTTCATTCGGGACACAGTATTTGCGAAGCAGGGACGGGGTGAGATTGGCGTTTAAGATATTGCCGTTTTCGCCGTCTTTTTGGAGACGTTCGGCGGCAAATGCCCGCGCTTGATTGACGCGCTCACGAATGACGGCGGAGGGTTCGCCGGGTTTGCCTTTGCCGGAGATTTCGTCAAAGGAGACGGAGGGCAATTCTATTTCAATATCAATACGGTCGAGAAGCGGTCCCGAGACTTTTTCAAGATAGTTTTCGACGGATTTTGGGGAGCAGGAACACTTGTGCGTCGGGTCCCCGAAATAGCCGCAGCGGCAGGGGTTCATGGCGCAGACGAGCATAAAGGAGGAGGGGTAGGTGATTTTGGCGGCGGCTCTCGTCACCGTCACTTCTCCGTCCTCGAGCGGCTGACGCAAGGATTCCGTGACGCTCTTCGGAAATTCCGGCAATTCGTCAAGAAACAAAACGCCGTTATGAGCAAGAGAGATTTCGCCGGGGCGCGGATTCGTTCCGCCGCCGATCATACCGGCGGGAGATACCGTGTGATGCGGCGAACGGAAAGGACGTTCGGTCACAAGATCGGATTTGAGCATACCCGTGACGGAGTGAACCTTGGTCGTTTCGACGGCTTCCTCAAAGGTCAAGTCGGGCAAAATGGAAGAAAGACGTTTGGCAAGCATGGATTTGCCGGAGCCGGGAGGACCTATCATCAAGACGTTGTGCCCTCCTGCCGCCGCTACCTCAAGGGCGCGTTTGGCTTTCAGCTGACCGCGGACTTCGGAAAAATCGCCGGCATCACGTCGGTCGGAAAGCGAAAAGGAGTGTCCCGTATGAGCAGTGGGTTCGATGGTTTTCTCACCGCGCAAATGGGAGACGATTTCACGCACGTGACGGACGCCGTACACCGTGATTCCGTCAACGACCGCGGCTTCTTTGGCGTTGGCAAACGGAACGAATATTTCTTTTTTTCCGCATTCTTTGGCGGAAACGCACATGGAAAGGGCGCCGTCAACGGGACGGACTTCTCCCGAAAGAGAGAGTTCGCCGAGAATGCAAAGCCCCGAAAAATCAACGTCGGAGGGAATCACTCTGTCGCTTTGCAGGATGGAAATCAAGATGGGAAGGTCCAGCGCCGTCCCTTCCTTTTTTCGGTTGGCAGGCGCCAAGTTGACCATGATATCCATCGGGGGGAACATGAACCCGGAATTTTCGCACGCCGACTGTACGCGGTTTTTCGCCTCTTTCACAGCCGTGTCGGGGAGCCCGACAAGTTCAAAATGGGGAATGCGGTCCCAGGCGCTGCACTCGACGGTTACTTCAAAGCCTTCGATGCCGAAAAGCCCGGAACTGTAAACTTTTGATAGCATAATCTCGGTTTTACGGTTGCCCGTAATCCTCCTTTGGCATAATCTCGGTTGTCATTAAGGTCTGTATTTTCTCTCGAAATAGGATTTGGCGAATATCGCCGCATAACTCATCCAGGGGTGGAAGAGCGAGCAGTTCTTTTTCTTTTCTTTGCCCCAAGCCTCAAAACAGGTGGTGGCGCCTTCCTTCAGCATATTTGACCAAGCGTCGGGGCTTAAGAGAAGTTCGTGCGCCAAATCGTATTCGCCGATACGCTCAAGCGCGAGAAGAATATAATAGGCAAAATAATTGACACTGACGAGTTTCTTTTCCCGAATCATAGAGAGGACGTTCTCTTTGACGGCGGGCGTGATGCCGATATCAAAAAGAAGCGGCAGGACGTTGGCGTGCAGGCTGTGATGTTTCGACTCTCTTCTATCTTTGAAAAGGTTTGCTTCCGCATCGAAGAAATAGGAAAGAAAGCCGTCGATATTGTGGGCAACGTCGCAGGGGGGAACCTCTCCGAGTTCTTTTGCGATTTCATTGATGCACTTTCCCATGCCGATAAAGTACGCCGTCGGCACGTTGTGGGTGCCGGGCGTCACGGGATCGGTCAGAGGAAAATCGTAATTGTCGCGCAAATTGGCAGGCCAGTCCACGAGATTCCATTTCTCGGTTACGTCCGAAAGAACGCCGTCGGCGTTTTCAAAGCATTTGAAATAGCGATACACCCCGAGAACCGTCGGATACATCTCACGCAAAAAGGCGATATCCTTGTCGGTTTGATACGCCGCCCACACGAAGGCAGGAAAATTCATCGAATAATCGGCAATTTCCTGCATAAAAGAAGACGTCGAAACCGCCATTAAGCCGGGGCATATAAAGGAAGAACGGGCGAAGTCGCACAGCGAACGCTTGAGCGGTTCGGCACTGCCCGTCAAGGCGGCGTAGGTCATACCGATAAAGCCGGCGTCGCCGAGATACTGTCCCTTCTCACGCGTCGGGCAATCCACCGCTACTTCCTGGATACCGTATTTGACGGTATCGGCGCAAAGGCGAACGATGGCGCCGAGTTTCGGCTCCCGCTTTTCAAGTTCCGAAACGAAAGGCAATTCCCGATAACCGTTGTGGCGCGCCGTCACTTCGAGGGTGTCAAGGAACAGTTCACACCCTTCGGGAAGCAGAAATTCCAAATATCGAAAACCGCGGTAATCGAACGGCTGATAGGTATCAAAACCGCCCGAAAGCACCCAAGATTCTTCGTAGTCGCAGTTACAGCGCAGGTGATAGCGAAGCGTGCCGTCGTCATTCAGTTCCTCCGCTTGGCGGAAGAGAACGACGGAGTCTTTTTGCCCCATCGCGCTGATTTTGACGTAGCCGCAAATCTCGCGCCCGAGGTCGATTTTGACGCTTCTGCCGTCCGCTTCTACCTTGGTAGGCTCGATCTTCTCGAAAACGAGCATAGGCGCCGACACTGACAGATTGTGCGCAATATTGGGGTTTACGACGGCATTTTGCCAACTTTTGTCGTCAAAATCAATGTTTTCAAAGCCGCACTCTTTGGCGTTGCTGTCGTACCGTTCGAGGTATCCCGTCTTATAGCCGTAAGTGCCTTCGACGGAAAAAGCGGTGTGTTCACTGACGAGGAACGACTCGTCGGACGCCAAAATTTCTTTGCCGTTTTGGCAAAGAGACAGGTATAAACCGTGCAAATTGTCGCCGCTGACCCACACGCGGTTGATTTGTCCGTTGTAGTAGGTATGGACGGCGATGACGTTTTCGCCGGCGTGCAAATACGGGAAAACGTCGATTTGATTATAGGCGTAGTAAGCAGGATAAGAGGGGGCGGGGCCGCAAGCGACGAAAGCGCCGTTGATATACAGTTTATAGTAATCGTCGGCGCTGATTTTCACCGTCGCGTTTGCCGCATCGGTAAGCGAAAAGCGGCGGCGGAAAAGTATATGTGCCGCCTGCACTTCGCTCGTGGGCGGCACGTAGCCGTCAGCAGCCTTATGAAAAACCGAAATGGGCGAAAGTTTCGCCATCTTCTCGGTGGTAATCCACTTAGCACTCATACTTGCCTCTCAATATTTGTCTTCGTATTTTCCGCCGGGGATAAATTCGCGAATCAAAGAATCATCGGGAACGTAGGAGATGTCCATAGGAGACACTTTTCGGACCGCCGACAGAATAATCGCGGCGTATTCGTCGTTTTGGATTTCCTCCAAGAGGTCCAAAGCGTAGGGACGCAGTGCCGACAGTTCAAACGCGTGAAACGTATTGATACGCACGTCGGCAAGCGGTTTATACGGGTAAAGATAAAGACTTTCCCCCTCCAAAACCTGCTTCCAAAGCGTCAAAGTTCGCGCACCCGAGGCACCGCGATAAAGATTGTCACGGACAAGACGGCGGACAAAACGCATCTTTTTGCCCGACAAAATGCGTTCGCCTTTCTCGTCGACGAGGTTGGTCGAGAGACTGACGAAGATCTTCAAGACGTGCGCGTCTGCCGGCAAATCCTTGCTGATAAGGGGGTTGAGCGCGTGCAAACCTTCCAAAATGACGCAACCGTCGTCAATAGCCTTGTAGGTTTCTTCTCTCACCGCTTTTGCCAGTTTGAAATCGTAAACGGGGACCGAAAAGTCCTCTCGCTTCTCGATTTTCGTCAAGCATTCGCGGATTTTCGGCAAAAGCAACGCTTCGGCGCATTCCATGTTTCTATCCCCGTTGTCAAAACGCGGATAATCGGGATCGTTTGCATCGCGATAGAAATTGTCGAGCGAAATCACCTCGGCACGGTGACCGAGGTCGCGAATCACGTCCGCCAACAGATTGGCGGTGGTGGTCTTTCCCGCCGCCGACGGGCCGGAGAGCAAAATGGCTCTGACTTTTTCCGTCACCGCTTTTTCGGCGAGGGACGAAAGACACGCTTTGTATTCTTGCTCGGACTGCAAAACGAAGGTTTCTTTATCTTTTTTCACAGCCTCGTTGATGACGTCAATACCGATATCGGGCATAAAATCCTCCGATCAATAGCCGCTGATGGGCAAGTTTTCGTTATCCTGTCCTTTTTCAATGGCACGAATCAGCACGAAATACGACTTGGTTTCGGAAAGAGTGACTTTCACTCTGTCCCCCGTCTTTTTGCCGAGAAGCGCCGAGCCCAAGGGAGATTCCTTGCTGACGAAGCCGTTTAAGGCATCCTGTCTTAAGGTGGTGACGATTTGAATCTTCTTTTCTTCCTCGCGCATTTCGTTGTATATCGTCACCCAGTCGAAAAGGCTGACGGCGTCCGCCCTCTCTTCGATTTCGATGACATTGGCGGTTCTTATCATATTTTCGAGGTAACGGATACGCCCTTCGTTGCGGCGCTTTTCGCGCTTTGCCTCTTTGTATTCGGCGTTTTCGGAAAGGTCGCCGAATTCACGGGTTCTTTTCAGTTCGGCGGAGAGTTTCGGACCGAGTTCACACTGACGGTACCGAATCTCCTCTTCCATTTTTTTGATGTCGACCGCAGTCAATTCATCATACATAAGAAAATCCTCCGGGTAAAAAAGTCACGCGAGGCCGTCGCGTGACTTTTGGGAACTTATTTCTTCAAACCGTTGACGATGGCAAGAGTATCTCTTGCAATCACCATTTCTTCGTCGGTGGGGATGACGAGCATACGAATCTTGGATTCGGGGGTGGAAATGTCGATTTCCTGACCGCGAACGTGGTTCTTCTCTTCATCGACGGCAACACCGAGGAATGCGAGTTTCTCGGCTACGGCGGATCTGTACTGAGGATTGTTTTCGCCGATACCGCCGGTGAAGACGATAGCGTCGGCACCGCCCATGGCAGCGATATAACCGCCGATGAGTTTGGTCAACTGGTGCGTATACATTTTTTCAACGAGCTGGCATCTCTTGTCGCCGTCACGGGCGCCCTGTTCGATCTGTCTGTTGTTGGAAATGCCGCCGGTCACGCCGAACATACCGGACTTTTTGTTCATCATGTTGTCGATTTCGTCGGCAGTCTTGAGTTCGCCTTTTCTCATAAGATAAGGGATGATAGCCGGGTCGATGTTACCGCAACGGGTACCCATCATAATGCCTTCGAGCGGCGTTACGCCCATGGTGGTATCGTAGCATTTGCCGCCCTTGACAGCTGCCAAAGACGCACCGTTGCCGAGATGGCAGGTAACGACGTTGACTTCTTCCGGCTTCTTGCCGAGCATGGCTGCGGCTCTGGCACTGACGTAGCGGTGGCTCGTGCCGTGGAAACCGTAACGGCGAATCTTGTATTTCTCGTAGTATTCATAGGGAAGTGCGTACATGTACGCGTAATCGGGCATCGTCTGATGGAAGCCGGTGTCGAAAACGGCGACCTGCGGCACGTTCATCAGTTTTTCGCACTCTTCGATTCCCTTGAGGTTTGCGGGGTTATGGAGAGGACCGAGGTCCTTGCATTCATCAATGATTTTCTTGACTTCTTCGGTCACGAGAACGGAGCCGGAGAGTTTTTCGCCGCCGTGGAGGACGCGGTGACCGCAAGCGCCGATTTCATCGACCGAGGCGATGACGCCGTGCTCTTTGCCGACAAGAGTATCCAAAACGAGCTGAAGGGCTTCGCCGTGGGTGGGCATAGGCTGTGCCACAACGTAGTTGTCTCTGCCGGGCACTTTGTAAGTGAAGGAAGCGTTGTCGCGTCCTACGTCTTCGCAAATACCTTTGGCGATGACTTTCTCATTGTCCATATCAATGAGCTGGAACTTCAACGACGAACTGCCGGCGTTGACGATAAGAATTTTCATAGTATCCTCTTTCTGCGTAAACACGCAATTATAAAATAATCAAAGCAAATGACCGGGAAAACCCGTGTAACCCTCAATCCAAACCAAACGGATGAGGATATAAGCAAGACCGAGCAAGAAACCGAGAACGCCGCCGCACACCACCTGAATCAAACTGTGGCCGAGAAGCTCCTTGAGTTTTTCCGTCTGCGTCAGTTTCTTTTTTTCGGGCAACAGACCGTTGACCGTATCGACAAGTTCGTTGATGGACGAGGCGTGTTTGCCTGCCTCTCGGCGAATACCGAGGGCATCGTGCATGACGACGCTCGCCAAAATCATGGAGACGCCGAACGCCACGGAATCCAGACCTTCCAAATATCCGACGACCGTCGCAAGCGCCATGACCGTCGCGGAATGCGCGCTCGGCATACCGCCGTCGCCTTTCAAACGCTCCGGTGAAAAGGAGTGTTGGGTAATGCCCGTAATGATGAATTTGCAAAACTGAGCAATCAAAAAGGCGGAAATGGCAACGATCAGTGCATGATTTTCAAAAGCAGCCGATAAAAATGCGCCGAATGTCATAATATTTCCTCTCTGACGGTGACAATCACTGTGTCACGAGTTCGTTTTCTTCCAATTTTTCGATTTCTTCCGCGACCTTTCGTTTTTTACCGTCAATCGTTTCTTTGAGAGAAACGCGTTTGTCGGCAAGGAACAAAATCCAAGCGATTTTGGAAAGGGGCGGACGTTCGGGATTTAAGGGCCACATATGTCCGTAAATGGCTTGATACACCGCGTCGGATACGCCGAAAACCCGTTTGGCGTTGTCTGCCGCGCGTTTGGCGTGGTGAAATCCGTGCCATTTATGACTCTTGTCGGGCTCATGCCAATCGTAAAGATAAAAGTCGTGCAAAAAAGCCGCCGCCATCAACTCTTCCATGTTCACGCCACGGTATTTCTTTGCCATTTCGTAAGCGGTAAAAGCGACGGACAGTGCGTGGTCGTATGTACTGACGGTTCCGTGTTGGATAAAGTCTTTCATTTTCAAAACGTCTTCGTTTCCGAGATACGGGGAAAGATACGCTAACACGGTCTTTTTTTCTTCTTCATGCAGCATGGGAAATCCTCCGCGTATATTTTATCATAATAAAAAAGAAATGTCAACGAATTCTTTGCTCCCCGTTGACGCAAAATCCGATTTTTGGTATAATGAAAAAAACGAAAAGGAGGGACCTTATGCGATACGACGAAAACAAAGACGTTTTTCTGTTAAGCGGCAGAGAATTTATCGCAACGGCGCGCTCCGGCATTGCCGAAAGCCTCCCTCTTGACGAAGACGAACCGTCCTTTTGCGCCGTTCCGACCGTGATACTGCACCGCTCTTTCGGCACGATGGAAACGGCGGTTTTATCCCTTCACGCCGACGTCGGCGATTTACATTTTGAGATCTCGAGCGAAGCGTTTATGATACCGGGCGGTCTCGGCATGGCGAGAAAGACCGTAAGAAATCCCGAAAAGCCCTCGAAAGAAGAACTCTCCCAAGTGCGCGGAGAAGCTTTCCTTTGCGCCCTTGCGCAAAAAGAAAAAAGCGGCAGCGTGCCGTCTTTGACGTATCTGTTTTACAGAGAAGAAAACGACGCGGTCGCGACGAAAACCGAAACGCCGACCGAGGCGGCGCTCGCTTCGTTTTTGCAAAAGTGCCTGTCGGTCATTGCCAAATACGCCGCCCCCGCCATCGACCGGGCGAAAAACCGTCTGCCCTCTTTTCGCACCCAAAGATTTCCTTTTCCGAAAGTGCGCGAGGGGCAGGACGCCTTGATGAGCGCCGTTTATAAAGCCGTTCTGCACGAGGGAAAACTCTTTGCCGAAGCGCCGACCGGCACCGGCAAAACCGTCTCGGCGCTCTATCCCGCCGTCCGCGCGATGGGGGAAGGGAAAGGTGAAAAAATCTTCTATTTTACGCCGAAAACCACCGTTTCCAAAGTGGTAACGAATACCGTTTTGCAGATAAAAAACGCCGGCGCCGATATTCTGTCGGTCGTTGTCACCGCCAAAGAAAAAATGTGCGAATGCGGCTTAACGTGCAGAAAAAGTAAAGATTTATGTGCATTTTCGAGTTATAACCATATGGCAGACGCCGTTCTTTCGCTGTTTAACGAACATTTGCCCGTGGTGGATTCCGAGCATTTGCAACAAGTGGCAAAACTGTTTCGCGTTTGTCCATACGAGTTATCTTTGTGCTATGCGCAGCTGGCGGACCTTGTCATTTGCGACTACAATTATCTATTTGATCCCGTCGTCTATTTTCACCGATTTTTCGAGGGCGGCGGCGATTATATCTTTCTGATTGACGAGGCACACGGTTTGGCGGAACGTGCGTTTTCTCTCTATTCCGACGAACTGTCCGAAAACGATTTTGTCAAGGACGAGGCAATCCCCGCACTGTCGCCGCTGTGCCAAATCTTGTCGGACGCCTGTGCCGAAATGAAGAGAACCGTCTTTTCCTATCTCAAAAACGATACCAAAACCGACGGGGAGGGAAACATCATCGGCGCTTCCCACGGCAAAGTCTTCCCCGCCTCTTTCTATCCGCTTTTGCTCTCGGTGACCGAGGCGGCGGAAAAAGAACTCTTCGCCGCGTACGGCGACAAAACCCAAGCGGGAAACGCCCGCGTCTTTGCCGCCAAAACTTTGTATTACCGATTTTCAAAATTTCAAAAATTTGCCGCCGCCTTTGACGAAGGGTACGAATGGTTCATGTTCCGCGAAGGCGACTCGTTCCGTTTCAAACTCTTTTGCCTTGACCCGGCAAAACAACTTGCCAAACGTATAGACAAGGGGCGCTGTGCCGTCTTTTTCTCGGCAACGCTGTCCCCGATTTCTTACTACAAGTCTCTCCTCGGCGGAGGAAGACTCGACGAGACGCTAACCCTCCCCTCGCCCTTCGTCAAAGAACAACTCGCCGTCACCATCATCGACAGCATCGGCACCCGCATGTCCGAGAGAGAAAAGACGCTCGGCCAAGTGCTTCGCGTGATTGCGGCGACGCTCTCCGCCAAGCGCGGTCATTACATGGTGTTTACGCCGTCATACGCCTATGCCGAAACGCTCTATCGCGTCTTCACCGCCAAGTATCCGAAAATCAAAGCGGTGATGCAAAAGCGCGGCATGACCGAAAAAGAAAAATCCGCCTTCTTAGGAGAATTCGAGAAAGAAGACGGGGGATATTTACTCGGCTTTTGCGTTATGGGCGGTTTGTTCTCGGAAGGGGTTGACTTGACGGGCAAAGCCCTCATCGGCAGTATCATCGTCGGGGTCGGTCTTCCCGAAATCTCCTACGAGAGAGAAGCGATATGTGCCTACTACGACGAAAAACTCGAAGCCGGCAAAGCTTTTGCTTATATATATCCCGGCATGAATAAAGTCCTCCAATCGGCAGGACGCGTGATTCGTGACGAGACGGACAGGGGCGTCATCGTCTTAGTTGACGACCGCTTCCGCGACCCCGTGTATAAGAAAGCCATCCCCGAACTTTGGCACGGCTTGAAATTCGTTTCCGAGCCCGGCGCCATCAAGATGCTTTTCGAAAAATTCTGGGCAGATGCCGAAGAAACTTCATAAAACAGAGCGAAATTGACAACTTTTGTTTTCTTTTTCGCTCTTTTTTATATATGAGGATGCCGTCTTCCTGCCAAGTGTCGACGTCTTCAAAAGACGCAAAAAGTCTTCCTTTTCGAAGCAATTGCGCCTGTCTTTTCACAAGCCAAACGCCCTCTTTCCGTTCCGCTTCATAAGAAGTGCGCACACAAATCGGGCGGTAGGAAAAACGTTCCTTTGCCGCCCTGCAAGCGGCATAGCGCTGCTTTTCGGTCTTTGCGATCTCATTGACCGCCTCTATGGTTTTTGCCTCCAAATCGCGGTAGAAAGCGAGGGCGGTCTTGCTTTCGGACACCGATAGCGTCGCGCCCTCAAAGCGAAGCAAGACGCAGCCGTCCTCTTTGATTTCCCGATAAAAAGAACGCACAGAAAGTTCCATCTTACGCCTCCCCGGAACATTCTATGCGTTCTTTTTTCGGATTATGTTTTAGGCGCTTAAGCCCGACAAAAAGGTCAAAAGCAATTCGGCGCCGCGCTGTGCCGCCATTTTGGCAAAGGTGGGATAATCCATGTGTGAGGATTCGTCCGCTACGTCCGAGACGGCGCGGACAATGGCAAAAGGCGTACCGTTCAAGTATGCCGCGTGGGCGATGGCACCGCCCTCCATTTCGCAGACTGCCGCGTCGGGGAAGAGCCCCGTAATCTTGGCTTTTTCGCTCTTGCCGCTGACGAACTTATCGCCGGTGGCGACGGTACCGCGTTTGACGGCAAAGCCGAGTTTTTCTCCCGCCGTCACGAGTCTTTCGGCGGCGTCCTTATCGGCGTCAAAGAAAATCTTGTTGATGCCGGAAATCAAACCGACGGGATCGCCGATGGGAGAAGTATCCATATCGTACTGCAACGCACGGTCGGCGATGACGATATCTCCGATGGACAAATCGGGCGCCAATGCGCCGCCGACGCCGGTATTGATGATAAGGGAGGGGGCATAGCGCAAAATCATGGCTTCCGTCATGACGCCTGCCGCCACTTTGCCGATGCCGCATTTGACAATCACGCAAGACACGCCGCAAAGCGTTCCGAGAGTAAAGGTCATGCCGCTGATAACTTCCGTTTTTTTATCCGTCATGCGGTCGCAAAGGCTGTTAACCTCAACGTCCATCGCACCGATAATGCCTATCATAGTAAATTCTCCTTATATGCTCTTTCCACGTCGTCTAACGCGAAAAGGATTTCTTCTTTGTTGTTCGCCGACTGAATCGCGGCGCGAAAGGCGGCAGCGCCTCTCATTCTTTTGACGTATAGCGCGATTTGCCCGCGCGCTTCTCTTGTGGCTCTGTCTTCGCCTTTATCGGCAACCGCCAAGAGATATTGCCGTTTTGCCGTCTGTATTCTCTCCGTCACGGAAGGCGGCGTATAGGGCTTTCCCGACAGGGCGGCTTTGATTTCTTCAAAGACGAAAGGGTTGCCGAGTGCCCCGCGCCCTATCATCAAACCGTCGACTCCCGTTTCGCGAAGAATGCGCAAAGCGCTCGCGGCATCGACGACGTCTCCGCTGGCGACGACGGGAACGGAAACGGTCTTTTTGACGGATTTTGCAAACTCTAAGTTAGCAATTCCGCTGTATTGTTCTTCTCTCGTACGCCCGTGTACGGCAATCATGGAGGCGCCGCCCTCTGCCGCCGCCTGTGCACATTCGACGGCGTTTGCCGTCGCCTTGGTGATGCCGGCGCGGAGTTTGACCGTCACGGGAAGGGACGTTTTTGCGGAAACGGCTTTGACGATTTTATAAATTTTTTCGGGGTCTTTCATCAGAGCGGAGCCCTCGCCGTTGCCGAAAATCTTTTGCACGGGACAGCCCATGTTGATATCGATAGCGACGGGCGCTTTGCCGCCTTTTTCCCCGTTTTCCACGATGGCTGCCGCCGTTGCCAACACGTCGGCGTCCGAACCGAACAGTTGAACGGCAGTCGGGCCTTCCTCTTGTCCGATAAAAGAAAGAACCTGCGTTTTTTTATCTTTCATGGTCAGTGCCTTGGCGCTGATCATTTCCGTCACGGTATACTCCGCACCGAAGTCGTGGCAAATTTGCCGCATGGCGCGGTCGGTAAATCCCGCCATCGGTGCCAAGATCAACCCGTAGGGAAGAACGGTATCTCCTATTTTCATGAAAGCGACAGACGGTGGTCGTGCCCGGCGAAAGGCAAGAGCAGATAATCGGAACCGACGATGCGGGAATAAATACGGTCTTCGTAACGCTTGGTCAGCTCGTTTGCCGACAAATTGGTCGAAATCACCGTCGACAGTCCCTTATTGTGACGGGTGTTCAAAAGATTGTAAAGGCAAGACACCGCAAACGGGGTGGCGTACTCGGTGCCGAGGTCATCCAAAATCAAAAGGTCGCACTCCAAATACTTGCGGCTCTCGTTTGCCGCTTCCCCGAATCCCGAGTGGAATTTGTCGTCCTCGAAAGTCGAAATAATGTTCTGCGTCGAATCGTAAATGACGCTGTATCCGGCGTCGATGACGCACTTGGCAACTGCCGTCGAAAGGTGCGTTTTGCCGGTGCCGGTCGGACCGACGAACAACAAATTGCCGTGCATTTTGCCGAAGTTTTCGGCAAAGGTTTTTGCTCTCAGAAAGACGGTATTCATGCGGCGGTAGGTTTCTTCGCCGTCTTTGCGGTAGGACTCAAGATTAAAGTTGTCAAAACTCTGTTTTTCAATCAAATCGCCGATGCCGGACGCTTTGATGTTTTCGGTGATGATCGCCTTGCGCATACAAGAGCACATCTCGGTCTCGGTAAATCCCGTATCGTTGCATTTTTTGCAGGTGTAATGCACGTCGGTGTAGTCGCGGGGATAGCCGAGAGAAACGAGCAGATTCTCCCTCTCGCGGCAGAGCGCCTGATTGCGCTCACGAATCGGGTTGATATCTTCTCCGGCGAGTGCCGCACGGAAAAGATGCAGTCCCGTCTTGGAGAGTTCGTCGTCGATGCGCGCGATTTCCGGCGATGCCAAACGCACCTCGGCGTTTCTTCTGTCGGCTTCACCGACGGCGGCAAGGCGGCGCGCCTCTATCATATCTCTCACTTTAGCGTATGTATTGACGTTTACCATAAAAACACCTCTTATCCTTTATTGACGGGTTCGCCCATGCTGCGGCTGAGGGCATTCTTAAACGCTTCGTCGGGATCGAAGTTCCCATAACGGGGCTTTTCTTTTTTGCTTTTTTTCTCGGTGTAGGCGGGATGGCTTGCCGCGGCGTAAGCCTCGCAAGCTTCCTTGGTCGTACATTTGTTTTGATACCAATCGGTTAGAATTTTATCCATATAGGCAAGAGAATATTTGCCGCTTCCCTTGACGGTTTTATCATACGCCAAAGTCATCACGTCCTCGCCGTATCCGAAAAGTTCCACCCATTTGCGGAAGCAGGTCTTTTCGTCGGAGGTCAAGGCGCGGCTGTAAATGCCGAGGACTTTGCGCATCTGTCTTTCCCATTCCCCTTGGTTCTCCCGTCCCTCAAAATAATCCGAGAGAAGTTCTATCGTCGTAATGCCTTTTTCGTGGAGTTTGATGGCTTGATTGACGAAGGTTCTCACGGTAACGCGGGAGCGCTTTGCCATATCGGTCAAGAGGGTGACGATGTATTCTTCACTGAGCGCGTACTGTGCGTACAGCGCCGCGATGTCGCGAATCTCGGTATCGTTCAGCATGGGTTTGCCGAGTATCGCCGCACACTCTTCATAGAGGGCGGAAAGGGCGTTGTCGCGAATCACGTCGGCGGTTTCCTTGCGCGTCATCTCGTCGAGTTCCGATGCGCGAAGACGGTAGGCAAACTCGTCCACGACGGTGGTTTCCGCCTTTGGCGTTTCGAGTGCCACAGACCAAAAAGCCATGGCGCTTTTCGCCCGGGCTTTGCTGATACCGGCGGCTTTCGCGATTTGATCAACGCCGGCTTTTCCTTCCGTTTCCAAAAGGCAAAGCAGGGCGCGAAGCTCCTCCGCGGAAGCCTCAAGAAAGGCGTCGGAAGACGAAATATGCAGTTGTTTTAAGTCCCACGATTCGATTTTCATGTTTGACTGCCTTTTTTGTGATCTTTTTCGACTTTCATGTCGTAACAGAGTTTCATCAAAGAATCGCCGAGATGGATATTCTCCACCTTGACGTCGGAATTTTCGAGTTTCAGTTCCATGTTGGCAAAGTTCCAAATGCCGCGCACGCCGCCGGCAATCAATGCCGCCGTCACGCCGTATGCCGCTTCTTTCGGTACCGTCAAAACGCCGATGTCAATCTCGTGCTCTCGGCAAAAATCTTCAAGCGTGTCCGCGTGATAAACGGGAATGCCGTAAATCTCGGTGCCCACGATGTCGGGGCAAACGTCAAAAAGTGCCACGCGGTCCACGCCGCGGCGTTCAAACATATGGGTGGATGCCAAAGCCCGTCCGAGGTTGCCGGCGCCGACGATGACGGCGGTATAATGCTCCTCGGTGCCCAAAAGTTCTCCGATTTTGGCGTGAAGGGTTTTGACGTTATATCCGTAACCTTGCTGACCGAAGCCGCCGAAACAGTTCAAGTCGTGGCGAATCTGCGACGCCGTGACGTTCATCAGATGCGCGAGTTCCACCGAGGAAATGCGCAGTTTTCCTGTGCGGAGCAAATCGCCGAGATAGCGGTGATAACGGGGCAGGCGCTTGATGACGACGGAGGGAACGTCAATCGGTGCCGTCAAGGTTTCTTTGCGGTCGTAAATGCCCGGGATTTTGTCAAGACTTTCCATACTGTGTCCTTTCAGTTGATGCTGTCAATGGCGCTGGCGTTGAGGGCTGCGTCGGCTCGGTTTCCTGCCGCATATTCGTAGTAGCCCTGTGCCGCAATCATCGCGGCATTGTCGCCGCAATAGCGAATTTCCGGCACGTAAAGCGTGACGCCGTGCTTGTTCGCTATCTCTGCCAAACGGCGACGCAGATGCGAATTGGCGGCGACACCGCCGGCGACGGCAAGCGCCGTGCCGGGATTGGCGGAAAGTGCCGCATCCGCCTGCATAGCGACGGCTTCCACGGCTTCATAGGTATACCGTGCGGCAAAAAGCGCGCGGTCGATTTCTTCTTTTTTCTCCTCTTTGCGATGGAGATAATTGATGGCGGCGGTCTTGAGTCCCGAGAACGAGAAATCAAAAGAACCGTCCTTCAGTGCCGGGGAAGGCAGGCGCATTTCGGAATCCTTATACGCCGCACTCTTTTTGTAAAGGCGGTAGAAGTTTTCTTTGTCCCCCGTCGCCTGGATAAAGCCTTCTTCGGCGAGCGCGTCAAAGCCGGCACCGGCAGGATACGGAATGCCGAGAAGTCTGCCGATTTTGTCGAAAGATTCGCCGATGGCGTCGTCGCGCGTCGTGCCGATGACGGCGTAATCGGTGAAAGTGGAAACGCGGTAAAGCGCCGTATGTCCGCCCGAGGCGGCAAGACCGAGAAACGGCGGTTTCGGGGTTTGTGCCAAAAGATACGAAGCGGCGATATGCCCTTTGATATGGTCAACGGCGACGAAGGGAATACCGTTTGCCACTGCCAAAGATTTGGCAAAATTCACGGCGACGAGAAGCGCGCCGATAAGGCCGGGTTGTGCCGTTACCGCGATAAGATCGACGTCGGACAGTGTGATCTTTGCCGCCTCGAGTGCCTCGTAGGTGATACGGGAAACCGCCTCGATATGAGCGCGTCCCGCGATTTCGGGAACGACACCGCCGTACAGTTTATGAATATCAATTTGAGAAGCTACGACATTCGACAATACCGAAAACCGTTCGTTTTCTCTTTGTACCACCGCCGCGGCGGTTTCGTCGCAGGAACTCTCAAAAGCCAAAATGTTCATGTTTCACGTTCTCCCAAAATGCGACGCATGACAAGGGCGTCTGCCGTCGGATTTTGATAATAATTTTTTCTCTCGGAGAGCAATTGAAAGCCCGCTTTGCGGTAAAGACCGACGGCGGGAGCGTTGTCCTTTCTCACTTCCAAGAACACGCAATCGGCACCGCGCGATGCGGCGTCCGACAAAAACCGATTGAGCAATGCCGCGCCGCATCCGTTTTGACGGTAGGCGGCGGATACGGCAATGCGAAGCAATTCCGCTTCCGGTTTTATCACCGTTCCGAGCAGGTACCCGAGAAGCCGCTCGCCCTCAAACAGACCGAGACAAAGGGCGTAAGGGGCCGATATCGACGTTTTGACGGTCTGCTTGCCGTAGGCATCGGAAAAAACGGATTGTTCCATCTCTTCGACGGCGGCAGCGTCCCGCTCTTGCAAAACCCGAATTTCGCCCATATCCCTCTCCTTATTTTTTCAGTTTGTCCCGAATGACCGCAAGCACTTGCTCGGCGGCTTCCTTCGGCGTGTTTGCCACAACCGTACAGCCGGCGGCTCTTACGTGCCCTCCGCCTTCAAACGCGGCGGCGACCGACGAAACGTCAAAGCCGGTGCTGCGCATGGAAACGCGGTATTCTCCCGGCGTTTCGGTCTCTTTGGCAACCATGGCGATCTCGGTGCCCTCAAGAGAGCGGACGATATCGATGGCGGTTTCAAAATCGGCAAACGACAAACCGAAACCGTCGCGCTCCGCCTTGGTCAAGGTGGCGTAGGTGATGCCGTCACCGGCGGAAACCAAACGTTCGGCAATCAAGCCTTCCGCACGGATCTGCTCGTCCGTTTTCGCATCAAAAAGCAAACGGTTGATTTCGGCGCCGTCGATATGACCGGCGAGCAAACGCGCCGCCGCTCTGTGGGTGCGGGGGGTGGCGTTGGAATAACGGAAGCAACCGGTGTCCGAACTCATTCCGGCGTAAAGCGCGCCGGCGATTTCGGTGGTGATTTTCATTTTTTTCTTGGCTTCCATGCTCTCGAAAATCAGAAAAATGACTTCGGCGGCACTGGAGGCATCGGGGATGATAAGTCCCGGCGCGAACGGACGCCCCGTCGCGTGATGGTCGATCATGTAGCGTACGGCTCTGCCGTCTTTCAAAGGCTCGGCAAGCAAACCGAGTTGTCCCGGCGAAGCCACGTCGACCGTGATGGGGGTATAGTCGGTGAAATCCGTCGCGCGTTCAAAGCCGTTCAACAAGAACTGCAACCGCTTCGGAATTTCTTCTTCGGAGGCGTAAGCGACGGGGGTTCCTCTGTCACGGTAAAAGTGGCAAAGGGCGGCACAAGCCGCAACCGTATCGCCGTCCGGTCTTGCGTGGGTCACGATGAGAGGGTGCAATACCGACAAAAGCGCATCTCCCATTCCCTCAATTGAATAGGCGCGCATCAGTTTTCCTTCTCCGTTTTCTTTTCGTCTTTTTGTTCAAGTTCCTTCAAAATCTCGGCGATTCTCGCACCGTGTGCCATGGAACCGTCCTTCACAAAGTGAAGTTCCGGGGTGATACGGAGATTGAGTTCCACCGCCAAGTGGTGACGGAGAAGTCCCGTGACCTTCTTGAGTCCCTCGGCGACTTCCGCGTCGTTTTCCATGCAGGAATAGTAAACGGTGGCATCTCTGAGATCCCCCGCTACTTCCGCTCTTGTGATGCTGACGAAGTTCATGACAATGCGCGGATCGCGAACTTCGCGAAGCGCAATGGCAAGTTCTTCGGCTACGGCATCGTTGATTCTGCCTCTGCGATACTTTGACATTTTTTATATTCCTCTTTTTTTAATATCACGATAAAGATCGGAGCTTACCGCTCCCGTTTTTTTCGTCTTCGCTCAGCGTTTCCGTAAAGGCGCAAACGCCGGCTTCCACCGAGGAGACGAAACTGACGTTCGGAAAGAACGAAGAGAGAGCCCCGGAAAACAAGGGAAAATGCGTGCAACCGAGAATCAGAGTGTCCATGCCGAACGTCCCGAACGCCATGGCACACAGACGGCAGGCGCGCTTGACGTCCACGTCGTCTTTGTCGGTTTTCCCGCCCTCGGCAAGGGTGACGAGACTTTGCGCCGGAATCTCGAGGGTGAGAACGTCGGGTGCCGCTTTTTGCATTTCGTTTTGAAAAACGTGGGAGCGCACCGTCGCCAACGTTGCCAGAACGCCGATACGGCGATTTTTGGTTTTTTGTAAAGCAACGTTTACAGTTGGAGGGATGATGGAAAAGCAACTGTCCCGATACGAAGGGGGTAATTTATGAATAAGACTGCTTGCCGTACAGCAAGCGGACAGGATATGCACGCTGCCGACGGTTTTGAGTCTGTCGACGTCTTTTTGAATCAGAGTGATAAGTTGCGCTTCGGTTTTGGTACCGTAGGGCGCGTTTTGGAAATCGCCGAAAAAGGCGATATCCGCACGGGGGAGTTTGCGGTGCAGAGTCGTGACGGCGAGGGCACCGCCCCTGCCGCTGTCAAACACGCCGACCACGTGCGAGTGCCACCCACCGCTCGATGAGGGCTTCCATGGACAGTCCGGCTTCCTTTAACAGTTTCGGATACAGACTGACAAAGGTCATCCCCGGCATCGTGTTGATTTCGTTGAAATAGAGCCTGCCGTCTTGCGTCAAAAAGAAATCGAAGCGGCATAAGTCGCGCAGGTGTAACGGCAAAAGCAGTTGTTTTGCATAACGGTAAAGCCGTTCTTCGGTTTGCCCGTTTAACCGTGCCAAACCTATTTTGGCGGTCGGTTTTTCATATTTTTCACGGTAATCGTAAAAGCCGTGTTTCGAGCGAATTTCACCGGGTTTGGAGAAAAGCGGCAAATCGCCGTCGAGATAGGCAACCTCGATTTCCCGTTTTTTGGCGACGTAGTCTTCCACCAATACTTCCCCGTAAGAAGCGGCATTTTGAAACGCCGCAAACAGAGCGGAGAACGTGCGCACTTTGGCGCCTCCGATGGAACTGCCGAGAGAGGACGGTTTGACAAACAGCGGAAAAGGACGTTTCCCGAATTTTTCCTTGACGCGGCTTTTCAGGGTATCGAAAGACGCGTCGGGCGCGAAAGACAGCCAAGGGACGACGGGGATATGCAACTGCTCGGCCAGGCGTTTGGTCAACACTTTATCAAAACAGAGCGCGCCGCACAACGCATCCGCCCCGACGTAGGGAATCCCGACCGTCTCGAAAAGTCCCTGCCATTTGCCGTCTTCCCCGCAATCGCCGTGCAAAATCGGCAAAACGACGTCAACGTCGAGGGTGCCCTCTTGGGTTTGAAAGACGCCCTTGCCGTCTATGCGGACCGGGAACGTCCATCGTTTTTGCCCGTCGGTTTCCCAACTGCCGTCGGAAATCTTTTCGCCGGCGGCGTCTGTGAGCCAACAATTCCCTTGTCTGTCGATGCCGACGGGAATGACGCGAAAACGCGTGCGGGAAATATGCGATAATACCGCGGCGGCGGACTTGCACGAAACGTCGTGTTCGGTTCCCCTGCCGCCGAATAGGACTGCCAATGTTAACATGATTTCTCCCCCTTCCATCAATCGAAGTATATGGAGATGGGGAAGGAGGGTTACTGCGCCAATTTCAAAACGGCAACCCGCACACGGCCGCCGAGATCGTTGATGATCTCGCAGGAAAAGCCGAAATCGCTCGCGACTTTTCGGATGGCGTCGCTTTGGTCAAAGCCGATTTCAAAGGCGAAAAAGCCCTGCGGAAGTAAAGCGTCGTGATAACGTCCGACGATGGCACGGTAAAAATCCATGCCGTCGGCACCGCCGACGAAAGCGGCGCGAGGTTCGTTTTTCACCTCGGGCGATAGGGTTTCGTACACGTCGTCTTTGACGTAGGGGGGGTTGGATAAGACCGCGAAAAACTTCTCTTTCGGTTGGGTTTGCAAAACGTCTTCGCGGACGAGAGTCAATCTATTCGAAACGCCGTATCGTTCGGCGTTCTTTTTCGCTACCCGAAGCGCGCCGTCCGAAATATCTGCGGCATACGCCGTGGTATTTTCCGTATGAAGCAGTACCGAAACGGCAATACAGCCGCTGCCGGTACACAGATCGGCAAAACGTGCGCCTTTTTCCATATGTTTGACGGCGTAGTCGACGAGCACCTCGGTATCCATGCGGGGAACTAAGCAGTTTTCATCCACGAAATAGCATTCGCGGTAAAAATCCGCTTGCCCGAGTACGTAGGCAAGGGGAACGCGGGTGGCGCGCCTTTGCACCGCTTTGAGAAATTTTTCATCCGTCAAGTCGGGATTGTCCGTGAGGATTTGCACGTCGGAACAACCAAAGGCACGGAAAAGGGCAAACGCCTCAAAGGCGGCGTCCTCGATACCGACCCCCTCAAACAGTTTTTCGACTTCTTTACGCTTCATGGTTTACTCAAGCGTCTTTCGATCGTCCAAAACAGGTTCGGCAGGTTCGACGTCTTCGCCGTTTTGTGTCTCTTCAAGAGCGACGGCATCCGCATCGGCGGCATCGGGCGCCGCTTCTTTTTTCTCCCAACCTTTTTCTTCATAGAACGCCATAAACGCGGGATCGGAGTCGCGCAGAGCCACCTTGATGGACGTGATGGCGACCTCAAGCATATCGAGTTCGGGCTCTTTGGTGGTCAAGCGCTGTACCCAAAGGCCGGGCGCGGAAAGGGCGCGGGTAAAGAGATTACAATGCTTGCCGGCGTAGAGAATAAACTCGTATCCTATGCCGACGACGAGGGGCAAAAGCAACAGACGAATGCCGACGTAGGCGGCGTTTGGAAGTCCCGGCCAGAGCGTGTTGATAAAAATACCGACAACAACGCCGATGAGAATCATGAAGAACATGAAACTTGTGCCGCAACGGGGATGAAAGCGGGTGTAGTTTTTGGCGTTTTCGGGCGTCAGTTCCCCTCCTGCCTCAAAGCAGGCAATCGATTTATGCTCCGCGCCGTGATACATGAAAACGCGTTTGATGTCCGGCACGAGAGAAATCAAGAAGAGATAGAGAAGGAAAATGACGACTTTGCTGCCGCCTTCGACGAGCGATTTATAAACGGGATAATTCTCGAGATTCGGAATCAGAGAAGCGACGGCGCGAGGCAAAGCGAGGAAAAGACCGAGGGACAAAAGCACGCCGAGAACGGTGGCAATCACCATGACGACGTCGGTGAGTTTCAAACCGAGGTGCTTTTTCATCCAGATTTCGAACTTGGTTTCTTCTTCCTCAATGCCGAGGGCTTCGGCGGAGGATTCCATCGTTTTGATGGAAAGTTTCATCATCTCCACGAAGTTGACGACGCCGCGGATGAGAGGAAGATTAAGAATCTTATGTTTTTTGCGGACCGACGTGAAAACGTCGTCGAAAACGACGAGCGAACCGTCTTCTTTGCGACAGGTGGTGACGGTTCTGTCTCCTGCCTTCATCATGACGCCTTCCATGACGGCTTGACCGCCGACCTTGTTCATGCGAGAGGCGCAGAGCGCGTTTTTCTCTTCTGTATTTGCCATTTTCCGAGTACCTCCACGGAGCAGGGATACTGCCCCTATCTTACAATACCCTTATAGTATAACATAAAAAAAATAAAAAAGAAACACGTCGCGCGAATTTTTTATAAATAACTTCCCGCGCGTTGACAAACCGCCGCCGCGCGTGCTATACTAAGAGAAAAAACTGCGAGGTCCTTATGAAACCTTTGATGATTACGCCCGCCAAATCCGACCGTTTGTGGGGCGGCTATAAACTCAAAAAATACGGCAAAACCGAAAGCGACGAAAGAATCGCCGAATCTTGGGAAATTTCCTTTACCGACGGGGGCGTTGCCAAGGCGGACGGAAAACTCCTGACGGAAGTGTTCCCGAAAGAAACGTGGGGCACGCTTTGCCAAAACTACGAGCGCTTTCCCGTTTTGACGAAATTCATCGACGCCAAGGAAAATCTCTCGGTCCAGGTACATCCGTCGGACGAATACGCGCTCAAATACGAAAATTCCTACGGCAAAACCGAGATGTGGATCATTCTCGAGGCGGAGCCGGGCGCCGGTCTTTACATGGGCTTACAGAAGCCGACGAGTGCCGACGATTTTCAAAAGCATATCGAAGACGGAACGGTGGAAGATTTGTTATCCTTCGTGCCGGTCAAACCCTTTGACGTTTTCTTCATCCCGGCAGGAACCCTGCACGCCATCGGCGGCGGCGTGTTGCTTTACGAAGTGCAGCAAAACAGCGACCTTACCTACCGCGTCTATGATTACAACCGCCGGGATAAGGACGGGAACCTCCGTCCTCTCCACGTGGAAAAAGCCATGAAAGTCGCCAATCTTGACGTATATCACAAGGTGACGCCGCAGGAAGCCGACGACAAGATTATCGGCAAATGTTCCTACTTTACTACCCGTTTTTACAAACAATTGTTTGCAAATCAAGCATTTTTCGTAGATGAAGAGTCCTATCTTGCCATGACGGTTGTCGGAGGAGAAGGAACGGTAAACGGAGAAAAAGTGAAACTCGGCGACTCTCTTTTATTCCCTGCCGGCGCCGGTGAAGTCGTAGTAAACGGCGATTTGACGCTCATCACGGTGGCACAAAAATAAAGATTTTTTGGGGTGTGCTTGCATAGAGCACGCCCTTTTTGGTTATCCTTTCCCAAAAAGAAAGGAATAAAAAAACATGGAACTCACCCAAAAAGAAAAAGATTTTCTCAATGACTTTTCGAAGGAAGAACAACTCTGTATTGACAAGTACGAAAGGTACGAAAAGGAGGCGAACGACGAAGGCTTAAAGAGCCTTTTTGCAACGCTCCGTCAAAACGAAATGGCGCACAAACAGACCATCGACCGCATCATGGCGGGAGAAAACGTCCATTTTGCCCCGGCGCCCTCCGCCGTCAGTCAGTCGTTTTCGTGCCTTCCTTCCTCCTGCAAAGCCGACGAGCGTGCGAGCGATGCCTTTCTCTGCCAAGATGCCCTTTCGACCGAGAAGCACGTTGCCACGACTTACAATACCGGCATTTTCGAATTTGCGCAACCATCCCTGCGTGACGTGCTCGGTCATATCCAAAAGGAAGAGCAAAATCACGGCGAACAACTCTATCAGTATCTGGCACTCAATCAAATGTATCAATAAATAAGCGCTGTTTGTCCTTTCCATTCGGATGAAAAAAGCCTTATGAAAACCCAAAAGGGAGACTCAAATGAGCCTCCCTTTCTCGTGTTTCGTGGTGAATATATGTATTGTGGGCGTCTGCTGTATATCATACAGCCAGTCCCATCATGCCAAAATAAAGCAAAAGGGAGTCAAATGACTCCCTTTTGTAGTAGCGACATATTTTGAGATAGATTT
>DCHY01000029.1 GCA_002315715.1 Clostridiales bacterium UBA1740 | reverse complement strand
CTTGAGCGGTGCTTGACCATTATACTACTTTGCCCCTTGAATGTCAAGTGTTTTTTTCAATTTTTTTCGTATTTTTTTGATTTTTTTACAAACTTTTTTCGGTTAATTTGTGAATTGTTTTGAGAACGCTTGACTTCCCGAGCGTGTGGTGCTATAATGGATTAGCACTCAAGGAGGTCAAGTGCCAAAACTTGACAAAATAATACAAAGCAGGTGATTTTTCATGAAAAAAAAGCAATTCAAAACCGAATCGCAAAAGCTCCTCGACATGATGATCAACTCCATATATACGCACAAAGAAATCTTTCTGCGCGAGCTGATTTCCAACGCCAGCGATGCTTGCGACAAACTCTATTTCCGCTCTCTGACGGACAGTACCGTCGGGATGGCGCAAGGCGACTATGAAATCCGCCTTACCGTTGACAAGGAAGAAAGAACCCTTACCGTTTCGGATAACGGTTGCGGCATGACCGAGGACGACCTTGAGAACAACCTCGGCACCATCGCCAAGAGCGGTTCTTTTGATTTCAAACGCGAAAATGCCGGAAAAGACGGCGTAGACATCATCGGTCAATTCGGCGTCGGTTTCTATTCCGCGTTTATGGTGGCGGACAAGATTACCGTCACGTCAAAGGCTTTCGGAGAAGACAAAGCCCACGTATGGGAATCCGAAGGGATCGACGGCTACACGGTGAGCGAAAGCGACAAAGACACCGTCGGTACCGATATCGTGCTTCATATTAAACCCGACACCGAGGACGAAAAATATTCCGAATATCTCGAGAGTTTCCGTCTTCAGAGCCTTGTCAAGAAATACTCCGACTATATCCGCTATCCTATTAAAATGGAAGTGGAAAACGAAAAACTCAAAGAGGGTACCAAAGACGAGTACGAAACCGTCAAAGAAGTCGAAACCCTCAACAGCATGGTTCCCCTTTGGAAGAAGAATCAGGCGGACGTCACGGCGGAAGAATACAACCGTTTCTATTCCGAAAAATTCTTCGATTACGAAGCACCTATCAAAGTGGTCACGCAAAAATCCGAAGGTACCGCAACGTATACCGCTCTTCTCTTCTTCCCGGCGCACACGCCTTTTAACTACTACACGAAAGAATACGAAAAAGGACTTGAACTGTATTCCGGCGGCGTCATGATTATGGAAAAATGCGCCGATCTTTTGCCCGACTACTTCAGTTTCGTCAAGGGTCTCGTAGATTCCTCCGACCTGTCTCTCAACATTTCCCGTGAGATGCTGCAGCACGACCGTCAATTGAAAGTGATGGCAAAAGCCATTGAAAAGAAGATCAAATCGGAACTTGAAAAAATGCAAAAGGACGACAGAGAGAATTACGAAAAACTCTTTGGCGCATTTGGTTTGCAACTCAAATACGGTCTGTACGCCGACTACGGTATGCACAAGGACGTGCTCAAAGACCTCGTGATGTTCAAAACTTCTGCCGAAGGCAACAAACTTAAGACTCTCAAAGAATACACCGAGACGCTTAAGGAAGGACAGACTTCCATCCTCTACGCTGCGGGCGAATCGATTGAAAAGATCGACCGTTTACCGCAGGTGGAAAACGCCAAGGCACGCGGATACGAAGTTCTCTATCTCACCGACGATATCGACGAATTTGCCCTCAAGATGCTTGGCAAATACGATGATAAAGACTTTAAGAACGTCACCGCCGACGCATCGCTCCTTGAAACCGAGGAAGAGAAAAAAGCGGTCGAGGACGACAACAAAGCTGCCGAAGAGATGCTCAAATATATGAAAGAACAACTCGGCGACAAAGTGTTTGCCGTGCGTTTCTCCGCATCGCTCAAGGACCATCCCGTTTCGCTTTCCTCGGAAGGTGAACTGTCCGTCGAAATGGAAAAGACGTTAAACAAGATGCCGGGTTCCGACGGTATGGCGAAGGCACAAACGGTTCTTGAAATCAACCGAGAGCACCCGATTGCCGAAAAGCTCAAAGCGCTTTACGAAAGCGATAAAGATAAACTCGCAAGTTATGCGAAGATTCTCTTTGCGGAAGCGCGCCTCATCAACGGTCTGTCCATCGACAATCCCACTGAGTTTGCGGATTTGGTGGCAGGTTTAATGTAAGCGTTCTTGCGCACTATCAACGCGAAGCGTTGTATATCATCCGTGCAATGCACGGGATATCATCCGCAAAGCGGGATATCATCCATTCCGAAGGAATGGCATCTCATTCGCACGAAGTGCGAGACGATAACCTCTTTCGCCTCGTTCCTCGGCACCTTCCCCCGAAGGGGAAGGCTCGCCTTCTCCTTCCGTCGCTTTTTGCGACACCTCCCTCCCGGAGGGAGGCATGAAAAACTCCCGTTTTTCAAACTTTTCACGTCTGTTTTCTAAAAAACAGCGCAAAAAAGAACCTCGGCGGTTGCCGAGGTTCTTTTTGGTTTGCTTATTCAGCGGCTTCGGTTGCGGGTGCTTCTTCAGCCGGTGCTTCTGCGGGAGCGGCTTCCTCTACGGGAGCGGCTTTCACAGCCTTTTTAGCGGCGGTTTTCTTCGCAGGTTTTTTGGTTTCCACAACGGGTGCTTCCACCTTAACGAGCGTAACGATCGCCATTTCGGCAGCGTCGCCTCTTCTCGGACCGGTCTTCAAAACGCGGGTGTAACCGCCGTTCTGGTTGGCGTAGGTCGGAGCGATAACGCTGAAGAGATTTTTTGCCACATCTTCTTTGGTAATATAGGCAAGTGCTGCACGGTAAGCGGAGAGGTCCCCTTTCTTACCGAGGGTGATCATCTCGTCTGCTTTAGCCGAGACTTCCTGAGCACGGGTATAGGTCGTTTCGATCTTGCCCTTTTCAAGGAGAAGCGTGGTCATACCTCTGAGCATAGCTTTGCGCTGTGCAGATGTTCTACCAAGTTTTCTCATATCACTATTTCTCCTGTTTTAATCTTCCACTTTCTTGAGCTCGAGGTTCAAGGAATGGAGTTTCTGAATAACTTCTTCGAGCGATTTGCTACCGAGGTTACGAACCTTAATCATATCTTCTTCGGTGCGATCAATCAAATCTTCCACCGTGTCAATGCCGGCGCGCTTCAAGCAGTTGAAGCTGCGGACAGACAGGTCAAGTTCCTCAATGGTCATCTCCAGCACTTTTTCTTTTTTCACTTCAGCTCTTTCGACCATGATTTCAGCCTTCTGGGCTTCGTCAGACATGTCGATGAAGAGTTTGAGATGCTCGTTGAGAACCTTGGCAGCAAGAGAAACGGCTTCCTTGGCTGCAATCGTTCCGTTAGTCAGAACTTTCATGGTGAGTTTGTCGAAGTCAGTGATGTTGCCGACACGGGTATTTTCCACGTTGTACTCTACCTTGTACACGGGGGTAAAGATAGAATCGACGAAGATAAGTCCGATCGGAGCACCCATATTGGCGCCGACGCTCTGCAAATACAATTGTTTATTGACGTCCGAAGGAACGTATCCGCGTCCTTCATCGAAAGTCAATTCCATATGGTAGCGAATGTTATCGCTGACCGTACAGATGTGATGTTCGGGATTGAGAATGTGAAGTTCGGCATCGGGAGTGATATCACCGGCTTTTACTTCGCAAGGACCCGTTACATCAATATAGACCGTCTTCGGTCCCTGGCAGTCGAGTTTAGCGACAATGCCTTTTACGTTCAAAACGATTTCGGGAACGTCTTCTTTGACACCGTTGCAAGCGGAAATCTCGTGAAGAACACCGTCAATCTTAATGCTCGTTGCGGCATATCCGGGGAGTGTGGAAAGAAGGACACGACGAAGGGAGTTACCGAGGGTAACGCCGTAGCCGCGAACCAAAGGTTCAATGACAAGAGTCGCTTCTTTACCGTCATCCGACATTTCGGTCACGTTAATGTTGAACTTTTCAATAGCGTTCATCATAATAGTAAATTCCTCCTCTGATTATTTTCGGTATGCTTAAGCCAAGCGTTTGCGAAGGGAAAATAGGGTTTCTATTTTCCCACGCTCAAAGGGGATTACTTGGAATAAAGTTCGACAATCAGCTGCTCGTTGATCTCGAAATCGATATCGTCTCTTGCAGGAAGAGCAACGACTTTCGCAGTGAGATTCTGAGCATCTCTCTCAAGCCATTTGGGAGCTACTTTGCTGTTCAAAGCTTCGGCAAGTCCCTTGATCTTTTCGCTTTCCTTGCTGGTTTCGCGAACGGCGATAACGTCACCGGGCTTTACAAGGAGAGAGGGGATGTTAACTTTCTTTCCGTTGAGCGTGAAATGAGCGTGGAGCACAAGCTGACGCGCGTCTTTTCTGGACTCTGCCATACCCATTCTGTAAACGGCGTTGTCAAGACGGGTTTCAAGGATCGTAAGGAGGTTTGCACCTGCGATGCCTTGCATCTTAACTGCCTTTTCATAATAGGAACGGAACTGATTTTCAAGAACGCCGTAAATACGTCTTGCCTTCTGTTTTTCACGAAGGTGTTTGCCGTATTCGGAAACTTTCTTACGGGCAGCGCCATGCTGACCGGGAGCGGTGCTTCTGTGATCAAATGCACATTTACCGTTCGTGCAGCGTTCACCCTTCAGGTAAAGTTTGCAGCCTTCACGACGGCACATTTTACAGTTAGGACCAGTATATCTAGCCATTTTCTATACCTCCAAAGATTAAACGCGTCTGCGTTTCGGAGGACGACAACCGTTGTGAGGAATCGGTGTTACGTCCTTGATCATTGTGATTTCAAGACCTGCCGTTGCCAAAGCACGGATAGCAGACTCACGTCCGGATCCGGGACCTCTGACCAACACTTCAACCGTCTTCATGCCCTGATCGGCTGCGGCTTTTGCTGCCTTTTCTGCTGCGGTCTGAGCGGCATAAGGCGTGGATTTTTTCGAGCCCTTAAAGCCCATTTCACCGGAAGTGCCCCAGGAAATAACGTTACCCTGCATATCGGTGATGGAAACAATCGTGTTGTTGAAAGTGGAACGAATATGAGCAACGCCTTTTTCCACATTCTTGCGTTCGCGGCGCTTTTTAACGACTTTCTTTGCTACTGCCATTTTTCGTATCCTCCTTACTTCTTCTTGTTAGCGATGGTCTTTGCGGGACCTTTTCTGGTTCTTGCATTCGTCTTGGTACGCTGACCACGAACAGGAAGTCCTTTTCTGTGGCGGATACCGCGATAGCAGTTAATTTCGACAAGTCTCTTGATGTTCAAAGCGACGTCACGGCGAAGGTCACCCTCTACCATGTAATGTGCTTCGATTTCATCACGAAGAGCTGCGATTTCATTTTCGGTAAGGTCTTTGGCACGAGTGTCGGGATTGATGCCGGTTTTGGCAAGAATATCCTGAGAGCTCTGAAGGCCGATACCGTAAATATAAGTGAGCGCGATCTCAACGCGCTTGTTGTTGGGAATATCAACACCAGCTATACGAGCCATTTCGATATTTTACTCCTTTTTTATTTTGTCAACAATTTGCAGAACGTCAACCCTGACGCTGTTTATGCTTGGGATTCTCGCAGATGACCATGACTTTGCCATGTCTTCTGATAATCTTGCATTTTTCGCAAATCTTTTTGACGGAAGGCTTAACTTTCATTATTTAACCCTTTCCTTTCGATGATTTTACTTCTTACGCCAAGTGATACGGCCTTTGGAAATATCATAGGGAGATACTTCCACGGTGACGGTATCGCCGACGAGAATTTTGATGTAGTTCATACGCAACTTACCGGAGATGGTCGCCGTGACAATGTGACCATTCGGAAGTTTGACTTTGAAAATCGTGTTGGGAAGTGCTTCCACAACTTGGCAATCTTCAAATTCTATCAAATCGGATTTCGGCATATTTCTCCTTTGTCCCAAACGGGAACGGTTTAAATGATGGGGGGACGCTTTCGCGTCCTGTACTCTTGGGATACTTCTCTTTTTGTTGAAATGACGGTTCCGATTTTTGCAAAAACGCTTTTCAAATCGCAAAGATTTGAGAGTGCCGTTCTGTGACCGGCGGCAACTCGGACTTTTTCTTTTCTTCCCATAGGGAGGAATGCCGCGAAAAGTCTGAAACGTTTTTTACAACGTGCAAAAAGCGGAAACCGCGTGTGAAAAGAGGCGCGGCTCGGTTATACGCCGAGCGCCTTTAAAGTACGCTCCGATATTTCATCAACGGTTCCGATACCGTCAACAAGACGGAGATTACCCACTTTCGCATAGTAATCTTTTAACGGTTCCGTCGTGGAGTGATAGACTTCCAAACGGGACTTGACAACTTCGGGGGCATCATCCGCGCGTACGGTCAGTTCGGTTCCGCACTTATCGCAATGAACGCCGTCCTTCGCGGGAAGCGTCGCGATATGATAGGAAGTTCCGCACTTGGCACATACACGGCGGCCGGTCATTCTCCCCAAGATCTCCTCGTCACTGACCTCAATGGAGAGAACAGCGTCGAGTTTCACTCCCATCGCGTCGAGGGCAATTGCCTGCGGCACGGTGCGGGGAAAACCGTCCAAGATGAAGCCGTCTTTGCAGTCCGACTCGGCAAGGCGCTCACGGATGATGCCGATAACGACATCATCCGGAACAAGAGCGCCACGCTCGATAAATTGTTTTGCTTTTTGACCCATTTCGGTTCCGTTTGCCAAAGCGGCACGGATGATGGCACCCGTCGAAATCGTCGGGATGCCGAGGCGAAGGGCCGTTCTGTCTGCCTGTGTGCCTTTACCGGCACCGGGCGCACCGAGAAAAATAATTTTCATCGGGAGTCCCTCTTACAGGAGTTTCTTGTAGCTGCGCATGGTAAGCTGTGCTTCGAGTTCGCGGTAGGTTTCAAGAACAACACCGACTACGATAAGAAGAGTCGTACCACCGAAGGTGAAGACGCTTGTCAAGGTAGAAGCCTTGGAAACGGCCTCGCTGTCGTTGCCGAGGATCCATGCGATTAAGGGCTTCAATACGTGAGGTCCGCCGACGATGGGAAGGATAGCTACGATCGCAAGGAAGATAGCACCCACGAGAGTGATCTTACCGAGGATTCTCTGAATATATTCAGCCGTAGGTCTGCCCTGACGGATACCGGCGATAGTGCCGCCCTGCTTTTTGAGGTTGTTGGCAATTTCCTTCGGGTTGAAGGAGATTTCCGTATAGAAATACGTAAATGCTACGATCAATACAAGGAAGATGACGGGGTAGAACCAACCGTCTGCTGCCAAGAAGTTGTTGAGTTTATCCCAGAAGGTCGTGCCGGTGCCGTCGACGCCGCAAAGAGCCAAGATCGTGGGAACGACCGAGACAATCGTGCTGGCGAAGATGACGGGCATAACGCCTACCATGTTGAGTTTGATGGGAAGAGAGGACGACTGACCGCCGTACATCTTACGTCCCTTAATCTGCTTTGCATACTGAACCGTGATTCTTCTCTCGGAACCGGTAACCCAGATGACGAAAATCGTCAAAGCGATTACGATAGCGATAAGAACAAGTGCGAATGCAATAGCACCGATACCTCTGCCAATCGGGCTGTTTTCAAGCTTGAAGGCATCAATAACGAACTGAACGAGGTAGATGACCTGGTTGGGAAGTACGGTAATGATATTGGCAAAAAGGATAATGGAAATACCGTTACCGAGACCATTTTCGTTGATACGCTCACCGAGCCACATGATGAGAGACGCGCCGGCACAGTAGCAAGCGATGATAACGCATGCATAGATCCAGGCGTAATCGCCGGTGGCTTCGTCGGCAAGGAAGCTGTTGTTCTTCAAGAGGAAGTAGTAACCGACAGCCGTGACAAGAGAGAGGACTACGGTTACAAGTCTCGTGATGAAGTTCATCACTTTCTTACCTGCTTCATCTTTGGAGAGCTCACCGAGTTTCGGGAAAGCGACTGCCAAAAGCTGAATGATAATGGAAGCGTTGATGTAGGGAGTTACGCCGAGTGCGAAGAGCGTAGCCGTCTCCAGAGAGCCGCCGGAAAGGATGCTCATGTACTGAAGAATGTTACCGCTGAACACGGAAGCGAAACTGGTTGCATCTACGAACGGAACGGGGATAACCGTACCGACACGGTAGATGGCAAGAATCAAAACGGTGAAAAGAATCTTGTTACGAATGTCTTTCGTATTCCAAGCGTTTTTGAGTGTCTGAAGCATCTTAAATCACCTCAGACTTTCCACCTACTGCTTCAATCTTCTCTTTCGCGGATTCCGAGAAGACCGACGCTTTAACAGTGAGTTTCTTGGAAATTTCGCCGTCACCGAGCACTTTTACGCCGTCAAGCACCTCGTTGATAAGGCCGGCAGCGAGAAGAGCCTCGGCATCAACAACGGCACCGTCCTCAAAGCGATTCAGTGCGTCAACGTTGATAATTGCATATTTTTTGGAAAATACATTGTGAAAACCTCTCTTCGGAAGTTTTCTGTAAAGAGGAAGCTGACCTCCCTCAAATCCCGGGCGAACACCGCCGCCCGAACGAGCGTTCTGACCTTTATGTCCCTTGCCGGCGGTTTTACCGTTTCCGGAGCCGGTGCCTCTGCCCTTACGGAAGCATTCTTTCGTAGAGCCTGCAGCGGGTGAAAGTTCATGGAGCTTCATAGATATATCCTCCTTTCCTTTCGATTAAACGTTCTCTACCTTAACAAGGTGAGAAAGAACTTTAATTTTACCTGCGAGTGCAGCGTCGTTTGCAAGAACGACAGTGTCACCGGGGCGGGTGAGGCCCAAAGATTTTGCGGTAACAATCTGATTGGGTTTGCGAGCGATAAGACTCTTAGTCAAGGTTACTTTAACCTGTTCTGTCTTTTTCATATCGTACCTCCTCAACCTTTCACTTTTTCTACGGAGATGCCGCGAAGTTCTGCAACTTCTTCTACGGTTCTGAGCGCTTTAAGGCCCTCGAAGGTAGCTTTAACGACGTTCGTAGGATTGGTGGAACGAAGGCACTTCGCACGGATATTCTTGATACCTGCGAGAGTGAGAATAGTACGAACCGTACCGCCTGCAATAATACCGGTACCGGGGGCAGCGGGCTTCAGAAGCACCTTACCTGCTCCGTATTCACCGATAATCTCGTGAGGAATGGTGAGACCGTTCAAAGAAACGGTGATCATATTTTTCTTTGCATCGTCAATTCCCTTGCGGATAGCGTCGGGAACTTCGGCTGCTTTTCCGAGACCGAAACCAACGTGGCCATTGCCGTCGCCGACAATCATGATGGCTGCGAAACGTGCGATACGTCCGCCTTTAACAGTCTTCGAAACACGGTTGAGTACGACGAGTTGTTCTTGAAGTTCAAGTTCGCTCGCGCCTTTGAAATTTGCCATGTGCAATTACTCCTTAATAAATGTTTCTTGACGAAACAGTGTATAAACCGGAATCAGAATTTGAGGCCGCCTTCTCTGGCGCCTTCTGCGAGTTCCGATACACGTCCGTGATAAATGTAGCCGCCGCGGTCGAATACGACAGCGGTAATGCCTTTTTCAAGTGCTCTTTTTGCGAGCGTATTGCCTACTTTTCTGGCAGCTTCCTTATTGGAGCCGATGCCTTCGAAAGCGGCTTCGTAAGTGTTGGCACTTACGAGAGTTTTGCCGGTCACGTCGTCGATGATCTGTGCGGCAATGTTGGCGTTGGAACGGTATACGGCAAGACGAGGTCTTTCTGCAGTACCGGAAACCTTACCGCGAACGCGGATGTGTCTCTTCAAACGCTGCTGGTTGCTATCTGTTCTCTTAACCATGATTTACGCTCTCCTTTCCTTATTTACCGGTCTTTCCGGCCTTGCGGCGGATCTTTTCACCGGTATACTTAACACCCTTACCAAGGTAGGGTTCGGGAGGTCTCTTTGCACGAATCTTGGCAGCGACCTGGCCTACCATCTGCTTGTCAATACCCTTAACAAGGATGGTGACGGAGTCGGGGCACTCGAACTTCACGCCGTCTTTTTCTTCAAAAACAACGGGGTGAGAGTAGCCGAGACCGAGAACAATTTTACCGCTCTGTTTTTCAACACGGTAGCCGACGCCGACGATTTCGAGTTTCTTCTCGTAACCTTTAGTAACACCGGTGATCATGTTGGAAATGAGGGTTCTTGTCAAACCGTGAAGAGCACGGTTTTCTTTTTCATCGTCAGGACGGGTAACGACAACGTTGCCGTTTTCAACAGCAATATTGAGGTTGCTTGCGAACTTTTCGGTAAGTTCACCGAGAGCACCTTTTACGGTAACGACGTTGCCGTCGGCAACCGTAACGGTAACACCTGCGGGAATAGCGATAGGCATTCTTCCAATTCTAGACATTGTTCTGCCTCCTTACCATACGAAGGCGAGAATTTCGCCGCCGACGTTGAGTTCTCTTGCCTTTTTATCGGTCATAACACCTTTGGAGGTGGATACGATAACGATACCGAGGCCGTTCATGACTCTGGGCATATCTTCGCAGTTCGAATAAATACGAAGGCCGGGTTTGGAAACACGGCGAAGGCCGCGAAGAACCTTCTGTTTGTTTGCGGTATATTTGAGGGTAATACGAATGATACCCTGTTTGCCGTCTTCCACGATCTGGAAATTCTTGATATAGCCTTCTTCAAGAAGAATCTCGGCGATGGATTTCTTAAGATTGGAAGCGGGAACATCGACCGTTTCATGCTTTGCGTTATTCGCATTACGAATACGGGTGAGCATGTCGGCGATTACGTCTGTAATTTGCATGATAAATCCTCCTATATGCAAGTTTTTTCTTGCTGCCGCAAAGCGGCGGCTGACCGACGGTTAAAACGGAAGCGTGTTCCGTTTTCCTGTCGATAGTTTAGAGAATATTCTCTGAGATTGGTAATAAATTACCAAGATGCCTTTCTGACACCGGGAATCTCGCCTTTGTAAGCAAGTTCACGGAAGCAGATACGGCAGATACCGTACTTACGGAGGTAGGCATGAGGTCTACCGCAGATTTTGCATCTGTTGTAAGCACGAGTGGAATACTTCGGCTCTTTCTGCTGCTTCAGTATCATCGCTGTCTTTGCCATATCAAATCCTCCTTAATTGGCAAACGGAGCGCCCATCAAAGTGAGCATCTCTTTTGCTTCTTCATCCGAACGGGCGGTCGTAACAAATACGATGTCCATGCCGCGGATCTTCTCAACCTTATCGTATTCGATTTCGGGGAAGATCAACTGTTCTTTGAGACCGAGAGCGTAGTTGCCTCTGCCGTCAAAGCCGTTGGGGTTAATGCCCTTAAAGTCACGTACGCGAGGAAGAGCGAAGCTGAAGAGTTTATCCATAAACTCATACATACGCTCACCGCGGAGGGTTACTTTAACACCGATCTTCATACCCTGACGGAGTTTGAAGTTTGCGATGGATTTACGGGCATAGGTGGGAACGGCGCGCTGACCGGAAATCAAGGTGATTTCTTCGATGATGTTGTCGATAACTTTGGAGTTATCTTTTGCATCGCCGGCGCCGACGTTGATAACGATTTTGTCAAACTTCGGAATCTGCATAACCGAAGTATAACCGAACTTTTTCATGAGTGCAGGAGCAACTTCACTCTTGTACTTTTCAGCAAATCTGGACATTCTCGTTACTCCTCTCACTTAATTTCCGTGCCGCATTTAGCGCATACACGGATTTTCTTGCCGTCTTTTTCGACGTGTTTAACACGTACGCCCTTATCGCATTTGGGGCAGACAAGCATAACTTTAGATGCGTACATAGCGCCTTCGGTCTTAATGATACCGGAGGTCTCGCCCTGTTTGCGGGCTTTCGTATGTTTGGATACGATGTTCGCACCTGCGACAATAACCTTTCCCTCAGCGGGAGCGGCTGCAATGACTTTACCTCTTGTGCCTTTGGAGTTACCGGAAATAACAACAACGGTATCGTCTTTCTTAATCTGAAGCTTACTCATTTTGTTGTCCTCCTAACTCAAAGTACTTCGGGCGCCAAGGACATGATTTTCGTGAAATCATGTTCACGGAGTTCTCTGGCTACCGGGCCAAAGATACGGGTGCCACGGGGGGTTTTATCATCTTTAATAATAACGGCAGCGTTCTCATCGAATTTGATGTAAGAACCATCTGCACGGCGCGTTTCTTTTACCGTTCTGACAACAACGGCTTTCACAACGTCGCCTTTTTTAACAACGCCGCCGGGTGCTGCCTTTTTAACGGCACAAACCACGATATCACCGATACCGGCATAGCGACGTCCGGAACCACCGAGAACACGGATGCACATAAGTTCCTTGGCACCGGTGTTGTCGGCAACTCTCATTAACGATTGCTGCTGAATCACTGTTTTTTCCTCCTATTTCGGCAAGCCTTTAACCTGCCTACTGGTTTTAGTGACTTGAATTATTTAGCCTTCTCTACGATTTCAACAAGACGCCATCTCTTGGTTTTGGAAAGCGGTCTTGTTTCCATAACGGAGACGGTATCGCCGATATGGCATTCATTGTTTTCATCATGTACGTGAAGTTTCACGGTTCTTTTGATGATTTTACCGTATTTTGCGTGACGAACGTTGTCCTTAATGGCAACAACGCAGGTTTTGTCCATTTTGTCACTGACAACAATACCGGTTCTCATTTTTCTGAGTTCGCGGATTTCTTCCATTTTCGTTTCCTCCCTCAGGCATTCTTCTCACAGAGGACGGTCATAATGCGAGCGATGTCGCGTTTTACGTCTGTGATCTTGTGAGGATTGTCAAGCTGGTTGATTGCAAGCTGGAAACGGAGATTGAAGAGCTGTTCTTTGAGTTCGCCGAGCTTGCTATTGAGCTGGTCGGCGGTCATTTCTCTGAGTTCATTTGCCTTCATTGCTTAAGCCTCCTCGTTGGTTTCAAAGTCCTGTTTGGTCACAAACTTACACTTAATAGGAAGTTTGTGGCTGGCAAGACGCATAGCTTCTTTCGCCTGGTCCTCGGGAATGCCGTCCATCTCGAACATAACGCGTCCGGGTTTAACAACGGCTACCCAGTACTCGGGAGAACCTTTACCGGAACCCATACGAGTTTCAGCAGGTTTTTCCGTAATCGGTTTATCAGGGAAAATCTTAATCCATACACGACCACCACGTTTTACGTATCTGGTCATGGCGATACGGGCAGCCTCGATCTGGTTGGAAGTGATCCAAGCCGGCTCGAGAGCGACAAGTCCGTAAGAACCGTCGGAGACGGTGTTGCCGCGAAGGGCTTTACCCTTGAGACGACCGCGCTGTACGCGTCTGTATTTGACTCTCTTCGGCATTAACATTATCGTCTGCCCTCCTCTGCGTTTTTCTTGAAGGGACGGCGTTCGCCACCGCGAGCATCTCTGTTCTGCGGACGACGGTTAGCGTCGTTTCTTCTCGGGCGTCTTTCCTGACGGTCGCCGTTTGCGGCTTCCGCATTGTCGGAAAGGACTTCGCCTTTGTAGATCCAAACTTTAACACCGACTTTACCGTAGGTGGTATTGGCTTCCCAAACACCGTAGTCGATATCGGCTCTCAAAGTCTGAAGGGGAATCGTACCCTCATGATAATGCTCGGTACGTGCGATTTCAGCACCGCCGAGACGGCCGCCGCAGGATACCTTGATACCCTTAGCGCCGAGTCTCATGGTTCTGCCGATAGCCAATTTCATAGCGCGGCGGAAAGAAACTCTCTTTTCGAGCTGAGACGCGATGGACTCAGCAACGAGCTGTGCATTGAGGTCGGGATTCTTGATTTCGATGACGTTGACCACAACGGGGCGGCCGGTCATAGCCTCAAGTTCCGTTCTCAATTTTTCAATTTCAGCGCCGTGGAAACCGATGACAACACCGGGTTTTGCGCACTGAATAAACACTCTGACACGGGCAGCATCACGTTCGATTTCAATCTTGGGAATGCCGGCGCCCTGCAGTTTTTCTTTGACATATTTTCTGATTTTGTAGTCAGAAACAATATTATCGCCGAAGTTCTTGTCTTCCACGAACCAACGGGAATCCCAGTTCTTGATTACGCCTACGCGAAGACCGTGCGGATTTACCTTCTGTCCCATGTCAGACTGCCTCCTTCTCTTTTACTACCAATGTTACATGGCTGGTTCTCTTCAAAATCTGAAATGCTCTTCCCTGTGCTCTGGGTTGAATTCTCTTCAAGGTCGGGCCGGGGCATACGAAGCATTCAGAAACATAGAGATTACTTGCATCCATGTTAAAGTTATGTTCGGCATTTGCTACCGCGCTTTTAAGAAGTTTGATCAAGGGCTCGCTGGCAATCTTGTTGGTATTCTTCAAAATAGCCATAGCCATATCGGTATTCTTGCCTCTGATAAGGTCAAGTACGATCTTAATTTTACGCGGAGAAATTCTCACATATTTAAGATGTGCTTTTGCTTCCATTTAGGAATAGCCTCCTCTCGCTATATTGCGATTTCCGTTTATTAGTTTCCGTTGTTCGAAGTTTTAGAACCCGCGTGACCTTTAAAGGTACGGGTAAGTGCGAATTCGCCGAGTTTGTGTCCGACCATATCTTCGGTGACATATACCGGCACGTGTTTTCTACCGTCGTAAACGGCGATGGTGTGTCCGACAAAGTCAGGGAAAATGGTGGAGGAACGAGACCAGGTCTTCAGCATCTTCTTCTCATTTTTCTCATTCATTGCGACGATACGGTCGAAAAGTTTCTTTTCAACATAGGGCGCTTTCTTCAAGCTTCTGCTCATGATGTTTCTCCTTCCTCACAAATTATTTAGCGTTTCTGCGCTTAACAATGAACTTGTTGGTTCTTGCCTTCTTGTTTCTCGTCTTATAGCCGAGAGCGGGTTTACCCCAAGGCGTTACGGGGCCGGGATGGCCTACGGGAGCCTTACCTTCACCACCACCGTGAGGGTGATCGCAGGGGTTCATGACGGAACCGCGAACGGTAGGACGAATGCCGAGGTGACGGGTTTTACCTGCTTTACCGAGTTTAACGGTTTCGTGCTCAAGGTTGCCGACCTGACCGATCGTAGCCTTGCAGTCCAAACGGATGATACGTACTTCGCCGGAGGGAAGACGGATCTGTGCCGTGCCGTTCTCTTTTGCCATCAACTGTGCAAACGCACCGGCGGAGCGAACGAGCTGTGCACCTTTACCGGGATAAATCTCGATATTGTGGATGATAGTACCTACGGGAATAGCGGAAAGGGGAAGAACGTTACCGGGTTTGATATCGGCGTTTGCGCCGGTTTCAACCACGTCGCCGTCGGTCAAGCCGACAGGAGCCAAGATGTAGCTCTTCTTGCCTTCGTTGTTCTCGAGAAGTGCGATATAGGAAGTACGGTTCGGGTCATATTCCACGCCGATAACCTTTGCGGTTTCTTCAGCCTGTCTTTTGAAGTCGATAAGTCTGTACTTCTGTTTGTTACCGCCGCCCTGATGACGAACGGTGATTTTGCCGTAGCTGTTTCTACCGGCATTCTTTTTCTTCTTGACGATCAAGCTCTTCTCGGGAGAAAACTTGGTTACTTCCTCGAAAGAGGGAGCGGTCATGTTTCTGCGAGAAGGGGTTGTCGGCTTATATTTCATTGTTGCCATTTGCTTTACCTCCTGCCTCAGTTCATGCTGTCAAAGAAGGCGATGGGAGCGGAATCTTCGGTAAGCGTAACGACCGCTTTCTTCCACTCGCCCGTGTAACCGGCGTGAACGCCGTATCTCTTCGGCTTCTTCTTCATATTAATAACATTGACCTTGGCGACCTTGGCTTTTTTGAACATGGTCTCAACGGCAGCGGCGATGTCGGCTTTGGTTGCGTCTTTCGCTACTTCAAAGCTATAACGCTTTGCAGGAACGGAGTCCATGCTTTTTTCCGTGATCAGAGGTCTTACAATGATATCTGCATAAGATTTCATCTTGCATATACCTCCTCAACTTTTTTGACGGCATCCTGTGCGAATACGATGGTGTCGCAGTTAAGAATGTCATAAACGTTCAAGCTGTTCCACTGAGTCGTCTTTACGCCTTCGATGTTGGCAGCGCTGCGGATAACGAAATCGTTGACTTCGGGAAGTACGATAAGGGTTTTCTTTGCGGCACCGACAGCTTCGAGCATGCCGAGGATCGTTTTGGTTTTGTACTCGTTCATCACGATAGCGTCAACAACCTTGAGTTCGGTTGCGGATACTTTCGCGGAAAGAGCGGAGGCAAGAGCGACTCTCTTAACCTTCTTATTTAATGTAACGCGATAGCTACGGGGCTTAGGACCGAGCGCTACGCCGCCGTGTGTCCACTGAGGAGAACGGGTGCTGCCCTGTCTTGCGTGACCGGTGCCCTTCTGCTTCCAGGGTTTCTTGCCGCCGCCGGATACTTCCGTACGGGTAAGGGTGGACTGAGTACCCTGTCTTTGGTTGAGCAAAAATGCTCTGACTGCCGTGTGGAGAACGGATTCCTTAACTTCTGCGCCGAAGAGAGCTTCGGAAAGAGTAAGAGTACCGACTTCTTTGCCGGCCATATCCGTTACCGTGATATTGAGAGCGGAAACCGCTTCTGTTTTCTTCTTAGCCATTTCGTGTTCCTCCTCTCATTATGCTTTCACAGAATCACGAACGAAGACGATGCCGCCCTTAGAACCGGGAACAGCGCCTTTGACCGCGATCAGATTTTTTTCGGAATCAATTTTGACAGCGACGAGATTCAGGATGGTTACCTGCTCGTTACCGTACTGACCAGCCATCTTCTTGTTCTTGTAAACGCGAGAAGGCGTGGAGTTTGCGCCCATAGAGCCGCACTGACGGTGAATGGGACCGGTACCGTGAGTCATTCTCAAGTGGTGATGTCCCCATCTCTTGATACAACCGCTGAAGCCGCGACCTTTGGTAATACCGGTGATGTCGACCTTCTCGCCTGCGGCGAAGGTATCGACGGTTACTACCGAACCGGTCTCGAACGCGCTGATGTCATCAAGACGGAACTCTTTGAGATGTTTTTTGGGAGCGATGCCGCTCTTCTTGAAATGACCGAGTTCTGCTTTGTTAAGGTGCTTTTCTTTTGCATCTTCAAATGCAAGCTGAATTGCATCGTAACCGTCAGTTGCCACGGTTTTCTTTTGTGCTACCACGCAAGGACCTGCTTCAATCAGAGTCACGGGTATCACGTTGCCTTTTTCGTCAAAAATCTGGGTCATACCCAGCTTCTTGCCGATAATACCTTTTTTCATGTTGTTTCCTCCATTCGGTTATTGGTTGACACGGTTGAATTTTCGCTTAAGCGGACGCGCCAACTTGACCACGAGGCCGTGGTGTGGGAATTGAAGTTTCCCGAGGTTTTGCCTTTCGGCTCACATTAAGCCTTGATTTCGATCTCAACACCTGCGGGAAGTTCGATAGACATAAGCGCTTCTACCGTCTTCTGTGCGGGGTCCAGGATGTCAATCAGTCTCTTGTGCGTGCGCATTTCAAACTGCTCACGGCTGTCCTTGTACTTGTGAACCGCACGAAGGATCGTAACGATCTCTTTGTCGGTCGGAAGCGGAATCGGACCGCTGACCTTGCTTCCGTTTCTCTTTGCTACTTCAACAACCTTCTGTGCTGCGGCGTCGATGATCGTGGAATCGTAGCTCTTGAGTCTTACTCTGATTTTTGCCATTTGGGTATCCTCCTTCAAAATTTCTGCTCGAACCGTTTTTAGGAGGGCGATAGGTTTCACACCGTGCCGGGCGTATCAAATACACCCCAATAAAAGCAGTTCAGAAAGCCATCCGCAGCGGCTTTTGAACCGTCCTACACACGATTTGCCTTTCGGCTAAACTCTTGGTTCGCCCGGTTAAATATCGGACATACTCCACGGAAATTCCCTGCAAAAGCAGCAACCTCCCGCTTCATCGCATATCAAGCTTTATTATTATATAAGAAAAAAAGTTAAAAATCAAGGTCTTTCCGCAAAAAAATAAACGGCTTTTAGAAAAAATATTCACGAAATTTATGCTTCGTTTTTGGTGAAGTTGCACAAAGATTATTTTTTTTCGTAAAGCGGGTGAAATTGTCTCTTTTTTTTGTTATCATATAGGTAATACCTTGGATTTTCCGTTTTTTGCTCAAAGAAACCCAAAATTCGACGTGTCGGGTTCCGTCGCGTTTTTCACGACCGCCGATACGCGTATATTATATTAAGGAAGAAAACCGATGAAGACGTTTCAAGATTTTTTGAAGAAAAACTGTTATTTTTGCCTGTCGGGCGGACTGTTTATTGCCGCTTTGATACTGCGAATCGTCGCCGTTTTGCGCGATTATTCGCGCTTTGGCTATTTTCTTAACACGGCCCACGACTGGTCGGTGCTGTTGATCACCCTCTCCATCTTGGTGCTGTTTATCCCCGTTTTCTTCAAGAAACGAGATAAAAGCGTGCCGCATTCTTTGGCGTTTTTCGTCCCGGACGGCAAGACGCCGATCTTCTCGGTGATTCTCGGCATCGGGGCTTTCGTCTTTCCTTTATCCCTCCTTTTGGACGCAACGGCATCCGCCAAACCGCTTACCGCCGCGCTTCGTATCGCCGTTGCGGTTTTGATGTTTATCTTCCTTATTCTTTTTGCCGTTTCCCATTTTTCGTTCGGACAGTGGCTCTTGGCACCGGCGGTTTTGATCGGTTCCATTGCACTTTGCCTGTATCCCGTTTATCTGTATCTCGAACAAAGATTCCCCCTCAACGCCGACGAAAAGATCATCGAGGAGTTTGCTTTTCTCGGGGCTTCGGTATATCTTCTCTGCTTGGCGCGGGTAGATATCGGCAGAATGCAATACCGCTTTTTCCCGGCTTGCTCGTACGCCATCGTATTTCTTTCTCTCTACGTATCGATTCCCGCCCTTCTGTTTTCCGCCATTCGTTTGACGGTTCTTTCGGAATGCGCGGCAACGCCGTATCTCTTCTTCGCCCTTGCCGTCTATGCTTTCTTTACGCTCGTACGGGTTAAGGCGGAAACCGCCGAACCCCTTGGCGCATTCGACGGCGAAGGTTCCTCCGCGGAGGAAAATGCATGAAGAAAATCTTAGTCATTGACGGTAACAGTATCATCAATCGCGCGTTCTACGGTGTCCGTCCTTTGTCCACGAAGGACGGAAAACCTACGAACGCGATTTTCGGTATGCTCAGTATTATCGGAAGGCAACTCGAAAAAATCAAACCCGACTATGCAGCCGTGGCATTCGACGTGCATCAGCCGACCTTCCGCCACAAGATGTACGATGCTTATAAAGCCGGTCGTCACCCGACGCCGGAAGATTTGTTAGCACAGTTTGACGACGCCAAAGAAGTCTTAAAACTGATGGGGCTGCACGTTCTCGAACGTCCCGGCTACGAGGCGGACGATATTCAGGGAACGATAGCCAAAATGGCACACGACACCGTCGATACCGTCAGTTACGTGCTTTCGGGCGACCGCGACCTTTTACAGCTCATCGACGACAAAGTCACGGTTTTGCTTGCCACCAACGCCGACACCCTCGAGATGCATCGTGACGAATTCTTTGCCAAATACGGGGTGGAACCCACGGCGTTTGTGGATATGAAAGCCTTGATGGGTGACTCATCCGATAACATCCCGGGCGTCCCCGGAATCGGAGAAAAAACCGCCGGCAGTTTGATTGCCGCCTTCGGTTCACTTGACGGCGTTTATGAAAATATCAACGACGAATCCATTAAAAAAGGCGTGCGCGAAAAGTTGCTCGCAGGGCGCGATTCCGCGTATCTGTCGAAGGAACTTGCCACCATCGTCACCCATATGCCGCTCGGCAAAGAACTCTCCGACCTTCGCTATGACGGAATGGATAAAGAAGGGTTGTATTTCAAGTTAAAATCCCTTGAATTGCAAAGTTTTATTAGCAAATTCGGTCTTTCCGCTCCCAAAGCGGAAGCAAGTGTTGCCGCGCCCGTACCGAAATCAGACACCGAAGCAAGCTCCAAAAAATCTCAAACAACCGACGAATCAACGTGCGAATCGTTTGCCGAAGCCGATGAAGATTTCGTTAACAAAAAAGCGTCGTGCCGACGTTTTTCCGTTTTTTCTTCAGAGGGTGAATACCTCGTTTGCGACGGGGTGGAAACCCGTCGGTTTGCCTCGGATTCCGCGCTTTTCTTCTCGCTTTTCACCCCCGAAAAAGAATTCATCGTGCACGACGGCAAAAAGATGCTCCACGCCTGTTTGGAACGGGGCGTGGATATTGACTCCGTCCGCATTTTGGATTTGGCGCTTTACGCCTACGTCTTGGACCCCGGCAGAAAAGCTCCTACTCTTTCGGCACTTTGCGACACCTATTTAGAGGGAGAAACCGCGCTTCCCCTTTCGATGTTTGTCCTCGAAAACGTCCTGCGTGAACGTATTCAAAGCGACGGCGAACTTGCCGTTTTGGACGAACTCGAATTGCCGCTATTGCCGATTCTCGTGCATATGGAACACGTAGGACTTAAAATCGACGTGGCAGGCATGAGAGAGTTCGGCGATGCGCTCTCCGATTTGGCAAACGATTTGACCTCCCGTATTTATATGCAGGCAGGAGAAGAATTCAACATCAATTCCCCGAAGCAACTCGGCGAAGTCCTCTTTGAAAAAATGGGATTATCCGCCTCGAAAAAGAAAGGCAAAACGGGGTATTCCACCGATGCCGAAACGTTAGAGGAATTGCGCTACGCCGCCCCTATCGTCGAGGATATTCTCGAATATCGACAGGTGAAGAAACTCGAAACCACATACGCCAAAGCCCTCGTGGAGGTTGCCGACGGCAAACACCGCGTGCACACCGACTTTAAGCAGGCGCAGACGGCAACGGGGCGCCTTTCGAGTGCGGATCCCAATCTTCAAAACATCCCGATTCGTACCAAAATGGGACGCGAAATGCGCCGCTATTTCGTTGCGGAAGAGGGATACACCCTCGTGGATGCCGATTATTCGCAGATTGAGTTGCGTCTTCTCGCTCATATTTCCGACGATTACAACATGAAAGAAGCCTTCCTTGAGGAGCGCGATATACACAGAAGCACGGCTGCCGCCGTCTTCGGCGTGCCGGAAGAGGAAGTCACGGAGGATATGCGCAAACGCGCGAAAGCCGTCAATTTCGGCATCGTCTACGGCATCAGCGGTTTTTCCCTTGCCAAAGATATCGGCACGTCGGTGACCGACGCTTCGCACTATATCAAAAACTACCTTCACAATTATCCCTTCGTCGATGCGTATCTTGAAAAGGTTGTGGAAGAGGCAAAGGAAACGGGTTATACCAAAACTCCGCTCGGTCGGCGCCGTTATATTCCCGAACTGAAAGGGCAGAACGCGGCACTGCGCGCATTCGGAAAGCGCGTCGCCATGAACGCGCCGATTCAAGGGGCTGCCGCCGACGTCATGAAAAAAGCCATGATTGCCGTTTATAACCGTCTGAAGCGCGACTTGCCTTCGGCACGAATCGTCATGCAGGTGCACGACGAACTTCTCGTCGAAGTCAAAACCGATGACGCAAAACGGGCGATGGCTCTCGTAAAAGAAGAAATGGAAAATGCAGTCAAACTTTCCATTCCTTTGACGGTGGATGCCACGTCGGGCAAAAACTGGTTGGAGCAGGCTTGATTTTTCCGTTTAATAGGCAAATTATCTTAAATTTATAACAATTGTTTACATTTTTGAAAAAGGAAAGCCGCAACGCAAAAGCGTTGCGGTCTTTTTTATTCTTTGATCAACAACCGTTTTGGCAAGGGCGTTTCGTCTGCCGTGGATGCCGCTTGAACAAGCGCGTTGTTCTTGGCGATGGCATCGGCGGGCACGTGAAAGACTTTGGCGATCGAGTAAACCGTCTCTCCTTTTTCGGGGAAATAGACCGTCAGTCGATTTTTGTCGTGTAGGACGGGCGTATCTTTTTCCATTTCCGCGGAAGTCACGACTTGGCAGGCGGTAGGTTCCGTCACGCGGACGGACAAGGCAACGAGGGCGTTTGCCGCAATCTTTTCCCCGTCGATTTTTACTTCGCTCCGATACGCGTAGCACACAGCGTCGACCTTTTTGTTTTCACCGTTTTGGATTTTTCCGTAAGTTTTTTCAAACGGCACATTCACTTTGCCGTGGCAATAGGTGGGTTTGCCCTCTTTGTCGGTTTGGGTGCCGACGTAGTTGACCGTCACGTCGCCCTTGACGGCAAAACCGTTTTCGCGCCACTCGGTTTCTTTGATTTTTGCCGTGGCGGATGAATAGAGGATCTCGGATGTGCCGAAGCATTCTTCGGGAATCTTCGCCTGCCCGGAAGCACTCACGCTGCCGTTTTCGGCAAAAAGCAGTTTCTCGCCGCGGAATTCCGAAAACGTCAGGGCGGTTTCATACTCACCGTGATAAAGGTCGAGCGTCACGGGAATTTCCGCGTTTTTCTCGATTGAAGTTCTATATTCGCATAGGCAGGAAAAACTCAAATAGTTTTCTTCCTCTTCCGTCATGGGCGTGGCGCTGACGGAGGTCACGATCCCGTCGGCGAAAACGTCGGCGTCGTCGGGAATTTCTTTTTGGCGCAACAGTTCATCAAAGGGAACGGTTTTTTTGACGTCAAAAAGGGTTCCGTCCTCGGCACGGAGCAAAGCAAAAAGATAGATTTTCCCCGACACTCTGACACCGTCCGCCGTTTTCTCGGCGCGCTCGGCAAATACGTCACCGCCTGCTATGAGCACTTCACCGCCGGACAGATTCGGCAGAGGATCGCTTTTCTCGGCGTATTCACGCTCTGCGGTTTCGAGCGTTTTGACTTCCCTCACGGGCACGCTCGCCGTCAAAGCTTCATACTCGCCGTCCGGGGAAAACGGCAAAACGTCTTCTTCGAGAATGTCTGCCGTCAAACACAGATTGGCGCGCAAATTCAGTTTGCGGGGGCCGGATGGGCGGGCGTTGACGGCACTTACCGTCACAAGCGCCTTTGCATCCTTCGTTTTTTCTTCGTCGGCGTAAACGCCGATTTCGTAATCCTTGGTCGTATGCAAAGACGTCAGTTTGCCGTCCGCATCGACGTACAGCACGTCAAAAGTGACGATGCCGCCGAAACGTTCTCGGTTACCGTCGGTAAAGTGTCCCGACGGCACCGCCTTGGCGCTTGCCGACAAAATCTTTTTGATATCCCCTTCATAGTCCGCTAAAACGTAGTCCGCAGCGCATTCCGCCGCGTTGACTGTCTCGGTTCGGTTCTTTTCGTAAGTATTCATATAGCTCTCCTTTGCTTCATTTTATGAAGAAAGAAAAAACGATAGAACAAAAAGAAAAAGGCAGACGGTTTGTCTGCCCTTTTCGCGGTTGTCAGTCTTTTGCGGCGTAGGATTCGACGAGGCGGTTGTTGAATTCCTGTGCCGTGTTGTAACCCATGCGTTTTTGACGCTGGTTCATGGCGGCAACCTCGATGACGACCGAAAGGTTTCGTCCGGGGGAAACGGGGATGACGATGGTCGGAATCGGAATGCCGAGAATGTCGGTCGTCTCCTCGTCAAGTCCGAGGCGGTCGTACATTTTATCTTTCTGCCAGCTTTCAAGTTTGATCACAAGGTCGATTTTTTCGGTGTCTTTGATGGAGCCCATACCGAACAGACGCCGAACGTCGACGATACCGACGCCGCGCAGTTCCACGTAGTGGCGAATCATCTCGGGGGCTTTGCCAATCAGAGTGGTGGCGGAAACGCGTTTGATTTCGACGGCGTCGTCAGCAATCAGACGGTGGCCGCGCTTAACGAGTTCGATAGCGGTTTCGCTCTTACCGATGCCGGAATCGCCGAGGAGCAAGACGCCCTCGCCGTAGACTTCAACGAGTACGCCGTGGCGGGTGATGCGCGGACCGAGTTCGACGTTCAGATACGAGATGAGCGCCGCCATAAACTCCGAAGAACGTTCCGCGGTACGGAGTACGGGAATACCGTATTTTTTGGCATAAAAAATCATATCGTCGGGGACGGGAAGACTCGACGTGACGATGACGCCGACGGGAGCGGAATGGAAGAAATCGTCAAGATTCTTCTTGCGCTCTTCGGTCTCCATTTGCTCGAGAAAAAGGCTTTCGACTCTGCCGATAATCTGCAGACGCGCCGCTTCGTAATAATCGTAAAACCCCGACAACTGTAAGCCGGGACGGTTGACACGGGCGCAGGACACCATGATTTTCTCGGGTTTATCCGGCAAATAAAAGGTTTCCAGATGAAATTCTTCAATGACTTTGGAAACAGGAACTTGATACAGTGCTTCCATACTATCCTCCGCTTTCTTTTTTTTCATTGTAACACAGTTTTTCGGTTTTTGCAATTTTTCACGAAAAAAATCTTGCGATTTTCGGTTTCTTTTGGCACCCGTATCGGCACTTTGCGGTTCTTATTGATTTTACGGGGGATTTATGGTAGAATAAAGAAAAAAACAAAGAGGAACGATATGAAAAAAATCCTCGCGCTGCTATTAGCTGCGGCTTTTGTCTTTTCCTTTGCCTCGTGCACGAAATACAAAGCGCAAAAGAGCACCAAAGAAGAATCGAGAGTCGTCTATGAACTGAAAAACGGAAAAAAGACGTACGACGTCAAATACGAACTCTACCGTCTGTTTTTCCTCACGTATCGAGACAGTATCGACGGCGGCGACCGTGCGGTTTGGACGGGAGAAAACGCCGCAACGTATATTGAAAAAATGAACGCGCTTATCCTTGACCGGGTGAGTGAAATATACGCCGTATTTGCCCTCTGTGACGAACTTTCCATTGACCTTTACGGCAAAGACGTAGACAAAATGGTCGAAGAACTTCTGACGGTCAACGTGGAAGGCGGCACCTACAACGGCGAGTATTACGAGGGTTTTGAATCCTATGACGACTATCTGTCAAATTTGAAGGCCGCCGGCGGCAACTACGCCGTTTCGGACCTGCTTTTCCGCTACTCGATAGGGCTCACGGTTCTGTCCGAGCATTACAGCGGTCTTGGCGAAGGGCTCGGCAACTTGACGCCGAGTGGCGAAGAACTCGCCGCGTTTTTTGAAGACGAATCCACCGCCCGCATGCTTTTCGTATATTTTGACCGTGCCGTAGCCCTAGACAATCCGACTCGCATTGATAAAATCAAAGACCACATCGAATCGATCACCGAGACCGACTCGCTCCCCGACGTTCAAGACGAAACCATCGGAACGTACCTGTTGGGTCAAGTGAACAACATGGCGGAAGCGGACGTCAAGGCCGGGGAGATCATCACGGCGTATTCGCTCGACAACGTCTCGTATTCCGGCGTGACCGACGTCGTCCTTTCGCTGTGTGACGGGGAGGTTTCGGACCTGCACGAAATCGTCAGCGACGCTTTCGACGGGTTTTTCTTCATTTACCGTATGCACAAGCCGGAGAATTATCTCGAACAAAACCGCGACCGTGTCATGGAAACGTACATCGCCGATTATTGCGGAAAGCAGCTCGCCGAGAAAAAAGCCGAACTTCTCAAGAGTGCGCAAGGAACGACCGTTCTATCTTCTCTGTCCTATGCGGATATCGGGTGAAATATGAAAAAACAAAAAATCAAAGCGGACAATCTCTACCGTTCGCCGCTGCGCGAAACGACCTTTCGCGCCGTCGGTACGGAGGATTTCAAAGATGCCGTTTCCCGTTTTTTGAAGGAGAATTACGAGGGCGCTTTCGAGTTGTCCACCGTCGGCACCTTCCGTGGATTCGTGCATTTGATTCCGTCGCGTGCCGCCGCGTTTTTGACGTCGGTCTTTCGCACGGTTTGTCTGTCGTCGCTCATCCAAATCGCCATCGAGGGCGATAACAGCACCATGAAGGTCGCTTTATCGTTTCCGCAATCGGTTGAAATCGAAAGAGAAACCGCGAGAGAATGGATTTATCTGTCGGAATCTTCCGGCTTCACCGTTCGAACGAAAACGGAGAACGGCAAAATCGTTTTGAATCTGTCCGTGCGCGTGACGGTCTTCACAGCCGAGGTTCGCGCTACGACTGCCCTTACCGACTTCTATGAAGCCCTCAAAGAAGCAAGCGGCAATGCAAAAGCTTAAAGTTTATTCCATAAAAAGAGGCAACCCGTGTGGGTTGCCTCTTTGTTATTTCGCAAGAGATAACAGTTCAAGTTTTTCGGGGATGGCAGAAAGTGCGGCTCTCGGGCCGACGACGGCGACGTGGCCGTCGGCGAAGGCTTTATCAATTAAATCGGCACAAGAAAGCAGATTTTCCTTCGTTGTTGCTAATAATTGTTTACGATATTCGCATTCTATCTCAAACGTGATGCCGCGGAAGTAGCGAATGTTGGCAACCGTTCCCATCATACGGGGAGAGAGCGGAGTTTGTGCCGAAGCGCCGATGACGAATCGCGAAAAATCGTTGTCTTTGACGTACTCACGCACAAAATCGGTCATCCCGCGATAAACCGAAAGCGAGTTTTGCGGTTTGGGATCGCGATAGCTGTAATCGGCAAGAAGTCCCGAGGCACGGGCGATGAATCCCGATCCGTAGGCACCGTTTTGCACGCGCACTTTGTTCCAAAGATATTCGTAGGAACAAAGATTATGAAGGACGGCAAGGGCACCGTGATAGTCGGGAGAATAGCCGCCGAGAACGGCAAAAGACGTCTGTGCCGCGGCAACGATGCCTTCGTGACATACGCCGCTTTTTTTCTCGGTGAAATAGACGGGAGAATAGGGGGCTTTGTGAAGCACGTCAAGGAGGCGCTCGGCGCATTTTTGCTCGCAACGTCCCGTCAAACTGACGGTGGCGCGCTCTTTGGTGAAGAATTTTGCCATCATATCCTTGATGCGGACAAGGACGCCCTCTAAGTCTTTGTCTTTGAGTTTCGAGAGCCAAAGGGTGGCGTCAAAACCGCGAATCTGTTCCGAGGCGAAGCCCTCTGCCGTCAGATAACTTTGAATTCTGCCGAGCGCCACTTGGTGCCCTGCGGTCGCGAGATATTCTTCGCCGGCAATCTTCATTTGCTTAATAATCTTTTTGAGATCGTCGAGGGTGGGCAGGGAGCCTGAAATGACCTCATCGAGGATAGTGAGAAGACTGTCGACCTTGTTTTCGAGAATGCCGGCGGTCATTTGCAAATAGATTTTCGCCTTATCCGCTTCCCCGTTTTTGGCATTGGCAAGCGGCAAAAACGAGAAGAAGCCGAGTTCGGAAGTGATCAAATCTTGCAGTTCAAGCGCGGTATGACGATCGGTTTTGACGTTTCCGAGAAGAGCGCAAAGCGGTGCCAACAGCGGCAAGTCCTCGGTTTTCACGTCCGAAACGTCAAAATAGATTTCGGCATAAAGAATGCCGTCGGTCGCCGTTTCATGCAAGAGGACGTCGCGCCCGTCGCAAGTTTGAATTTCCATCGGCAAGCGGTCGGGCATGGGATTGAGATCCGACAGTTTCAAAGTCGGCAAAGTGGCAAGCGCCGCGGGGGAATCCGGGGCTTTTTGAAAGGCTTTGAGCGCTTCTTCCGCCTCTACAATCGCGGCTGTTTTTTCGTCATTCAAGGGAGACAGACGGGAAGAAAGACGCGAAAGTTCCTCCTCTTTGCGTTCCTCTGCCAAGGTGGCGGAGGGGAAAAGGGTGAGTTTGACGCGAGAAGGATTATCGAGAAAGGCGCGCTTCAGTTGTTCTTCAAAATAGCCGTCCGAAAGATGGGCGCGCAGAAATTTGAGGTCTTCGTCGAAAATCAATCCTTCGATGGGATCGCCGCCGTACAGCCAGCTTTCGAGCATCGAAAGTCCGAAGACGATGCCGCGGGGATCGGTGCCGAAGTCACGCTCACGCAGGAAGAATTCGCGTTGATTAAGGCAGGCGGAAAGACGCTTTTCATCGAGGTGAGAAGCCGCCTCCGTCAAGACTTCCCCGATGACTTTTTCGATTTCGGGGATTTTGGATTCTTCGGTATTGACAACTTCTATCGTGAAATAGGACTGATTCGTGCCGGTCGCGATCTGCATATCGACGTCCTCGCACAAACCGCGGTTTAAGAGCGCGGCTTTCAAGGGCGACTCGTTGGTTCCGGCGAGCACCGACGCAATGACGGACAGGGCAAAATGGGTGCGTTTTTCGGTGTAAGGAAAACCGAGATATCCGAATACGACGCGCACTTTTCCCTCGGTATCTTTGTCGGAAATCTCATAGGGAAGCACACGTTCTACAGGTTTGACGGGGGTTTGAAGGGGGATTTCGGGCAAAGGGGCTTCTTTTTCGTAGGGAGAAAGAAACCCGTCGAGCAAGCAAAGCAGTCTTTCGATATCCACGTTGCCGTCCGCAAAAATGCGGGCGTTTGAGGGATGATAAAACTTTTTATGTGCCGCAAGAAATCCTTCGTACGTCAAATCGGGAATGACGGCGGGATCGCCGCCCGAGTCTTTTCCGTAGCAGGTATCCGGAAACAAAAGCGACATGATTTTCTCTTCGGTGTAATCCTCGACCGAAGAATAGGCGCCCTTCATTTCATTAAAGACGACACCCGAAACCGAGGGATTGCCGTCGGCGTCGATTTCATAATGCCAGCCCTCCTGTTTGAAAATCTCGGGGGTATGGAGAATGGCGGGGTGAAGCACCGCATCCATATACACGTCCACGAGATTGAAGAAGTCCTGCTCGTTGCGCGAGGCAACCGGGTAGACGGTCTTGTCGTTGTAGGTCATGGCGTTCAAGAATGTATTGAGGGAACTTTTGAGCAGTTCGACGAACGGTTCTTTGACCGGGTATTTTTGGGAACCGCAAAGGACCGAGTGCTCGATGATATGGAAAACGCCGGTGCTGTCTTCCGGCACCGTGCGAAAAGCGATGCCGAACGAACGGTTGTCGTCGTCACGCTTGAGAAAAACGAGTTGTGTCCCCGTTTTATCGTATTCCATTTCGATCATTTCGGCATCGAGTTCCTTTGGCGTTCGGATTCTCGTCACCGTAAATCCGTGCAGTTTATCTCCGACTTTCATATTGATTCTCCCTTTCGTTTTCTTCCGTAACTATTATAGCATAAAAGAAACAAAAAATCCCCATATAAAACCAAAGCCCCACGGAAAAACCGTGGGGTTGTCTGGAGCTGCTAATCAGAGTCGAACTGATGACCTCGTCCTTACCAAGGACGCGCTCTACCAACTGAGCCATAGCAGCATTTGCTTTACGCGTATGCTATTATAACAAACTATTTTCTTTTTGTCAATAGATTTTTAGAGGAAATTCGGGGAAATTCTTTTTCTTCGGATTTTCTTTTTTCAACGGGAAAGCGGCGAAGATGAACTTCGATTTGTCACTCTCGACCGAGGGCGTACGGCGTACGTCAACGGGCGAAAACGGCAAAGACGGGTTCAAATTCGCCGCTTTTGAATTATCTCTGGATACGGCCGGTACCGTTACCGCCGGCAAGAGCGCGTACTTCGTCAACGGACACGAGGTTGAAGTCGCCTTCAATCGAATGTTTGAGACAAGAAGCCGCTACGGCGAATTCAACGGCATCCTGCGTGGAGTAACCGTTGAGGCAAGCGTAAATCAAACCGCCGCCGAAGCTGTCGCCGCCGCCGACGCGGTCAACGATGTGCATATGATAACTCTTGGAGAAGCAGTATTCTTTTCCGTCGTAAAGAAGAGCCTGCCAATCGTTGTCGTTGGCGCTGATGGAAGAACGAAGGGTGATGGCAACCTTTTCAAAACCGAATTTCTCGGCAAGCTGACGCGCTACGGACTTGTAGCCGTCCTGGTTGAGTTTACCGCCGGCGATATCGGTGTTTTCGGCATCGATACCGAAGACGTCGTGTGCATCTTCCTCGTTGGAAATGCAAACGTCAACGTATTTGCAAAGTTCGCTCATCGTTTCTTTGGCTTGTTCTCTCGACCAGAGTTTCTTTCTGAAGTTGAGGTCGCAGGAAATCTTCACGCCCTGCTCTTTTGCCGCTTTGCAAGCGTCAAGGCAGATAGCGGCAACGGTGGGGTTCAAAGCGGGCGTAATGCCGGTGAAATGGAACCAATCGGCACCGTCAAAAATCTTTTTCCAATCAAAATCCTCGGGTTTTGCTTCTGCGATAGCGGAGTGCGCGCGGTCGTAGATGACTTTCGAAGGACGCTGAGATGCACCTTTCTCATTAAAATAGATACCGACACGGTCGCCGCCTCTGACGATCATGGAGGTGTCAACACCGAAACGGCGAAGCGCATTGACGGCAGCCTGACCGATTTCGTGTTTCGGGAGTTTGGTTACGTATGCGGCGTCAACACCGTAGTTGGCAAGAGAAACGGCAACGTTTGCCTCTCCACCGCCGTAAACGACTCCGAATTTGTCCGCCTGCGTAAAGCGAAGGTATCCTTCGGGCGCCAGACGGAGCATGATTTCACCAAATGTAATAACTTTCATTGGTTTTCCTTTCTCTCATATGATGAGTCATAAATACATATATTGAAATAACTTATTTCCCATGACACAACTCATGGATACAATTTGCGCAAATGCGCTTCTCACGGAAGAGAATGACGTTTTCACTCTCGCCGCAGAAAATGCAGGTCGGTTCATACTTCTTCAAAACGATCTTATCTTCATCCACGAAGATTTCCATCGGATCGTCCGTCCCGATATCCATGCTGCGACGCATTTCCTTCGGAATGACAAGTCTTCCGAGTTCGTCAATGTTACGTACAATTCCCGTAGCTTTCATCTTAACCCTCCCTTTTGGATTCGCCACGATTATACCACTTTTTTTCTTTGAAGTCAATCGCTTTTTGAAAATATTTCCAATAAATTGTTAAAATTTGTCAATTTTTGAAAAGGTAAACAACGGATTTTTTAAGAAAGGAAAAACCAATGATAAAAAGGATTCTGTCGGTTTTGCCGCAAGACGCGGCAAGGGAAATCGAGCGCATTTCCCTGTCACACGCGCGCTTTTTTGAACGGCTCTCGGAGATTCGTCTGCGAACGCCGGGGGCGTCAAACGTCGTTCTTGACGGGAACAATCTGCTTTTGCAAGCGCAAATATCAAAAGAAGAGTTGAACGACACCGTAGAAAAACTCACACACGGGTCGCTATATGCCTACCGCGATGCGATGGCGGAGGGATATTTGCCTTTTGATGAGGGGGTGCGCGTGGGCGTTGTCGGAACGGCGCGGTACGTCGGCGGTGTTCTCGTCGGCATTTCGGAGATGCGTGGGTTGAATTTTCGCATTCCCCACGACACCTGCGACACGCTCGACGCACTTCTCTCGGCTTGGCAGGGTGCAAAAGCGGGAATGCTCGTCTATTCCGCCCCCGGCATCGGCAAGACGACGGCGCTCAAAGCTTTGGCACGGACGCTCGGCAGCGGCAAACAGGCAAAGCGCGTGGCAGTCATTGACGAGCGCTTTGAGTTTCCGCCCTCCTTTTTTCGTGGCACGACGGTGGACATCCTCTCGGGGTATCAACGGGAAAAAGGACTGGAAATTGCGGTGCGCACCCTGTCTCCCGAGGTTATCGTCCTCGACGAGGTCGGGGGAGAAAAAGAAGCGGCGGGACTTCTCGCTTTTTCCAAATGCGGCGTTCCGCTCTTGGCGTCGGCACACGCCGCCGATATGGAAGAGATACGACAAAAACCGACCCTTGCCCCCTTTGCGGCGCTCGGGGTGTTTGACGTGTACGTCGGCATCCGAAAAGAAAACGGAACGTATGCCGCGGTGACGTTTGGGGATGCCTCATGAAGAGCGTCGGCGGCATTCTTCTTTTGCTTGCGGCTTTGCTTTTTTCCTTCGGCTACGCTTCCTATGAGAAACGAAAGATAATAGAGGAAGAAAGCCTTTGCCGATTTTTGTCCTTGGTGCAAAACGAGTTTTTGCTCTATTCTTCGCCGCTGCCGAAAATCGCAGAAAAAGCGGACGAACCCATCCTTGAAAATTGCGGATATCTCCAAGCTTTGCGAAAAAGCGAAAGCGCAAAAACGGCTTTTTTGCAAACAAAAGATAACTTTTCGATGGGTGAAAAGATGCTTTGCGTTTTTTCGGAGTTTTCCGAACACTTTGGCAGAGAAGACGCGGAAGAAGAAAAAAAGCACTTGTCGGTATGGACGACGCAAGCGGAAACTTTGCTTGCCGCCGACAAAAAAGCATCAAAATCCCGTATCCGTTTAGCCAAGACGCTTTCTTTTTCTTTGGCACTCGGCATCCTTCTTTTGTTTTTATAACCCGGAAAAGAGGTAACACATGGACGTTTCATTGATTTTCAAAATCGCCGGCATCGGCATTCTCGTCAGTATCGCCGCCACCATACTCGGCAAGTCCGGCAGAGAAGAACAGGCAACCCTCGTTTCCATCGCCGGTATCGTCATCGTTCTGCTCTTTTTGGTGGGAGAAATCGGCAATCTTTTCTCCGCCGTGAAGGAGGTGTTCGGCCTTTGAGTTTTTACTCTTTTCTCGGGGCTTTGGTATTGCTTGCCGTTTCGGGATTTCTTCTTTCTTCTTTCGGTTGGCGTGGGGCGCCGCTTTTCGGTATTTTCGGAGTCCTGCTTTTTTTCGGACGTGCCGTCCGTTTGCTTTTCCCCGCCGTTTCTTTGTTGCTTGAAAAAGTGCCGAACGGCGAAACCTACGTAGCAACCGCCGTCAAAATTCTCGGCGTTTGTTATCTTGGCAGCATCACTTCCGACATTTGCCACGATCTGTGCGCCTTTTCCGCCGAACGGGCTTCCCTTTCGGCGGCGCGGGTGGAAATCATCCTTTTGACACTTCCCTTTTTCCTTGACATTTTGGAAACGGGAGTATCGCTCCTATGACGAATCAAATAGATTTTTCAAACACCGAAGAGGCACTCGCCGATTTTTTCGCCTTGCTTCCAAGTGAAATAAAAAGGGGGGACAACTTAGGGGAAAGAGTCAGTATTAAGGGGGCTTTTGCCGCCGTTTTTGAATGGCTGACGGGAGAGGCCAGCGGCTTTTTCTCCGCTCTTGTGTTTCTGTTTGCGTTAGGGCTTCTTTTCTTCTTGGCGGAGGGGTTTTTGACAAAAGAAAAAGCAGACGACACCGCCAAGCACGCGCTCTCGGTGGTGTTCGGTGTGGCGCTGATGGGGGTTATCAGCCCGCTTGTGACGGGGTTAGAGGAGGGTTTGAGAGAGGTTTTCACCTTTTTCTCTTCTGCACTGCCGTTTTTGTACGCGGCGGAACTCTCGAGCGGCGGCACCGTGAGTGCCGCTTCTCTCTACGTCGGCAATCAGTCGCTGTTATGGCTTTTCGAATGGGTGTTGTCCTTGTTTTTACCCCTGTGCGTTTTGCTTTTATCTCTTTCGCTCGTCTCTTTTCTTTGCCCTGCCGCCGGTCGTTTTGCTCGCTCTCTCAAAAAAGCCGTTTGCGTTTTTCTCGGTTTTATCGGGACGTTGTTTTCCGCCGTAATGTCGCTCAAGACCTTTCTCGGAAGCACGAAGGACACGTTTGCCCTGCGAACGGCAAAATACACCCTGCAACAAGCCGTTCCGGTTGTCGGCTCGTCGGTTTCATCGGCAGTCGAGACGCTTGCCGCTTCCATGTCGTATCTCAAAAACACGGTGGGGGCGGTCGGGATTTATACGATAGCCATCTTGATTCTTCCCGTTTTTCTGCGGCTGCTGCTATTGCGGTTTTTCCTGTCTTTTTTCGGGGGAATGTTTGCAGGGGACGACTCTGGCGTGCTGACGCTTTTTTCTTCCTTTGCCGACGCCCTTGACACCGTCATTGCCGTCGCGGTGTTTTCGTCCGTCCTTTTTATATTTTCTTTCGTCCTTTTTATGATGAGCGGCGTCGCCGCCTTGAGGTGAATATGAACGCTTTTTCTCTGTCGGTTTTTTCGCTTTCCTTCGTATTGGGTTTGCTATCCTTTTTGCTTGAAGGGAATCAACTCGAAGGGTTGACAAAGCGGGTTTTCTCGGTGATTTTTCTCTCTTCTCTATTGCCCTTTTTGATAGAGGGCGTGACGCTCTTTTCCGAAATGCCGGACTTTTCCCTGCCCTCTTACGAAAGTTCACTCGAGACGGTCTCAAAAGAAGCGCTCGAAGCGGGCCTCGGGGAGGCGCTCATGGAAGAATTCGGCATGGAAAAAGACGAAGTGCGGGTGATGCTCGTCGGTTTTTCCACCGAAACGATGACGGCAAAAAGCGTGACGGTTTTCCTGTCGGGGGCTGCCGTCTTTCTCGACCAAAACGGTATCCGTGCGTATGTCAACTCCCAAAAATGCGGCAATTGTGAGGTCGTATATGAATAACGAAAACGCCTTTTTCTGCTATTTGCGTGCTAAAAAAGAAGTCTTTCTCATCGGCTTTCTCGTGCTCGTCGGTATTACGCTATTGTGTCTTGGCACCTTTGACGTTTTCCCGGGCTCAAAAACCGAAAACGTTTCCTACGAAGACGCCATGACGAAAAACGTCGAAAACGTACTGTCGAACGTGACGGGGGTGGGAGAGGTACAGGTTCTCATTCTCTACGAAAGCGATACAACCGCCGCCTACGCGCAGGATGCCGAAACGTCTATGAAGGTGGTTTCCGTCACGGTGGTTTGCGACGGCGGAGACAGTGCCGCCGTGCGCGCCGAACTGACGAAAATGCTGTCATCCTTTTTCGGCATCGGCGCCAACCGTATCACCGTTTTGAAACGAAAAGCATAAAATCGGTCATACGAAAACGGACGGCGTCATAGATTGAAGCAGAAAACAAAAATCGAGGTGTGTTTATGAAAATCAAAACCGAAAAACTCAAAAAGTTCTTTTCCTCCCGCGGAGGAAAAAGCGTCATCATCGTTACGTCCTGCCTTTTGATCGGTCTTGCCGTTTATCTCAACTACCGTTTGTTCTACGATCCCTTGGATGCCATCGGCTACGGCAATAACAACATGGAAGACAACTACGCCGCTGCCGCCGCCGCGTCGGGGGACGATAAAACCGAAGAATCAACCTACTTCACCGCTACGGCTCTGACGAGATCCCAATCCCGTGCCGAAGCCCTTGACGTTTTGAAACTCGTTGCCGACAACGAAGAGGCAGATGAGGTCGCGCGCGCCGAAGCCGAAGAGAAAATTTCAAAGATTGCCGTCAATATTCAAAACGAAAGCAACATCGAATCGCTCGTCAAAGCCAAAGGGTTTGAAGAATGCGTCGCCGTCATCGGAGACGACAGCGTCAGCGTCATCGTCAAAGCCGACAGCCTGCAAGCCGCCGAGGCCGCCGAAATCTTTACGATTGCCTATGAAACCACCGGCATCAACCCCGAAAAAATAGCCATCATGACCAAATAAAAAGGTTTCCCCCGAAGCTCTTTTCGGGGGATTTTCTTTATTTTCGGGAAAAGACTTGCACTCCTCTATCAAAATACAGTACAATAGAAGAAAAAATAGGAGTTGGATTTATGAGCAGTCGAAACCCGATACGTTTTCTTTTTTTGATACCGATAATGCTTTCTCTTTGCTTTTCGGCTTCCTGCCTTGACCTTGTGTTGCCTGCCGACGGCGGGACGTCAAGCGCGACGAACCAAACGACGGGCGGCGGCACTTCGCAAGGAAAAACCGACGGCAACGCCGATCAAAAGCCAAGCGGCAATACGACGGTGACGGTGCGGTTCTTCAAGGACGGCGAACCGCTCGGAGACGGACAGTCGATGAGAAAAGGCAATCTTTTGTCTCTGCCCACCTTCACTCTGCAAGACAACGCCGCCTACACCTATTCGATTCTCGGTTGGGATGCAAACGGCGATGAGCAGCCCGAAGTCTTTCCCTATTCCGTTACGGAAGACACCGATTTCGAGCTTCTCTACACGAAAACCGAAAAGAAATATCAAGTCGATATTTATGACCGCGGAGAGTGCGTCTATTCCGAGGAACTGTCCTACGGCGCCGACATCCCCTATCCGACGATTGAAAACACCATTACCGAGGAAGAAGTTTATTTCTTCCGCGGATGGTCTTACGACGGCGTGTTTGACGGGTACCTATATCCCTACGTTTCAAAATCCGTGCGTATCGACGCCGTGTACGCCGACGGACAGATTTTGAAGTTGTACTACGACCTCTACCTCTACTCCAAACTGAAGATGGCGGGCGACTCGCTGGATTTCGGTGCCGATTTTAAGATTGCGCCGAGCGCGGGAAAAGCCATTCGCTATTACACCGACGACACCTACACGACGCCCTTTACCGGCAGTTGTATGCCGGAAGGCAATCTCACTCTGTACGCCAGAGAGGAGAGTATCGACGCCTCCCTTCCCACCGTCCACGTGACGTCGAGAGAAGATTTGCTCGGCGTTTTCTCACAACAGCTCATCAACCGACAGACGGCGATGGAATTCTCCCTCGATTATACCGAAGACGATTTTGATTCTCTTCTTCCTTACCTCAAAGCCGGCAGCGTTTCTTACCAGGGCTACGAGATTGAAACCTCCTTGCTCGCCAAAATTCTGACGGTGGACGTGACCTATCCCGAGGTGGCAACCAAGACGAGCGGAGCGCCGCAGTACCGTCAAATCGCCAGCTTGAACGTGACGCCCGTCAGCAACAAACGCTCCGCCTTGTTTGACGATTTTGCCGCCGACAAACGTACAAAAGAATTCCCCGTCAAAAATTCCGACGCGCTCTATTATGCACTGGAACACGGCTACCGCCCCGTCATCGACGCGGATGCGACGGATATCATCGCGCTTTACAACACCATGAAGATCTTCCTGCGCGAAGCCGTTTCCGACGATATGACCGACTACCAAAAAGTGCGCGCCATTTATGAAAAACTGATTCTCGATACCGTTTACGACAAAGCCGTATTGGAGATGGTACAAGCCGAAGCCAAGGGGTTGACCGCTTACCGTGCCTTTTCTCTCGAAGGCGTCTTTCTCGATCATCTCGCGGTTTGCGACGGCATCAGCAAAGCCTTTGCTTCCCTTTGTGCCATGGAAGGGATTTCATGTATCCGCGTGTCGGGCAAGACCGTTGAAGGAAACGGACCCCACGCCTGGAACAAAGTGAAACTCGGCGACAATTGGTACGTGGTGGACGCTACCGCCGGCGGAACGATCGTCGGTGACACGGAAGTGTTGACCTACTCTTTCTTCCTTCTTTCAGACAGCACCTATGCCGCGCATGCCGTCGAGGACGGCACTTACTACGCCGATATCCACGCGACGGCGGATTATCCTTTCTATGACGCGCTTACCGTCAAGGTAAATGATAATACCTATTCTCTCACAATCACCTCGGCAAAAGACGGTGCGGCGTTGGTGGAAGCCATCCTTGCCGCGTATCCGCTCGCCGAACGTTCCCTCGATTTGCGTTTGGATATGGGATTGACCGATACGGCAGCCGCAATTCAAGCCATCATGAACGAAACCAAAGTGTCGACATCTTTCCAATACGTCACTTCGATGAACAGCGTGATTTTGATTTTCAATTCTTAACTGCATAAAAAAGGACCTCCCACGAACGAACGGTGGGAGGTCCTTTTTTATGAACGGTTTAACAGAATGAGCAAACCGACGGCGACGGCGATAGCGAACGCGGCGGCAATCGCCCAAATGACGGTGTCTTTTTTGTGTATTTGGGATTCGCCCGACGATTCTCGCCAGCCGATTTTTCGCATCGCGGTAATAATGGGTTTATACAGAAGCGCGACGGCGGCGGCGTTGAGCAGTCCCTTGGCGACGTTGAAAGGAATAAGAAGCGGCAAAAGCAACGACACGACCGCCTCTCTTGTCACCTTCATGTAAATCGGTGTGATAAACAGGTTGGCAGGCACCATGACCACGGTCAGCGCCGCAACGCCGGCAAAAAGGGAGAGCACCGCACCGAGTTTATTGTGCTGATATCGGTAAAGCACCGTGACGGTCGCGGAGAAAACGAAGCTTGCCAAGAAATTCATAAGGAAGCCCCAAAACTGTGTGTCGCTGATCGTCACCGCCTCCAAAAGGCAAGAGACGAGCGAGGCGGCAAAGGTCGCCATGGGTCCGTAAATCAACCCGGCAAGGGTGATAACGGCCGTCTTAAAATCCAAGGTCAGAAAACTGACTTTGATGGGCGCTATCAGCACCACGACGTAGGCAAGCGCCGAAAACACGGCGATGCCGACGTAGGTGCGAAGCTTTTGACTTTGCGTGTTTTCTTTTTTAATCAATTACGGTTCCTCTCTTTTGATGTGACAAACGCGTGGGGGGACAAGCACGGTCAAAACGCCGTCAGTGTCTACTTCGTATGGTTTGTCGTTGACGTACCAAACGCCGGGAACTAAATCCAAAACCAAAAGCATTTGACAATCGCTTTCGGTGCGAACGGTTTGGGGTTTTGCAGAGGGATTTTTATCGGTGCCGAACAAAACGACGTTCTTGCCGACGAGCGCACCCTCGTGAGTTTCCGTCTTGAGATACGATGACGCGACGTGCGTTTTGCCCCTGTCGCCGATACCGCAAACGTTCAAGAAGGTATCTTCGATACTTTCGTTTTTCGGGGTGATTTCAAGGCGATATCCGCCGCCCTCGTTATGGCGATTGCCTTCCAAAGTCTTGGCAACGTAATTGACGTCGCCAACACGGAAGACCTCGTCGTTTCCGAGAATTTTGACGGTTTTTTCTTTTGGCAAAAGCGTTTTGAGCGTCAGCTCGCCTCCGTATCCCTCTCGGGTATCGGCGGCTGCATACGTGTCGCCCGAAAGTATCGGTTCTTCCAGCGTATGGAGAAGCCAAGTTTTCTTGAAAGACGCGTCGGCGCTCGCGATGCGATCATAGACGACAAGCGCCGCTTTGTCCGCTTCTTCGCATAGCGGCAAAAAGACGAAGGAGCGGCAATAGCCCGTCACCTTTTCGGTGTAAGCGTCGGTCAAATCGCCTTTGAGGTAGGAATAACGAGGGTTTTCACCTTCGTCAATGCGATAGGCAAGCACTTCGCCGACGCGGTGACCGAAGGCGGGATCCAGAAGCATATCGAGGGTTTTGGCTTCCTTGCCGTTATCGGGATAGCGCTGTCCGCCGTCATTCGAAAGGTCGGTGCGGTCGTAGTTCGCCACCTTTTCGTTCGGGTCAAAGACGAGCATACAGTTGTGCGCAACGGTTCGCTGATAATACGACAGAAAGTGCTGTGAATTGTAATTGGTATTGCCCGAGGCGGGATTGCGGTTGTCGCTGTTTCGGAAAGCCTGATAATAGCCGCTGTCGGTGGCAAGATAGCCGTGATAGTAAATCTGGAAAGCACCGCCGTCGAGGTGTTGGTGGTTTCCGGTGTGAATATGATTGATTTTCATCTGACATACGACGCTGTCAGAGTCCCAACCGGTTCGCGCAATGAGTTCTCCGCGCGGATGACCGAAATAACGGGAAAGCGGCAAATCGGAAATCGGTTTCGGTTGAAGGTCGGGATCCGCGCAAAGCAGATATTCCACCGCATTCAAAGATTGGTTACCCGATTCCCGGAAAGGATTCTCGGGGCGCTCACGCAAGGCTTCCGACAGGCAATAGCCGTCATGCTCATAGGAAGCGGCGTGAAAGTACGGACGGTACATCAAGTGGTACGGCTCGCCGAGCGGAAGATTGTTTTTGTGGTCGTCGCCGTCGAACAGGGAAATACCGTCCCCACGCATCATATAAAAGAACCAATAGAGCGGTTCCTTCTGCTGTTCGCCGAACACGTGGTCAATGCCGAGACCGTCCCAAAGGCGCGTCGCCAAGTATTCCCACTGCATACGGTAGGAGATGTAATGCGTGCCCTGAGGATACGCCCCAAAGGAATATAAATACCGTTTGGCTTTCACCATTTCGGTGAAAAACAATTTCGCGGTGTTTTGATAGAGCGCGGGGTGTTCATCCGCCATGGCGATGGCAGCACACATCAAATCGCGCATGAGTTGTCCTTCGACGCCGTGACCGGTCACGAAGCCTTGGGAAAAGTGCGGATATCCCATCTCCATGCCGCTCGCCGTTTGTTCAACTGCGCGGAAGAAGATGTCTTTTTCCCTCTCGGAAAGGAGAGCATAGCACCAGTCGTAAACGAGGCCGAGGGTGAAAAGTTCCTGCCCCTGGGTATTATAATCGTAATGCACGATTTCGCGGTGATAGGTCAAGACGGCGTCGATAGCCGCTCTGCCGCGCGCCTCGTCCCCGTCAAGAAGATAGGAGAGGGCGTAGCACTCAATAACGCCGAGTTTGTGCGAATCGGCGTTGGTAAAACGGCTCCCCGAAGGATGGGCAAGCGTGCCGTCGGCAGGTTCCGACAGACGGGAAAGGAATGCCGCATACGCATCGGAAAGCGCCGGTTTTTTGATTTTTTCACGGAGCGCCGGAATATCTGCCTTTTGGATGAAAACGCGGGGGTGATCCGCCGGCAAAACGGGTGCCGTAAAGTCCGTACCGTTCATGGGAGTTCCTTTCTTAATTGTCTTTGGGAAGCGCGCCTTTCTGCGCATTCTTTTTGTTTTTCAACTTATCTTTCACGTCCTGAAAATCCAGTTGTGCCGAGGCGACGGCAAGGAAAACGAGAATGCAACCGACAATTTCTCTGCCCTGCATGGTTTCACCGAGAAGGATAGCGCCGCTGATGACCGCGAATACCGACTCCAAACAAAGCAAGAGCGAGGCAACGGAAGGATCGGTTCCTTTTTGCCCCAACATTTGAGAGGTGTAAGCCACGCCGCTTGACATAATGCCGAGATAGAGAATGCGCCAAATGATGCCGCCGCTGACGTTGCCGTCGGGAGCAAAGATGACGGTGGAAAAAGACTGACGGCAGAGGAGTGCCAATACGACCGCAAGCATACCGCTGAAGAAGAACTGAACCATCGACAAGCGAATCGGGTCGCAACGTTCGACGAAACGGTCAATCGCCATAATCTGAAAGGCAAACATGAGGGCGCAAAGCAAGGTGATCAAGTCGGACGTCGTAACGACGAAGCCCGTCTTGACGCAGAGAAAATAGAAGCCCGCCACCGCAACAGGAAGGCAAATCCAAATTTGTTTTTTGGGCTTTTTGCCGAGTGCCAAGCCGAGAATCGGAACGAAAACGGAATAGAGCGCCGTGATGAAACCGCTTTTGCCGGAATCCGTATCGCCTACCATGCCGTATTGCTGAAGAAGTGACGCAACGATCAAAAACGCACCGCAGACGACACCGCCTATCCATTCCTCTTTCGTGATATCCAAAAATTTGCCGTGACCGAACAGATGCCGACCGTTTTTCGAAAAATGATCAAACGCCATCGCAGCGCCCATCAGGAAGAGCACGCCGATCAGGCTTCGCGTTGCGTAATAAGGAAAGAGCGGCAGGTCCATATCGGCAATCCATTTTTGAATCGGAAAGGAAATGCCCCAAAACAAAGCCGCCATAAAAAGAAACATAGGTGAGATATACTTTTTCATAAAGTCCTCGACGATGAAAATTTCACAAACAGTATACCATTACGTGCGCATAAAGTCAAGTTGATTTTAGGGCGTGGGTGAAAGGGAGACGCCGAGTAAAACGTCGTCGAAGCAGGCTTCCGTGATGGGTTTTCCGTCAAAACGCACCCCTTCGATTTTGAGATACCGCGCCGTATCGAAGGTGTAGGAAGAAAGCGGTCTGTTATACGCATTGTCGGTTTGCGCGGCGACGAGCGGATCTTCCCCGTCGTAGCCGACGATAAGCAGCGAGTGATAAAATCCCGTCGCCTCCCGTGAAAGTTGAATGACGTCACCGAGCGCCGTTTCGTCCGGTCGGCATTCGCGTCCGTAGGGACCGACGCCCTTGTTGCCGAGAAGAAAGTTGTAGAAAAATTCGACCCCCGTCCAAGAGGCGGTTCTGTCCTCAAGCGAGATATAATACCACCCGAAAACGGCTTTGTAATTCATTTGGCAAGAACCGGCATAGAGGCACTGCGAGACGAAATTCGTACAGTTACCGCCAATCCCGGCAAAACTGCCGAAGAGCGGATTTTGGGCGTAAGCCCACTTTTTGGCATAGGTTACGGCATGGTCGCGGTTGTATGGTTTGCTCTCAATCATCTGTCTTTTCCTTTTTCGTTTTTATCAGTTTACGGAAAGACAAAATTACGGTGAAGTCTTGGCAAAATACCGAAAATCTGCTATAATGAAAGCAATCAAACGAAAAAGAGGCTGTTATGGATACTTCTTTTATTCAAGGTACGGCGGTACCGAAACTCGGATTCGGCACCATGCGTCTTCCCACCAAAGAGGACGGCACCATTGACGAAGGGCGCGTAGACGAGATGATCGACACCGCCATGCAAAACGGCGTCAATTATTTCGATACGGCATATCCCTATCACGGCGGCATGAGTGAAGTCGTCGTCGGCAAATCGCTCTCCCGCTATCCGCGCGAATCCTTCCTTTTGGCGGACAAATTCCCGGGGCATCAAATTCGCGACGTGTATGACCCGCAAGGCATTTTCGAAGACCAACTGAAAAAATGCGGCGTGGAATACTTCGATTTTTACCTTCTTCACAACGTTTATGAAAAGTCTCTTCCCGTTTATACTGACGAAAAATGGGGCATTATTGACTACTTTTGTGAGCAAAAACGGCTTGGAAGAATCAAACATCTCGGTTTTTCCTCTCACGCCGATATCTTTTGTCTGAAAGAAATCGTCGAGCGGTTTCCTGGGCTTTTCGACTTCTGCCAGATACAGTTCAATTACCTTGACTACACCCTGCAAAAGGCAAAAGACAAATATGAATATCTCACGCAAAAAGGCATTCCCGTGATCGTCATGGAGCCCATTCGCGGCGGTCGCCTTGCCAAAATCACCGACGAAGAAAAAGCCGAAATCAACGCCATTCGCAAAGGCATGCAACCTGCCGAAGCAGCGCTCTCGTTTATCCGCCGCTTTGACAACGTTGCTATCACCCTCTCGGGCATGTCCGCCCTTGAACAAATGAAAGAGAATATCAAAACCTTTGACGAGGGCGTGATGTTGAACGATGAAGAAACCGAAAAAATCTTGTCCCTTGCCGAAAAGATGAAAAAATCTCTGCCCTGCACGTCTTGCCGTTACTGCGTTTCGGAGTGCCCGATGGGACTGGATATTCCGACGCTTATTTCCTGCTATAACGATATCAAGTTCAGCAAAGAAGGCAGTATGACTGCCGCCATGCGCTTACAGTCTTTGGCGAAAGACAAACTTCCCTCTTGCTGTATCGGCTGCGGGCATTGTACCTCCATTTGTCCCCAAAAAATCGAAGTGCCGAAGGCGCTGACAGAACTTTCCTCTGTCATGCCGACGCTTCTCGATTGGGAAAAAGAATCCAAAAAGCGCGAGCAAATGGAAATTGCCTTGCGTGAAAAACTCAAATAACCGACAAAAAAAGAGCCGCCCGGCGCTTCGCAAATTTTTACGAGCGCCGTGGCGGCGTTTTTTATGCCTGTTCGGTTTGGGTTTTATGTGCCGCGCCTTTTTTACTGTTTTCTCTTGCGATATCGTAAAGCGCTTCGGTGGCAAAGTGAATTTTCGTCAGAGCGTCGGGCTTATGAATCGGGAAAACGAAATAGGTGTCGGTGCGGTTGCAAAGGTCGATGGCGGCGCCGCGATTTTCGACGCCTTTTTTATGGAAATCATATTCAATATGGCAGGATTCCATGGTTTCGGGGGGACGGTGAAGATGAAAATGCTCGCCGTTATCGAGGGTGCCGTCAAGGACGAAGCCGTCTTTGCCGTGGGTCATATTGACGTTGCCGATGGTCCTAAATCCGACCTTGCAATTGACAAGGCGCTCGATACGGACGGTATCTTCCATGAGATATTCTCCGCTTCTGACTTCTTCGACGGTCTTTTCTCTTTCCCAGCGGTACCAATCAGGAACGTGGGTGAAAGTGTCCTTGGCATTTTCCGAATGAAGCACGCCGTAACGATTCATATCCCAGTGGGAACCGCAAGCGCCGCAGGTGATGCCGTTTCCTTTTCCGCGCATGGCAAATTCTTTTTCACAAACGGGGCAACGGTAGAGGATGCGCTCGATGTTCTCGCAGCGGAAGCGTGAGAAGATCGGCACTTTGTTCTCTGCCTGCCAAGCGTAATCGTCGTAGACGAAAGATTCTTCGATACGGCGCTGAATTTCCTCCGCCGAAAGCGTTCCGACTTCTTCTTCCGAGACTACCATCTTCAAATCGGCGGTGACGGGAATATGGTTGACGTGCGCTTTGTTCCACTGCGGTTGATAGAGAAAATTGCCGTGCGAAATCAGAGTATAAACGGGGACGTTTGCCGTCTTGGCAAGTTGACCGAGGGCTTCGCTCATACGCTCGTTGATGCCGGCAAGAGAGAAACGCGCCTCGGGGTACATGATGCAGGGACGGCGTTTTTTCTTGAGGACGTCGAAAAGGTGGCGAAGGAAGGTCATATCGGAGGTGAACTTGCGCTTATATACGCCGCCGATGCCGCGCATCAGCCATTCTCTGCCGACGAATTCTTCGATGGAGATGACCCAATTACAACGAAAAGGGAAAACGGCTTTCACTGCCATGGGAAAATCAATCATGGAACCGTGATTGGCAAGAAGAAGGAAGGGCGGTTTCATTTTTTTGATACCGTGACGGTCGATTTTGCCCCAGTGGACACGGGAAATATAGCCGAGCGTTCCGCCCCACTCAACGGGCATCAAAAGACGATAGGGTGTTTTCGGCTTTTTGGTCGTTTCAAACGGTTTGTTCTTTTTCATAGAGCAACGTGCCGTGGCACTATCTCCTTAAAATATTTAAAATAACACGACGCCATACATCATAACATACAAAAAACGACAAGTCAATCACTTTTTCGAAATTATTATTATAACATTATGACAACAAAAACCGCGAAAGAAGGATTCTTTCGCGGTTTTTCTTAGGAAATCGTCGGGATTTCGGGGTCAAACGACGGCATCGGTTGCAATTTGAAAAGATTGGCTTTGTGTTTTTTATCAATCAACGCTTTTTTCTCGGGATCGTCGATTTTTCCCTCTCGGATATAGCGGTCGAGTTCGGCGTAGGTGAAACCGAGGTTGTCTTCGTCAGTCTTGCCGCAAAGCCCGTCGCTCGGCGCTTTTTCCACCAAATGCGTCGGCAAACCGAGATAGTGCCCGATGGCCTTCACTTCCTGCACCGTCAAGTGCGAAAGCGGACTGAAATCTCCGGCGGCATCGCCGTAGCGTGTCGAATAGCCCACCCAATCTTCCGAAAGGTTGCAGGTGTTGGCGACTCTGCCGCCGACACACTGAGAAACGGCATAGACCGTCGCCATGCGGATACGAGGCGGCAAGTTGACTTCTGCCTGCCTTGAGAGCGGCATTTCTTTCGGCATGGCACCCGTCAAGCCTTCGACGGCATCCTTTATGTTGATCACGACGTGGCGAATGCCGAGGTGATTCACGAGGTCGTACGAAGCGTCGATATCCGCCTGAAGACCGCAGGGCATCAGCACGCCGACGACGTTTTCTTTGCCGAGGGCTTTGGCGCAAAGCGCCGCCACGACGGAACTGTCCTTGCCGCCCGAGATGCCGAGAACGGCGGGACAGCCTTTGCCGTTTTCTTCAAAGAATTTTTGAATCCAGAGGACGAGAGCGTCCACGGTTTTTTCTACTTGGAACATGGTTTTTCACCTCAAAACGTTAGGCTTTTTTCTCGTTTATTGTATCACCAACGCCAATAATTGTCAAGAAGCGGAAAAAGGAAAAAGGGTATTTTGCAAATGCAAAATACCCTTTGGATTATGTCAAGGAATCCACAAAGTCGCAGGCGGAAAGTGCCGCGATGGCGCCGTCAGCGGCGGCGGTGGCAACCTGGCGAATGCGTTTTTGACGGCAGTCACCGGCAACGAAAAGTCCCGGCGTGTCGGTTTTCACGTCTTCGTCGGCGACGACGTAGCCGCGCTCATCCAGCCGAACGAGCGACGAGAACGGTTCGTTCTGCGGAACGAGGCCGATGGCGATAAACAGACCGTCCAGCGGCAAAACGGTTTTGCCGTTTTTATCTGCCAAGCGAACCGCCGACAGTTCGCCGTTTTCTTTCTCGAAACCGTCAACGACGGTGCCGAGGAGAATTTCGACGTTATCTTTGGCGGCGAGCGCCTCTTGGAGTTTCTTTTCGCCGGTCAAGAAGTCAAGGTTTTGAATGACAATCACTTTTTTGACGAGGTCGGAGAGCATCAAGGCTTCCTGCAAAGCGGAGTTTCCGCCGCCGACAACACCGACGGTGCGTCCGGCATAGAAAGCGCCGTCACAAACGGCACAGAAAGAAATGCCGTGGCCGACGAGTTGTTCTTCTCCGGCAACGCCGAGCATACGGTGCTTGGCGCCGGTTGCCAAAATCACGGTTTTTCCCTCAAAGGACGAACCTTCGGTTTTTACCGTGAAGCCGTTTTCCGTTTTTTCGACGGCGGTGACTTTGTCATACTCTACTTCCGCCCCCTGTCCCAAGACCTGGTCAACGAGTTTTTCCGCAAATTCGTTGCCGGTGACGGCGGCAAAGCCCGGGATATTCTCAACTTTCGGAGAGAAGGTGATTTGTCCGCCGAAAATGTCCTTTTCGATGACGAGCACGGTTTTATTTGCCCTCCGTGCATAAAGGGCGGCGGTCAGTCCCGAAGGACCGCCGCCGATAACGATGACATCAAACATGATGTATCTCCCTGTGTTGGATTAAGCGCCGAGATATTTTTTGATATCCGAAACGCCGACGTATTTTTCAATGTTGCCGCCCTTATCGAAGAGCAAGGTCGGAGCCTGTTTGATACCGTATTTGGTAGCCAGTTCCGGCTCGTCGTTGGCGATTACCTTGCGGTAAGCAACACCGGCTTTATCGAGGAGCGCTGCCGCGATTTTGCAGTTCGGGCAGGTTGCGGTGGCAAAGAGGTAAACCGCATCTTCACCGGGATTCTCGATGACTTCGTGGATATTCTCTTCCTCGCCGCAGCAAACACAACCGTTGCGCGTCAAGTGAGAATGGGCGATGTCGTAAACCTTACGGTCCTGGAATTCCTGCGACTTTCCGTCGTTCCAGTTCTGAACGGGACGGTAGTAACCGGTAATACGGCTGTAAACTTCCGTCTTTTCTCCGCAAATCGGGCAGGTGTAAACTTCACCGGCGATGTAGCCGTGCGTTTTACATACGGCATAGGTGGGAGACATGGTGTAGTAAGGAAGTTTATAGTTTTCGGCGATCTTGCGGACAAGGTCAGCCGCCGCTTTCCAGTCGGGCAGTTTCTCGCCGAGGAAGGCGTGGAATACCGTGCCGGAGGTGTAAAGGGTCTGGAGATTATCCTGAATGTCAAGTGCCGAGAAGATATCCTCGGTGTAGCCGACGGGAAGGTGCGAAGAGTTGGTGTAATAAGGCGTATCGCCTTCCTTCTTGGCAGCGGTGATGATGCCGGGGTAACGCTTAACGTCGTGCTTGGCAAGACGGAAAGCGGTGGATTCGGCAGGCGTTGCTTCGAGGTTGTAAAGGTCGCCGTATTTTTCCTGATAATCGGACAGACGCTCTCTCATGTGGTTGAGAACCTCAGCCGTGAAGTCCTGCGTCTTCTTATGCGTCATATCGGCTCTGAGCCATTTGGCGTTCAAACCGACTTCGTTCATACCGACAAGGCCGATGGTCGAGAAGTGGTTGGCAAAGGTGCCGAGGTAACGTTTGGTGTAAGGATACAGACCGTTTTCGAGGAGTTTCGTGATAACGGTACGTTTGATCTTCAAGGATCTTGCGGAGATGTCCATCATGCGGTCAAGGCGCGCATAGAAATCCGCCTCGTCCTTGGCAAGATAAGCGATTCTCGGCATGTTGATGGTAACGACGCCGACCGAACCCGTGGACTCACCGCTGCCGAAGAAACCGCCCGACTTCTTGCGAAGTTCACGAAGGTCAAGACGAAGACGGCAACACATGGAACGGACGTCGGAGGGTTCCATATCGCTGTTGATGTAGTTCGAGAAGTAAGGCGTGCCGTATTTGGCGGTCATCTCGAAAAGAAGACGGTTGTTTTCGGTCTCCGACCAGTCGAAGTTTCTCGTGATGGAGTAGGTGGGAATAGGATACTGGAAGCCGCGGCCGTTGGCATCGCCTTCGATCATAACCTCGATAAAGGCTTTGTTGACGATGTCCATTTCACGCTGGCAGTCTTTGTATTTGAAGTCCACTTCTTTGCCGCCGATGATACAGTTGAGTTCGGCAAGGTCGGCGGGAACGACCCAGTCAAGGGTGATGTTCGAGAAGGGCGCCTGCGTACCCCAACGGGAAGGCGTGTTGACGCCGTAGATGAAAGATTCGATGCATTTCTTAACCTGATCGTAGGTCAAGTTGTCGATCTTCACGAAAGGTGCCAAGTAGGTATCAAAGGAAGAGAATGCCTGTGCGCCTGCCCACTCGTTCTGCATGATACCGAGGAAGT
>DCHY01000016.1 GCA_002315715.1 Clostridiales bacterium UBA1740 | reverse complement strand
ACCGCGCGTCCAACCCGAGGAGTCACCGAGACAGTGAAGTCCTTTGACGTTGGTATTGAGATTTTCGTCCATCTTGACGCGGTTGGAATAAAACTTAAGTTCGGGAGAGTAAAGCAGCGTCTCGTAAGAGGCAAAGCCCGGCACGACCTCGTCCATCGCCTTGATAAAGTTGATGATGTTGGTCATGGCGCGATAGGGCATCGCCGCCGTGATGTCGCCGGCTTCCGCGTCGGGAATGGTCGGGCGAACGTTGGACTGCGCAAGTTCCTTTGCCCAGGTGCGCTTGCCGTCGAGAATATCGCCGAAACGCTGTACGAGAATATGACCGGCGCCAAGCATGTTGGTAAGTTCACCGATCTTCTGCGCGTACGCAATCGGCTGATTGAACGGCGTCGAGAAGTTGTGGGATACCAAAATAGCGAGGTTGGTGTTGTTGCTCTTGAGATCTTTATAGGAATGGCCGTTGACGACGGCGAGGTTGTTGTCGTAGTTCTCCTGGCTGACGAAACCGCCGGGGTTTTGGCAGAAGGTTCTGACTTTGTTTTTGAAGGGCGCCGGGTGACCGACGAGTTTCGACTCGTAAAGAACGGTGTTGACTTTCTCCATGATTTCGTTGCGCACTTCCACGCGGACGCCGATATCGACGGTGCCGGGTTGGTGAGCAATATTGTGGTCGGCACAAAGACCCTCGAGCCATTCGGCGCCGCGTCTGCCGGTAGCGACGATGACTTCTTCGGCTTGGATGGTTTGCATCTTGCCGTCGGCTTCTTTGATGGTGACGCCGTGACACACTTCGTCCTCGTCAATGATGACGTCGAGGCACTCGGTATTGAAGAGGATTTCGACACCGGCATCAAGCAGGTGCTTTTCAATCGCGTAGTAAATATCCTGCGCCTTTTCGGTTCCGAGATGGCGAATCGGGCAGTCTACGAGTTTGAGTCCGGCGCGAATCGCGTTTTTTCTGATTTCTTTCTTTTCTTCTTCGTGACCGAGACCTTCGATATGGGTATCGGCGCCGAATTGTAAGTAGATTTTGTCGGTGTAATCAATAAGCGTCTGTGCGAAATCTTCGCCAATCAAGGAGGGAAGATCGCCGCCGACTTCATAGCAAAGCGAAAGCTTGCCGTCCGAGAAAGCACCGGCACCCGAAAAACCGGTCGTGATGGCGCACGGCTTGCAGTTCATGCATTTGCCGGTCTTGCTCTTGGGACAAGAACGTTTTTCGATAGCGCGTCCTTTTTCGATAATCAATATTTTGCGTTTGGTCCCGAGATTCAGCATCTCGAGCGCGGTGAAAATGCCGGCAGGGCCTGCGCCGACGATGACCACGTCAACGTTGTTATTCATGTTTGTCTTCATCCTTTTTCTGAATTAAAGCGTCGCGAATTTCACGTAACAGTTCGATTTCTTCTTGGGAAGCGGCAAAAGAGGGAACGGGGGCAGGTGCTTCGGCCTTGGTTTCTTCGGTTGCGGAAACGTCACCGTCTTCGCTTGCAGGGGTTTCTGCAGGGATTTCTTTTCCGAGCTTGTCTTTGACACCCTCGGCGATTTTTTCCATATTCTCCTTGACTTCATTTGCCAATTTTTCGGCGTGCTTATTCAAGAACGCTGCCGTTTTCAAGACGAAGAACAAGACGAGCGCGATGATCAAAAAGTCAATAAGGGACTGAACGAAGGTACCGTAAAGCAGAGACACTTCTTCTTTGATCACGGTTTCTCCGTCGGTCACCTCGGGACGAATGACCCATTTGAGTGCAGACATATCGGCGCCGTCGGTCAAAAGAGCGAGCAGCGGCGAGATAAACGCCTTGGTAAACGCCGTGACGACGGCGGTAAACGCGGTAGCAACCGTAACGCCGATAGCCATATCCAATACGTTTCCGCGGCAAATAAATTTTTTGAATTCTTCAAGCAGTTTTTTCATAATAGCCTCCCATTGATAAAACAAAAATTACTTTGATAAAATTTCATAACCCGTCTCGGTGATAAGCACTTCGTGCTCGACCTGTGCCGAGAGTTTGCGGTCGGCGGTGTAAATCGTCCAACCGTTCTTTTGGTCAACGGTAAATTTGTTGGTTCCTTCGCAAATCATCGGCTCGATGGTAAAAATCATACCGGGCAAAAGAACGATGCCGCGACCGAGAAAACCGAGATGGCACACGTAGGGGTCTTCGTGCATTTCGAGACCGACGCCGTGACCGCCGATTTCGCGAACCACGGAAAAACCGTGCCGTTTGGCAAGTCCGCCGATATAATAGCCGATATCCGACAGATGGGATTCGTAGGGGACAAGGTGCGAGATAGCAAGGTCGACCGCCTCTTTTGTGACGGCGACGAGTTCTTCCGCTTTCTTGCCGATATTGCCGAAGGTAAACATGCGCGACGCATCACCGAAATATCCGTCGTAAATCGTCGTACAGTCGACGTTCAGAATATCCCCCTCGCGGATAATTTCATTTTTGTCGGGGATACCGTGACAGATGACGGCATTGCGGGAAGTACAAACCGCTTTCGGAAATCCCTCAAAACCGAGGCAGGCAGGAATACCGCCGAGCGCCTTGGTTTCTCGCATCACGATGCGGTCGATGTCCTCGGTGCTCATGCCGACTTGGATTTCTTTCGCCACGGCGTCAAGCACGAGAGAATTGACGGCGCCTGCTTTTCGGCATCCGTCGATTTGTTTATCGCTTTTCAAAAAGCGGAGCGGCGGCAAACTCGCCTTCTGCGCTTTGAGTGCGTCTATTTTTTCTTGGTTGAGTATCAAATATGCCACCTCCGTTTTTTCCCAAAATAATATTATACGAAAAAAGAAAGAGGTTGTCAAGAGGAAGAGAGAAGAATACCGCGCAAGCGCAGAGGAAATACACGGCAGAGCCGTGATTTGATACCGTTTTGTGGGGATACATACACGCAAGAAAAAGAATTTTCGAGAAAAACTTGACAAAATCAAAGAATCATCATATACTATTGTTATCTCTTTGCACTGCATTACATTCCGAGGCGGAATGCGAGATCAACAGTACAAACTGAGCAGGCGATGCCCGAGAGGGCGTGGGGCCGGGCCGCTTTGCAGGCGGCAACAGTATGTTTCGGCATATCTGTGGGACAGTGCGTATGTTTCACGGGTGTGCTTTTTCTATTTTCAAAAAGCCCGTGAACCACCGACCTTGTGCGAGTGCCATAGGAGAAATCAATTACCGCTTTTTTTAAAAACGGAGGATTCTTTTATGACAAACGAAAAAAACAACCTGACTGGACTAACCGAAGAAGAAGTTATCAAAAGACAGCAGCAGTACGGCAAAAACGAACTGACGCTCGGAAAGAAGAACAGTTTATTCAAAACCGTTCTGCATACTCTTTGCGAGCCGATGTTCCTTTTGCTGATGATTGCTGCTGTCATTTATTTTGTTCTCGGCGAACCGAAAGACGGCGCTATCATGCTGATATTCGTCGTCGGCATCATCTCTATCGACGTGATGCAGGAATGGAAAACCGACAAAACGTTAAGCGCCTTAAAAGATTTGTCTGCACCCGAGATTACCGTCATCCGTGACGGCGTGGAAAAAACCGTTCACACGACACAACTTGTCCCCGGCGATTTGATGATCGTTTGCGAAGGCGTCAAAATCCCGGCAGACGGCGTGATTTTGCGCTGTGCGGATTTGTGCGTTGACGAATCCTCTCTGACGGGAGAGGCACAGGGCGTTTGGAAAACGACCACGGAAAAAGCCGTCCCCGACGGCGATTATTGGCGCAAGGATTATTGCTACGCCGGCACGCTCGTCACGCAGGGAAGTGCGACGGTCGAAGTGGAAAAGACAGGAGCCGCAACCGAGTACGGCAAAATCGGAATGGGTATTGCCACGGCACCGGTCGAGGATACCCCCCTGCAAAAACAGACGGGAAAACTCGTGAAAACCTGCGCCGTTATCGCCGGGCTACTCTTTGTTCTCGTCGCGGTCATCACGTGGTTTAATATCCCCGATCACGCCTTTGTGGACCGCTTGGTGGAAAGCATTCTCTCCGGCGTCACCCTCGCCATGGCGATGATTCCCGAGGAATTTCCCGTCATTCTCACCGTTTTTCTTTCCATGGGTGCTTGGCGCCTTGCCAAGAAGCATTCGCTCGTTCGAAAACTGCCGAGCGTGGAAACCCTCGGCGCCGTCTCGGTGCTCTGCGTTGACAAGACCGGCACCATCACCATGAACCAAATGACGGTCATGGACACCTGGGCGGCAAACGGCGACGAAAACGCTCTCATCGAAACCATGGGACTCGGTTGCGAAACCGACGCGTACGATCCGATGGAAAAAGCCATGCTTCGCTTTTGCGACGAACGCGGCTTTTCGGAGGCAGCCCTTTTCGGCGGCAAATTCGTTTATGAATACGCTTTCACCAATGAATTAAAAATGATGGGACACGTTTGGCAAAGGGACGGAAAACTCACCCTTGCCGCCAAAGGCAGCCCCGAGAAAATACTCACCGTTTGTGACTTGACGGAAGAAGAGAAAAATAGAGCAGAGGAAAAGTGCGACGCCTTGTCGAAAGAAGGTTTGCGCGTTATTGCCGTCGCCGTCGGATATCCGAACGGCGAAGCGGAAATCCCTGCCAATTTGACGGATTGCCGTTTGACTTTCCTCGGCCTTATCGGACTTGCCGATCCGCCCCGTGAAAGCGTCAAAAACGATATTGCCCTTTGCACCAAAGCCGGCATTCGCGTCGTCATGATTACGGGTGACAACGGCGTGACCGCCTCTGCCATTGCCGCCAAAGTCGGCATCCCCCACAGCGACCGCATTTGCACCGGTGATATGATTGAAAAGATGACCGACAGAGAACTTTGCGAAGCGGTCAAGGACGTTTCCGTCTTCTCACGCGTCATTCCCGCGCACAAAATGCGCATTGTCAAAGCCCTCAAGGAAAACGGCGAGATAGTCGCCATGACGGGCGACGGCGTCAACGACGCCCCGGCTTTGAAATATGCCGACATCGGTATTGCCATGGGCAAAAGAGGGAGCGAGGTCTCCCGCGAGGCGGCAGATTTGATTTTGATGGATGACAACTTCACCACCATCGTCGAAACCGTCCACGACGGCAGACGCATCTACGATAATATCAGAAAAGCGGTCGGCTACGTCTTCACCATCCATATTCCCATCGCTTTTGCGTCGCTTCTCGCTCCGTTTCTCGGCATCGCCCCGACGGCGCTTTTACTCTTACCGCTTCACGTCGTACTGCTCGAACTTTTGATCGATCCCACCTGTTCCATCGTCCTCGAGCGTCAGCCGGCGGAAGAAGATATTATGCAAAGACCGCCCCGTCATCCGAAGGAAAAACTCCTTTCGTATAGCCTCCTCATCAAGAGCGTCTTGCAGGGCATGACGGTGTTTGCCTCCTCTTTCTTGGCATATTTCTTGACCCTCGGCGGCGATGCGGCAAACGCGCCCGTTGCCCGTTCCATGGGACTGTCCGTCATCATGCTTGCCAATCTGTTCCTCGTACAGGTCAACAGTTCGGATCACGATTTCGCCTTCCGTTCCGTCTTGCGTCTTTGCAAGGATAAAGTCATGTGGGCGGTCGACGTCGGCACGCTGCTTTTGCTTGGCGTCATTCTGTATTCGCCCCTTTCCGACTTCTTAAAATTGTCGGCGTTGAACGGCAAACAACTCTTGTGTGTTCTCGGTCTTTCTTTCGTATCCGTCTTTTGGTACGAAATCGTCAAACTTTATAAAAAACTGAAAAAGAAATAAAAAAAGAACCGTGCCGCAGGGCACGGTTCTTTTGCGCGTATCGTTTTGATGACGCCGAGAGAGGGCAAGCATCATTCGTTTTTCGTCGCAATTTCGATGATTTTCTTTTCGGACTGTATTTCATGCGTGATATATCGCCCGTCCTTGAATAGCGCATAATTCGTGACGGGCACGCTCATGCTTTGCGCCTGCTCCTTCGAATCCACGCATACGGCTTTCATCTCTATGCCGATTATTCGGAGCGCTTCTTGTTCTCTCGGTACCCAATAATAGGTAAACGGGCACTGATGGGTGTAAAATACCACGAGTCCTTTTTCGGGGATGGTGCCTTTTTTGGCATTCTCTTTGAACTTCGGCACCGTACCGTTTTCTGTCAAGGACAAATACATGAGGGTAAAACCCGTTGCGGTTTCATCACAAATCCGAAATCCCTTGTATGCTAAATATTTCGGGTCGGAAAGAAAGCCCTTCTTTTTTCGGGAAGAAAGGATACAAAGACCGTCTTTTCCCTTTTGCAGGGCGTCTTTGATACAGTATTCCAAAAGGTCGCGGGAATACCCGTGTCCTTTCATCGCGCCGGAAATCCAAAGACAGTTGATGAAAAGATAGCCCGGCGCATCGATCGGCGCCCACGCGTTTTCGGCGTCGATGTATTCGATAAAGCATTTTCCTCTTTCCGCGCTGCGATAAAACACCAAGCCGTTGTCAAACTGCTTTTTCATCCATTCTTTTTTCTTGCTTGCTTGACTGCCCGACATGGCACAGCAGATATGTTCTTTTTCAATATTGTCTTTCGTGATTCTTATGTAGTCCATATCAAGCCTTTCTTTTTTATTTCGGAACGAAACGGCGAAAAACGAAAATCGCACAGAACTCAAACGTGAACTCTGTGCGTTTTTGCTGTACCGTTGCGTTTTCGGCAAGGTTCATTTGTATCTTGAAATGGGAGGTTATACCTCGATTTCGCTTTATAGTTTTTTCTTTGAGTGTTCCATTAAACAGATTCTGTTTTGATTGTTATCCAACATAAAAATTTGTCTTCCGACGGTGGTAGGGATGATTTCTCCTACGAACGTTCCGCCTTTGGATTTGATTTCTTCAATGGCGGAATCGAGGTCGTCTACGTCGGTAGCTATGGAATAAAAACCTAAGGGAAATTGAGGCGCTTCAATGAGTTCAATAGACGCGCCGGAGGAATTCATAATCGTAAGTCCGCCAAAAGGAAAATCAACGTGATATCCTTCTTTTAGACCTAAGACGTTTTGATAAAAGTCTACCGACTCTTTCAAATTTTTGACGATAATAGTGAAATAAATGACTTTGACGTCCATTGTTTTTCCCCTTTCCATTGTCGATTCTTTTTAGAATATTCCAACTGCAAAACGTAGTTTTGCCATATCACTCATCACTCATCACTTGCCGTAAAACGGCAAATATAGTTTTGCCACGGCTCTCGCCGGAAACGAGCGATATCGTTGCTTTGCAACAGCGATATTGTCACTCCGTGACAGTGATATGATATTTGCCGTTTTCGAAACAAATCTCAAACTGCAAAACGTAGTTTTGCAATATCATTCATCACTCATCACTTGCCGTAAAACGGCAAATATAGTTTTGCCACGGCTTTCGCCGTGGCAACTGGTGGAGACGAGGGGGCTCGGTCTCGGGGCTCGACGCCCCTCGGTCTTCCGCGGGTCGCAACCATCCACCGGAGGGTTGCTCTACACCGCTCCCCTTCGAGCCCCTCGAAAAAAACTGCCTCCCCTCTCGGGGAGTCTTTTTTGGTGGAGACGAGGGGGCTCGAACCCTTGACCTCTCGGATGTGAACCGAACGCTCTAACCAACTGAGCTACGCCTCCGACAAATCCATTATAGCACGTTTGTTTTTCCCTGTCAACGGATTTTCACGGAGCAGGGAAACTTTGGGATATTCTTGACAAACGGCGTTTTTCTTGCTATAATAACGGAGGTTTCGGGATGTAGCGCAGTTGGTAGCGCGCCTGGTTTGGGACCAGGATGTCGCAAGTTCGAGTCTTGTCATTCCGACCAAAAAACAGACTTGCTTCGGCAAGTCTGTTTTTTATCCATTGCGAAAGCAATGGTATATCATCTCGCAAAGCGAGCATATCATCGCCGCAGGCGTATCTCATCACCGCAGGTGCATATCTTTCACTGTGTTTCGCTATTGTTCGTTAGGAAAACGTCACTTTAGTTGGTGTTTCTTTCAAAAGCAGTTGCATTTTTCAAAAGAAAATGCTACAATATTCTTGTTATATATTTATTAGGTTCCGAGAGAGGAGGCGGTATGTTGGAGAACGAAAAAGACAGACTCTTGGACCCTCAAAAATCCTACCGAGAGTATTACCAAGCGGAATTTCGGCAAAACGCCGCCGAACTGTTTGAATCTCTTGTCAAGAAATCAAAAATCGATATCGAAGAAAACCGAAAAACGTCCCGAAAATACCGCGCCTTAGCGGAACAATCCGCCGGGCTTCGGAAGAAGAGAAGAACCCTTCGTATCTTCAAAGGACTTTGCATCGCCCTTGCTGCCGTTTCGGTAGGTCTATGCATCTACGGCATCGACAGCGGCAACGATTTGTTTTCGTATATCCCGATTCCCCTTTTCATCGGCGCTCTTGTCGTGATTTTCGCGGTTTTACAACCGAAAATCCGTCTTCTGACGGAGGAACTCGCAAAATCCGACGAGGCGGCAAACGCCGCACTGGTTGAAGCCAATAGACAGGTCTCGCCGCTTTTGCGTCTGTTTGACAGCACGATGACGACGGACTTGCTTCAAAAAACGCTGCCGACCTTGAAAATCGACAACCGCATGGATATGAGGCGGTACGATTACCTGCACGGCAAATACGGCTTGCCCGAGGAAGAAAGCCGCGACTCTTCGACGCTGCGTCTTTTGTCCGGCGAGATTCTCGGCAACCCTTTCTTCTTTCAGCGAAATCTCATCCATCGCATGGGCACGCAGGCATACACGGGTACCCTCCCGATTCATTGGGTGACCTATACGAGAGACCAAAACGGCAGGACCGTGGCACAGCATCACACGCAGATTTTGACCGCTACGGTAGTCAAGCCGAAACCGTTCTTTTCCCCGGTCGTTTCCCTCGTTTACGGAAACGAGGCGGCACCCGACCTGTCCTTCACGCATAAAAAGACCCACGCCGAAGGGATGAACGAGAGAAAACTCAACGCCTTCGTGCGTAAGAGAACCAACGCGATTCAGAAAAAAGCGGAAAAGAACATGTCCTTTACCGAAATGGGAAATGAAAAGTTCGATGCCGTTTTCGGCGCCATCGACCGTGACAACGAAGTGCAATTCCGTCTGCTTTTCACTCCGTTGGCGCAGAAGAATATGTTGGATTTGATGACGAAGGCGGAACCTTACGGCGACGATTTCGACTTTTATAAGAAAAAATGCCTCAACATCATCGTTTCCGAACACGCACAGCGGTGGGACATGGAAACCGATACCGAACCGTATTTTTCCTACGACGCGGATATCGTGAAAGAGAATTTCCTCCGCCTCAACGCCGAGTATTTCAAAAACTTTTTCTTTGATTTAGCCCCCCTGCTTTCGATTCCTTTGTATCAACAGCATGAGCCGAAAGCGTACGAATATCAAAAATCCTACGAGCGCAACTACCCCGCAAGAGAAGCGGAATTGATGGCAAACAAACTCGGCGATGCGGCTTTTGCCCATCCGGCAAGCGTCACCCCCGCCATCCTGAAAACCGATTTTCTGAAGAAAAAAGGCGCGGTGGATTTGATAGCCGTCACGGCGTATTCCTACCGCACCGTACATAGAACCGACTTCGTTCCCACCCTCGGCGGCGACGGTCATTTGCACACCGTTCCCGTTCCGTGGCTCGAGTACATTCCCTTGACGAAAAAATCCGAAATGTCGATAGAGGCCCTGGAAATGACCGAGAGCGAATATCTGTCTTCCCCCTATGCCACCATCCCGACACAGCACGACTATTTCAGACGTCTGTTTGCCACGGTGGGCAGGGTGACGACCTTGACCGACGAATCCCCGGATAAAAAAGACGAGGACGGCGTCGATTACGGCGATATCGTGGAAGCATCGATGGAAAACCTCGATAGCGACGCGGATGAAAATGATGAATAATTTATAAGGAGATAAATAAAATGGCAAACACGTTAGACGAAATGAACGATCCCGTGATGACGGAAGGCAGAGAAGTAAACGTCATCGCAAAAAAAATCAAGGTTGAAAAATCCAAAAGCGCTATCGCACTCGAAGTGGCTCTTTGGTGCTTGGCAATCATCCCCGGCGTCATCTACATGGTGATGAAAATCAAAGCCGCCAACTATTTCAAACAGTTGGAACAAAAGTTGCAGCATGACGCATCGCAAATTGACAACTATATCGAGCAGCGCGTGATGATTTTGCAAAACGCTGCCAAACTTCTCGACAAAGCGATTGACCTCGACAAAGACACCTTCACCAAAGTGGCTATGTACCGCAGCGGCGTCAGCACCGATACCGAAAGAAACGAAGTTTCTGCGAAACTCGACGAAATCAGCCGCTCCATCAACGTGGCTTTTGAGAAGTATCCCGACCTCAAAGCACACGGCGAAATCGAAAACGCTATGCAGCAGAACAGTTACCTCCAGAAAGAAATCACCGCCGCGCGTGAGGTGTATAACGACACCGTCAACACCTGGAACCGCGAAATCTTCGAGTGGCCCGTAAAACTCATGGTTGCCGCTAAAAACGGCTACGAAACCCGCATTCCCTTTGCCACCTCCAAGGAAATCAAGGAACAGGCAAAAGGCGTATTCTTCTGATTCTCTTTTCTCATCCCCGAGGCGCACTTGCCTCGGGGATGATTTTTCTTGACCTTTCGCAAAGCAAGAACCGTGTTTTATGGAAGAAAATCAAAAAAACACTTGCAATCGCCATAAAAATATGTTAGAATGATGAAGCATTTGGACAGGTATCGAAGCGGTCATAACGGCCCTGACTCGAAATCAGGTAAACCCTTCACCGGGTCCGAGGGTTCGAATCCCTCCCTGTCCGCCAGTAAGAACCTAAAACAAACTTTCGTGGTTTGCTTTGGGTTCTTCTTTTTTATCTCTCGATAACGTCACTCTTTTACCGCAAATAAAGGGCTGTGCTGTCCGTTTGATGGGCAGACGGTCAAACGGGCATTCCTTGTGCTTTTCACGCTCTACGGCGGTTTTATGCCGCGAAAGACTCTTGACATGAGTAGGAGAGCGGTAGGCTGTCCCGCCGAGGCAAACCAAAAGCCCCTGCGGGGCGGCGGGTTGGCTTCTTTGCCTATTACCGCGCTCCGCAGAGGCTCGTGTCAAGAGTACCGTGGAATAAATCGCCGTGGGTTATATGAACATTTTGGTTTTCATAGACGTTTTATACATTTCTCTGTGAATGACCGTGGCACATTTTCCTGCTTTTTCGCATAACAAAAGCCCCGATTTGTCGTCGGGGCTGTCTGTATTTATCGGGCTATTGTAATATACTTCAACGGTTTCTCCCGTCACGATTGCTTTTCTTACCAACACTTCCATCACGGACGGTGCGGCAAATTGTAACGCCTCGGTGTAATAGGAACGTATCTGTTCTTCCGAAAGTCTGACTGCGGATTTGCTTTGTTCGATTAACAATTTTCGCTCCAAATCTTCGACCGTTTCTTCCAACTCTTTCATGCGCTTATTGGTCGTATGGTTCATAATCCCCATTTCAATGCCTTTGAGGATATTTTCAAGAGCCGATTCCGCTTGCCGTTTTTCCTTTTGCAATAATTGCAATTGCGGGTTGTTGCCGATTCGCTCGTTTTGAAGTGTGACAAGATGAGATACGATTTTGTTCAGCGTTTCCTTGTCGGAGAGTTCGGAAATCACCGATTGCAATACAGTATCGTCTAATATTTCCCGCCGAATCATCGGCTGACCGCATTTCCCTTTGCAACGGTAGTAATGCGATACGGCTCCCGTTTTGGAAGTACCGCTGATGCCGGTCATGGGCTTTCCGCAGATTCCGCAAACCACCTTGTTTTTGAGTAAATACCGTGTTGTCACACTTGCTTTTCCGTTTTTGTTTTCGGCAATTTTCGTGCGAACTTTTTTGTAAATATCCGTCGGAACGATTTGCGGATAGATACCCTCGAATATTTCGTCTTCGTGTCGGTAAATGCCGGCGTATTTCTCGTTTTGGAGAATCTTATAAACGGTGGTTCTTGCAAACGGCTTTTCACGGTTATAAACGCCTTGTGCGGTGAGCGTTTCGATAATGTCTTTCACGTATACGCCGATGGAATACTGTTCAAAAATATAGCGCACGATTTCCGCTTTCGGTTCGTCAATCAGCACTTTGTGATTTTCAAGTTTATAGCCGTAAAGGAGATAACCGCCGGGGAAGTTTCCTTTGGCACGTGTTTCTTTCATGCCTCTGCGTACCTTTTGCGAAAGCTCTTCGGAATAGTATTGATTCATACCTTCGATGACGCTTTCAAGAATAATACCTTCCGGGCTGTCGGGGATGTTCTCCATTGCCGATACGACTTTTACGCCGTTTTCTCTCAAAATGTGTTTGTACTTGGCGGTTTCGTACTTGTTTCTTGAAAAACGGTCAAACTTATACACAAGAACGACGTCCCAACGGTTTTTGTTGCTGTCGGCAATCATACGTTGAAAATCGGGACGGTTGTCGTTTGTTCCCGTCATGGCACGGTCAATATAGGTGTTGAGAATCACCATGTCGTTTCGGGTTGCATAATCCTCGCAGACGTGAAGCTGTCCTTCGATGGATTGTTCCGTTTGGGTGTCGCTGGAATAACGGGCATAAATTACTGCTGTTTTCATTTTGTTTTTCCTTTCTGTTTTGTCTTTGAAAATTGTCTTTCGACGGAGCGTACCAAAACGGAAGCAGACGAACGGTCAAGGGCGCAGCGCGCTCTGTTGGTTTTTTCGATGCCCGTTTTCTTTGTAATACCCTTGAACGGGCGACGGCTTTCGTTTACGCTCCGAAAAGGCGAAAGGCAAATTTTCATTTCGGTTTTGCTTCGGACAGTTTCCGTATTTCGGCAAGCATTTTCACAAGAAATGCTTTTCGTTCCTCGGCGGATAGTCCGTATAGATTCGGCGTTCCTTTCCGTAACACCGTGAGGGCTTGTTTTTTCTTTGCCATCGTGTTTCTCCTTGCCATAAATTCGGCAAAGAAAAAGAGCCCGACACGATAAAAATCGTATCGGACTCTCAAAACGTACCATGCTTTTCACGAAACGCTACTTCGCTCTCATCGGTCTGCTGTTTTGCCATACGCAACCATTCTGCGGTATCGGGACTGTGCCGTCCGTGCCGCTCTTTTTCTTTTCCGTGATTCAGTATACAGAAGTTCGTTTTAGTTTTCAAGCAACTCTCTCCCAACGTTTTCCAGAAAGAATCCGAAGAAAACAAAACTGCCTCTATGGAAATCAAAGACAGAGTCGGGCAAGCGGAACGGGACGGCGCGGCTTTACTTGTATCAAGACAAGCACACG
>DCHY01000022.1:14888-22143 GCA_002315715.1 Clostridiales bacterium UBA1740 | reverse complement strand
GCGGCGGATTTCAAATACGTTGCCGTGGCAACCTCTTGGTTGTAGGTATGCGCGAGCATTTCGCCGTTTTCAATGGTGTCGGTGCCCTTGTCGCCGCAGACGCAAGACTTGTAATAGACAGCCTTTGCGGTGCAGGTAGCGGCGGACTTAAGGTAGGTTTCCGTGGCAATCTCTTGGTTGTAAGTATGAGCAAGTTTTTCGCCGCTCTCAAACGTGTCGTCACCTTTTGCGCCGCAAACGCAGGATTTATAATAGATGGCTTTTTCCGTGCAGGTGGCGGCGGATTTCAAGTAATCGGCGTTTGTCACCTCTTTATCGTAGGTGTGGGAAAGCATTGAGCCGACGTCGGTTTTGGTATCGGTTTCGGTGCAATTCGTTCTATCGCAAGTCGCGGTTTTGGTGCCGTCTGCCGTGCAAGTTGCATCGCCGTTGGAGGTATAAACGGTAAACGCATGACCGAGCGGCGACACGATGCCGAAATCGGCGATGGCGTCTGTGATAAGCAACTGACACGTGCTGTCTTCAAAATACTTTTCACAGTCGGGGCAATAGAAATATCCGCGTTTTCCCGCGACAAGGCAAGTCGGTGAAACGGCAAGCGTTTCCGCTTTATTGGTATGGTCGCAAACGAGCAGGGGAATTTCGGTGTTTTCATTCTGTTTTGCGTGGCAACGGGTGCATTCTTCGTGCTTTTTGCCGGCGGCGATTTTGGTCGCCGCAGTGTCAACTTCCCACTGCCAAACGTGCCCGAGTGCCGCGATTTCGGTGACGCTGTCCTTTTCCGTACAGCCGGTTCTTTGACAATGATGCGACTTGGATCCCACCGTCAGGCAATCTGCCGGGACGTCTATGGTCCAAGTGTCGGCAAAATCATGGCCAAGCGCATTGACCTCTTGCAATTCATACGCATCACAAGCGGAACAGTCTCGACGCTCGCTTCCTTTTTCGGTACAAGTGGCAGGCAAAGCCAACGTCCAATCGCCAAACGCGTGGGGGAGTTTTTCTCCGCTTTCAAAAGTCTCGGTGCCGATGGCGCCGCAGACGCAGGAATAGGCATATTGGGCTTTTGCTCTGCAAGTTGCGGCAGAGCATAAAGTCGTGTCGGATATCACTTCTCTATCGTAGATATGCGCAAGGACGTCACCGCTTTGGAAGGTTTCGGTGCCGGCTTTTCCGCAAACGCAGGATTTGACGTATTCCGCGCGCGACGTGCAAGTGGCGGCGGTCAAAAGATACGCATTGGTTCGCACTTCTCTGTCAAAAACGTGTTCGGTTTTGGCAATCGGTTCGGTTTTGATGGCTTGACAGTTGGTGCACAAATAGACGTTTTTGCCCTCTGCGGTACAGTTGGCATCCACGCGTTTATAGAGGATCGAAAAGTCGTGCTCGAGTTTAATTAGCACCACGGAAGAACCTTCTTTTTCCATCTGACAAACGCTGCAGCGGATGGATTTTTTGCCGTCCGTCAAACAAGTCGGCGCAAGGTCGACGGAGTAGTCCTCAAAGAAGGTGTGTTCAAGCAGGGGGATTTCCTCATTTTTTTCGAAACCGCATCGAGCGCACCGCAGCGTTCTTTCCCCGCTCTCGGTGCAAGTCGCCTCCTTGACGACGGCGACCTCCAGAAAAGAATGCTCGCATTCGACGCGAACGTCGGGAAGTCCGAGTTGTGCCGTGAGGGCGGACAATTCCGCGCCGACGTCATCACAAGACGATAGCGCAAAAGTGCCGAGGACAAACAGGGTGAGCAAAAGTAGAAGCAAAGGCAGTTTCTTCATAGTTTCCTCCGATTGTCAATAAGACGTGTTTGTTGTAATAGGATAACATATTTTGTCATGTTTTTCCGTTCTTTTTCGATTTTTTATGTTATGAATACACTCTTATTGACCATTTTGCACAAAAACCGACAGAACATTTAAGCAATTCGAAAGAAAACATCCGCTTTGCCGCTTCTTTTAAGAAAAAACGTCGCTTTCCGCGATGATGGTTTTTTGCGCTTTTTTTCGAGAAAAAAATGTCGCTTCTGACCGAAAGGCGTATTTTCATACGTCGCGGGAGGAAACGGCGAAAGAAAGATGTTTTTTTGCGCTTTTTTTCGAGGAAAAAATGTCGCTTCTGACCGGAAGGCGTATTTTCATACGTCGACGGGAGGAAACGGCTTTTTTTACCGAAAAAAAGCGCAAAAAAAGGGGTGTGTGCAGCAAGAACACACACCCCGGAGGTTTTTGTGAAATTATTTAATTTCAACTTCTGCGCCGGCAGCTTTGAGCTGTTCAGCGATCTTTTCAGCTTCGTCTTTAGCAACGCCCTCTTTGATAGCCTTAGGAGCAGCTTCAACAAGATCTTTAGCTTCCTTCAAGCCGAGACCGGTAAGTTCACGAACAACCTTGATAACAGGAAGTTTGGAAGCGCCGGCATCCTTAAGGATGACGTCAAATTCAGTTTTCTCTTCTGCAGCGGGAGCAGCAGCGCCACCTGCTACGGGAGCAGCGGCAACGGGAGCGGCGGAAACGCCGAATTCTTCTTCAAGAGCTTTAACAAGATCAGCAAGCTCAAGAATGGTAAGACCTTTCACGAGGTCAAGGATCTGAGTAGACTTTTCGTTCATTTTAATATCCTCCGATACTTTATTCAAATTAAATTTGCAGACATACGTCTCTGCTGACGGTTAGGCGGTTTCTCCGCCTTCTTTGTCGATTTTTGCTTGGCAAACATAAGCAAGACCGTAAAGCGGGGACATAAGGCTGCCCATCATCTTTGCGATAAGAACTTCCTTGGACGGAACGGCGGCAAGAGCCTCAACACCGGCAACGTCAAGAAGAGCGCCGTCAACAAAACCGGCTTTGATTTCAAAGCATTCGATTTTATCGGCATACTCTTTCAAAACTTTTGCAGGAGCAAGAGGATCGGTCTCGGATACTGCGATAGCGGTCATACCGTTAAGGTACTGCTTCATATCGCCGTAACCTGCGAGATCACAAGCCTTTCCCGTCAAGGTGTTCTTCATAACAGAGTAAACAACGCCTGCTTTGCGGAGAGCCGCACGAAGTGCCGTGTCGTCTGCTACGGTAATGCCTTCATACTTAACAAGAACACCGGCAGCTGCATTCTTCATCTTTTCAGCGAGGTTTGCAACGACTGTCTGTTTCTGTTCAAGAATTTTCTGACTTGGCATAAATACACCTCCATTTTCAATAAAAAAATCCTTTCCGGCGCAATTGCAAACGCCAAGAAAGGACGACTATATTTCGATAGTGTCTTTCCTCGGCAGGAAAGCAAAATGCTTTTACCGGAACCTGCTGTCTTAGGATAACGACAGTATTATACACGACTTACCCGTCTTTGTCAAGTGTTTTTTTCGATTTTTCGGATTTTTTCAAAAAGCCGTCTTTTTGCGCCAAAGCTTTCACGGTATCGCCGCTTTTCAGTAGCGTCAAAAGGCACAAAACCGACAAAAGCGAAAGGAAGGCGTCCGAAAGCGGAATACACTTCTCCGTCGGCAAGAATCCGCCGAAGAAAACGGCGACCGAAAAGGCAAGGAAATACACGCCCCTGTGGGCTTTTCCGAACAGAAAGACGCGGCATTCTTCCCCATAGGAAAACCAACAAATGACGGTGGCAAGCGCAAAGATAAAAACCGAGAGAAAAAACGGCAAGCGGAAAACGTCCCCATAGACGGCAGAAAACGTGTTGTCAATCAGTGCCATGGCGGTTTCGGAAGACGAAAGAGCACCGCCCGAAAGCAAGGTTACGGAAGTTAAAGAACAAAGGAAAACGGTATCGACGAGGATTTCAAACGTCCCGAGGATGCCTTCCTCGCTCGGGGATGACGAAAGATTGCCGCCGTGGGCAAGGGTGGACGTGCCGGCGCCGGATTCGTTGGAAAGGAGCCCCGCCGAGATACCGGCAAAGGCGCAACGAAAGACGCTTTTCATGGCGGTAAAGGCTCCCACGCCGTATGCGGCAGAGGAAAGAGAAAAGGCGTCGCGCAAAACCGTTGAAAAGACCCCGGGCAAAGAATGGCGATTGTGAAGCAGGACCCCGAAGCACAGGGCGGTATACAAGAAGGTGGCAAGCGGGACCAAAATTTCACTCGCCTTGATGATTTTCTTTTTGCCGCCGCGAACGAGAAAAACCGACAACGCCGTCACGAGGGTCGTTATCGGCAAAATCGGAACGTCAAAAAGTCTTTGCGCCGTTTCGGTAATGGCTCTTGCCTGCAAAGCCGCTCCCATGGAAAACGCCGCCCCCAGGCATAATAGCGCGTAAACGGACGAAAGAAAACCGCCATGGCGAAGGGTGTTTTTTATCACGTACGGCATACCGCCGATACGCCTTTTATGATCCTGTCGGTCGGCAACCGTGACGGCGGATTCGGCAAATTTCAAAGCTGCGGCAAAAGCGGCGGATATCAACATCCAAAAGGCACTTCCGGCACCGCCGCGCAACAGGCAAAACGCCACCCCCGTCACGTTTCCGACACCGAGTGTCCCGGCAAGCGCCACGGAAAGGGTGCCGAGGGCTTCCCTTCTTCCGCTTTTCTGTCCTTTCCACCAACGGCGCACGGTGGCAATCGGGTGAAAAATAAAAAAGGCGCGGAGCCGAAAAAGAAAGTACAGCCCAACGCCCATGATGCCGAACATGATAATCCCCGTCATTTGTCCTCCGAAACAAAAAAGAGCATAAGAATCCTTATGCTCCTACTAGTATTCCTATGCTTTGCAATCAACCGCGGAAAAAGAAGAAATAAACGAGAAAACCGATGACGGCAAGCAAGGTGACGCCGGTGACGATATTCATAATCTTATCCGATTTTTTCTGTGCCTCTGCCTCGATGAGGTCAAGTTGTCTGTCTTCCTCGGTTTCGGCAAGTTCCTTTGGCACTTCGAGCGTTTCTTCGGACTCTTCCTCGGTTGCCAAGACGTCTTCTTCAAAATCGTAGCTGCCGTCTGCGATTTTTTCGGCTCTCGTCTGTGCTTTCGTATAGATGTCGTCAAGCGCCTCGGTCACGACGGGATCGTCGGCGCCGATAGCGTCGTATGCCGCCGTCACTTTTTCCATGGCCTCTTTGATTTGGGCATAGTCGCGTCCGAGAGTAATCGTGTCAAGGGACGCCGCACAATCGTCACACAGGCAACGGGGATTGCCGTAGTGTCCGAAACTCAAAACCGGCGGATTTTCCGCCGTCAGTTCACATCCGCAAATACAACATTTTTCCATAGTAATATCCTTCTTATTTGGTTTCTTCACCGCGAAGAGCCCGTCGGAAATCGCGCAGATATTCTTCTCGCAAAATCTTTTGCTCGATTTTTTCTTCCTCGGTCAATTCTCTTTCTCTCATGAGTCTTCCGAGTTCGTTGATGCGGTCAATCTTTTCTTTTTCCACAGGTCTATCTTCCTTTTCAAAGTTATCTGTATTATATAACGGATTTCTCCGTTTTGCAAGAGGACGCGGAAAGTTTCTACCCCAATCGCTTTCTTCTCATATACTGAGAAGGGGGATATCCCTCAAAATAAAGGAGAAAACAATGGCTTCATTCTACAACCGCGCGACGCTTTCGTACAACGGAAACACGACGGTATCAAACCTCACGGTCGGAGACCTGCAAACGACCTTGACGGTGACGAAAACGCCCGTCAATCCCACCTACACGTCGGGCGACACCGCCACCTATATCCTCAGCCTGACCAACAGCGGAACCACGCCCTATACGAATTTGTCGGTGAGCGATAACCTCGGCGCTTATACCTTCGGAACCCAGACACTGACACCCCTCTCGTACGTGGAAGGGACGCTTTATTATTACCAAAACGGCACTCTGCAAACGACGCCGTCGATTACCGCAGGGCCTCCCCTTCTCATCAGCGGTATCACCGTTCCCGCCGGGGGAAACGCCACCGTGATTTATCAAGCGATTCTCAATGAATACGCAACGCCCAACGCCGGCGGCACCGTCACCAACACCGCGACCGTCACAGGGACCGGCATCGTCACCACCGTAGCAAGTGCCACCATCACCGCCGGGGAGATGCCGGATCTTGTCATCACCAAATCTCTTTATCCCACGACCGTGGCGGAGGACGGCACTCTCACCTACACCTTCACCATTCAAAACTATGCCGATACGGAAGCGGCAACCGGCGACGCCGTGATTCTCTCGGATACCTTCAATCCCATTTTATCCGGGATTTCGGCAACTTACAACGGCGCCGCATGGGCAAGTTCCAATTACTCGTATAATACCGGCACCGGCGTCTTTACGACGGTATCCGGCGCCATCACGGTGCCTGCCGCCACCAGCACGCAGGACCCGACGAGCGGCGTTTGGACGACGACGCCCGGCACTACCGTTATCACCGTAACGGGAACCGTATAACGCATCTCGAGAGCAAAAAAGAAAAAAGCGGCACCGCAGGGTGCCGCTTTTCGCAGTCGGTTTTTATTCTTCGACGGGGGTAAAATCCGCTTTGGCAAGACCGCAAATCGGACAAACGTAATCGTCGGGAAGATCCTCAAACTTCACGTCTTCCACATCGTCATCGTAGACATAACCGCAGGGGCATTCGTACTTCATATTGAAATCTCCTTTCTTTTATATCATCTTATTATTTTCGGACGGACGCCGCTTCAGCGGCAAAGTTCATCGGCAAGGGCGGCTATTTGCGCCTTGGAGGATTCATCAAGCGCCGAGAGAATCTTGGGGGCTGTCTCGGTATAGGTGATATTCTTCGAAGATTCCAAAAGCCCCCTCATCACTTTCACTGCCATAGGCGCCCACGTGCCGTTCTCGATGAGCCCGACCGTTCTGTTTTTGAAGCCGCGCTCCGTCAAATGTTCGATGAACGTGCGCATGATGGGAAAAACGTCGGCGTTGTAGGTCGTGGTGGCAAGCACCGTTTTTCCAAAGCGGAAAGCATCCGCCACCGCCTCTGCCATATCGCATCTCGCCAAATCGCGCACGACGATTTTTTCGCATCCCTTGTTTTTGAGATTCTCAACAAGACACGCCACCGCCTTTTCGGTGTTGCCGTAAACCGAGGTGTAGGCTATGAGAATCCCGTCGGTCTGCGGCGTATAGGACGACCAAGTTTTATACAAATCGAGGTAGTGAGAAAGATTCTCGGTCAAGACGGGACCGTGAAGAGGGGCAATCGCCGCGATATCCAATCCCGCCGCTTTTGCGAGGACGTTTTGCACCTGTGCGCCGTACTTGCCGACGATACCGAAATAGTATCGCGCAGCCTCATCGTCCCAAGG
>DCHY01000022.1:10256-14758 GCA_002315715.1 Clostridiales bacterium UBA1740 | reverse complement strand
TTGCCGAGGGAGAGCAAAGAACCGTCTTCGACGGTGATTTTTCTATCGTCAAAGGTTTCCCCGTAAAAGTTTTTGAGCATGGTAAACGCCTTTGCCGAAGCGACCATTACGGCGTTTGGGTATTGCTTCATGAACGCGCAAATGTTGGCGGAGTGATCCGGCTCCATATGTTGAACGATAAGATACGACGGTTCTTTCTTTGCCAACACCCGTTGGACGTTACCAAGCCACTCTTCGGTGAAGTGCTTTTCGACCGTATCCATGACGGCGATTTTTTCGTCCAAAATGACGTAGGAGTTGTACGCCATGCCGTTTGGCACTTTGTACTGCCCTTCAAACAAATCGAGAGTGCGGTCGTTCACCCCGATGTATCGAATATCATCACTGATTGTAATCATTTTCTATCCGGCTTTCTTTTTGGTATGTTTATTTAAGTATAGCACGAACCTACCGTTTATGCAAGTCGCACGGAGAAAAGAAACCGAAATGACACTTTTCGGTGGCAAAAAAGTGCATTTTGCCTTCTCTTTTGCCGTGTTTTCGTTGTAAGTAAGTACATAATAAACTATTTTATGACTTTTTCCATAAAAACGAAAAGATTTTCTTGCATTTTTTTGTCATATATGTTATGATAATGGAGTAAGTGGAGGATACTACTATGTTTAAGACACTCGGCAATATTTTCCCGATTGCTTGGTATACTCAGGGGACGCTCGATAACGACGTCATCGCCTCTTCCGCGCCTGCCACTCAAAACGCGACGCCTCTGCTCGTCATCAGTTTGACGTGCGGCGGTCTTTTGGTTCTGTTAACGGTTCTCTACTTTATCGGGTTGCCGTTTTACAAAAAAGGAAAACTCAAGGGCGTTTTCTTCGACGGTATTTACGATTGGTTCAATAAGAAATAAAAAGTCCTCCCGAAGCGGCAAAACGAAAAGCGTTCGAGCCGAGCGGGAGGTCTTTTTTATGCGGTTTTTTCTTTTCGGGAGAGAACGAAGAATAAAAGGCGACCGACGGCGTAGAAAAGGACGGCGCCGAAAGACAAAAGAAGTGCCATCACAAGATAGGAGAGACCGTAACGGATAGGCGCATCGCCGCCGACAATCTCCCAAATGTTTTTGGGACTGAAGATAAAATACGGATACATCCCGGGGCGAATAAAAATGCCGCGAAGGATGGTGAAAAGCGAATACACGAATGGAAAAAGGAAGAGCCAAAGAAGCTCTTTTTTCTTTGGCGTTTTTGCAGGCGACAGAAAAACCACGTATGCCCACATACAGAGCGGCGTGACGAAGTGATACACAAGAGAAATCAGATTGTTGACGAGCGACCACACGTTTTTATATGTCTGAAACTGCGAAAGTCCCAAAAGCATGGTGACGAAAACGGTGGCGCCGGCTATCGTGACGTAGGTCGTAAGGCAAGTCAGAACGATGGGATTATCACAAAACGCTTGCCACTTCTCTTTTCGCAAAAAACGGGAGAAAACAAAGAAAATCGACCATAAAAGTACCAAAGTGTTGGAAAGTTGGGTAAAATAGGAAAATATGTTGAGGGGATGCAAATACGCGTCGATGGTGCGCAAAAGATCCTCGTTGACGGTGTTCATTTTTTCATTTGCCACGACGTCGACGGTAATGCCGCTGCGCAGTTGATCTTGAAAGAAAAGTTCAAGACACAGGCATACGCCAATCAAACAAATCAGAACGAAGAAAACGGCAAAAAGAAACCGTTCTTTTGCTTTTGGCGGCGTGTTTAAAGTCATGGGTAGAGTCCTTTTCTTGTTTTTATTGCGAGAAAAAAGCGTCAAAGACTTCCCTCTCGACGTGTGCGCCCTCCGTTTTTTTGCCAAACCCGGTCGAGGTGATATAGCGGCATATCGGTGATGGCGGCGAGTTTGCGCGAAAAAGTCGATTTTCCGGCATCAGGGCGCCGATGACGATGATTTTTTACGTAAGGAAAAAATCACATTTTTTTCGCGATGGCGAGGAATTTTTCTTTCATGATACTCTTGAATTTTTCGGGTTCGTCGAAAAGGGGATTGTGTCCGCTGTTTTCAAACCAAACGAGTTCTTTTTCGGGAGCGGTGATTTTTTCGAACCACTCGCCGACGAGTTCCGCCGGGGTGTTTTTGTCCTGCGTACCGTCGAGAATGAAGAAAGGCACCTCAAACTTCGTGTGGGTTTCGTTGAAATTAACGGCGGCGACTTCCGGCCACATTTTCGTCAAAACGAACTTATAGCCCTTCACGTAACCGTAAAGTTCCTTTATGGTATACTCGTGGCTTTTCAGGATAGGTTTGATCATCGCGTCAAGATAACTTTGTTTACCTTCGTGCTTGGAATAACCGCCGAACTTCATCATGATATTTCGCTGTGTCATCATGCCTTTGAAGCCGCCGGCGTATACGCCGTTTTGAGGTGCGCCGAGTTTTTCGAGTTTCTTGACCGATTTTTCATCCCCTGCCGCTTTGGCCTCCGCCAAGGTAAAGTTATAGGATAGTTCTTCGTTTTTCGCGCCGTCGACGAACTGACCGAAGCCGATGAAAGCGGCGATTTTTTCGGGATAGCATTTGATTAAATTCGTACCGAGAAGACTGCCCCACGAGCCGCCGATGGCAAAAATCTTTTCTTTGCCAAAGCGCTCGCACAAATACGCAACGAGTTCTTTTGCGTCCTTCGTGAGACGATCGATGGTGAGGGTGCTTTCATCGCAACCGAAATAGGAACCGCCGGTGCCGCGCTGGTCCCAGGCGACGATGGTAAAATCGTCGAGAAGGTCGTCGTTTGTCGTCATCACGCTGTGGCGATTGGTGACGCCGGGACCGCCGTGAAGGAACAAAAGGACGGGGTTCTTTTCATCCCTTGATTTAATATGAACGGTTTGTTTCAAACCGCCGAGTGTCACTTGGAGTTTTTCGTCTAACATAGCGTTTTCCTTTCACATTTTTTATTTGCGCATTATTTGTAAATAATTATTAGCAAAAGAAGTTATTTCGGATATTTTTCAAGAACAGCCGCTCAAAAGGGCAATCCCAAGCGAGAGTAAAAGCAAAAGGACAACCGGCAATCGTTTCATAAAGTTCCTCCCTTTCGCTTTTTTTCATTATACCATAGTTTTAAGCGACAAGCAAAATCTTTTTTCGTCGCTTGTCCGCGGCGTTGCAATTCCGCTTGACGTATGATATAATGATCGGGAACATTTTGACTGAAAATCGAGGATAGAATATGTTTCTCATCACCCTCAGGCAAGTCGCCATTTTGCTGTTTTATATCCTCTGCGGTTTCACTTTGGTAAAAGCCCGCATTCTCAAGCGAGACGTCAGCCGCGGTCTTGCCGTTTTGATGACGTATCTGTTCTGCCCCGTTTACGCCGTCGTGTCGCTATCTGAAAACCTCTCTATCGAAAAAATCGAGCGGTATCTGTCTTTGATTCTTTCGGGCACGGTCTTTACCGTTTTGCTCATTTTATTAGCGGTTTGGCTCTCCGGCTATTTTTCCAAACAGCCGACGGAAAACGGCATTTACCGCTACATGATTGCGTTCGGAAATCTTTCGTATTTCGGTTATCCCTTGGTGGATGCGGTGTTCGGGGGCGAGATTTTGGCGGACTTTATGATGTTTGCCCTGCCCGTCAACGTTGCGCTCTCCTCTTACGGGTATTTCATTTTGACGAGAAGAGTTGAAAAGGGGGAGTGTTCTCCCCGTATGGACGTCAAAGATATTCTCAAAAGGTCGCTTTTGTCTCCGCCGATGATCGGCACTTGGATCGGTATTCTTCTCGGTCTTTTGCCGATTGCGTCGCCTTCGGTTCTTTACGATTTTCTATCCCCTGCCGCCGGGTGTCTTTCGGTGGCGGCGATGCTCCTCGTCGGCATCGTGCTTGCCGGGGCGGAAACCAAATCCTTGTTTTTATCTGTCAAAGCGTATCTCGTGGCGCTGTTAAAATTGGTCCTCATTCCCTCGGTGATTTTTGCCGTTGCCTTTTTGCTTTTGAAAATCGGCTTACCGAGAGAAATCGCCATCGCCATGATCGTCACGGCGGCACTGCCGTCCGGCATGAACGTCGTCGTTTATCCCGAGTCAGTCGGGCTTGACAGTACCGAAGGTGCCAGAGCCTGTTTCGTTTCGTATATTTTGGCGCTTATCACCGTGCCGCTCTTGTTTTCCCTCATGGCTGCTCTCATATAAGATTGGCATTTCCATTATAAAAGCCCTCCGAAAGCGACGCTTTGGGAGGGCTTTTTGCCGAGAATCATTTAACGATTCTCTTTTCGGCTTTTCTTTGGTAGAGTTTTTCATCGGCTTTGGCAAGGAGGTCGGGGATACTTCCCACACTTTCGTCTTTGCGAATAACACCTGCCGAAACGGTGATGGAACACGGGAAGTTTTGCGATTTGAGAATTTCCTCGATTTTTGCGTTGATTTGGGCTTCCGTATCGGCGACGGCATCGTCGGGTTCACTGTCGACAATCAAGAATTCATCGCCGCCGAAGCGAGCAAA
>DCHY01000022.1:6188-10224 GCA_002315715.1 Clostridiales bacterium UBA1740 | reverse complement strand
AAGAAACTACTCTTCGGTGCCACCAGTTTGATGGCTTCCGCCACGCACCGAAGCGCCGTGTCCCCTTCGGCGTGACCGAATTCGTCGTTGATGGTTTTGAACTTATCAACGTCCAAAAATACGACGTCAAAGACGTCAGAAGGATTCATTCTGCCGGCGAGGTAACGGTCAACGGCGTAACGATTGTTGATACAGGTGAGGGCGTCGATGCCGATTTCTTCTTTCATATTTTGAATTAAGAACACCTGGAAAAACAGCATGACTCCGACCGTTCGATACGGAAAATGGTTTGCAAAAGTCAACTGAATCGCTTGAATCAAAAGATACACGAATGCATATGCGAAAAGTCTTCGAAAATCGTTGCGATCCGCATAATGCTGTTTTTGGAAAGAACGCACAAGGGCGCTCACGCCGCTTTGCACCACGTAGACGAAAAGAAGAACGGAGACAATCAAAAAGAGCGGTCCGCGCTGATAGGAGTCGCCGTCAAAATAGTAATACAAGTGCGTCAAGGGAGACGAAACGATGAATATTACGAAAACAATCAGAGGCGCCAAATAGAAGTAAAACGTTTTTTTCGTTCTGACGAACCAACTGTTTTGTTTCTTTTCCGAGTAGATGATCCAAAATACGCCCGTCAAAGTCGTAAAAAGCACGTACGCTAAGGTAAGAGCGTAATTGGCAAAAGCGGAAAAGTGTATGATTTGCCGTTCCCGCAAGGGGTAAGCGCAATCGAAGATGCCGGACAAACCCGCAAAAAGAAAAGAAAAATAGACGTAACGGGCATGGGAATAACGGGAGAAAATTTTCAAAATGGTGTCGGCGCTGAACAAAATCAAGAAAGCGCTGACAAGCGAAATAAGACAGTATAAAATGCCGATGATTTGGGCGTCGTTCACCTGGGCTTCTCCTTTTCTTTAGTTATGAATTCATTAGTATAGCACATATCGACAAAAGTGTCAACCTTTCGTCGCCGTTTTTTCAAGACTACTTGCAAAAACGATAATCATATGATATTATGGTATCGTAACGATAATTTTATGCAAGGAGAAGATACATGAAACTTTCGAGAAGCTGTTTCCAAGATATTGCCAAAAAAGTGCAAAACAACCGTGAACAAGGAAGAGGGGTTTCCGCCGACGCCATTCTCCATATGATCGAGGCTTTTCCGGATAAAGAAACGGATATTCAGCTTTCCGTTTTGGCGATGATTACCGAAAGTGCGGGATTTTTCGAAGGGAAAAAGACGCCGGAACTGAACCAAAAAGTCATGGAATACTGCGGTATTTCCGAAGCGCAGTTGAAAACGCTGACGTCGGTTATTCAAACCAAAAAGACCGGCAAATTCGAGGCCGAAGTTGAAATTGAACAAGACGGTGTCATCCGCAGCATGGACGGCACGGTTTATCGCACGGACGGCAGTGAGTTTAAAGATAAAAAGCGTGTAGTCAACGAAGAAAAACCGTACATGAACGCTCGGTCGATTTACGATACCTACAAAACGGCGAAGGCACAGGAGCAAAGTCTCTACTCTTTTGCCAAGGATAAACTCGGCACCGAGGGTGCTACTGCCGAAGAACTCACCGGTGCGTATATGGCACTGGCGGAAGAAAACGACAAGCCGCGCAACACCGTTTGGGAAAAATTCACGGGCTTTTTCAAATCCATCTTCAACAACTTTATGTTGAAAAAGCTCGAAAATAAACTTATCTCTCTCGGTGAAGGTTACACAAGACGCGATAACGCCATCCAAAAAGCAAGTCTTATTGCTCAAAAGCAAGAACAAAAGGAAAAAGAAAAAGCGCCCGCATCCCAAGAAGTCACCGAAAAGGAAACCGAAGAACTCAAAAACAACCTCGGGAACACGTTTGAAAAAGGCGAAAAAACGCAAACCTCCGAACAGGTCAAAGAGTCGAAAACCAATGAAATCAGCGGTCCGACAACCGGAAATATGTAAAAGAAAGCCGTCCCAAGAGGACGGCTTTCTTCATTCTTTGGAAACGGGCGTTTGCATGGCTTTATGTTATTTGTCTGCGTCTACAACAAGAGTGGCAGAACCGTAAGCCTTTACCGGGTTCCCCATACTGTCAAATTCAGTGGTGTAACGAACATGGAACGGTACACGACCGACGGTGAGGGGAATAATCGCCTCCAAATGTTCAACGCCTTCGGCGATTTGTCGATGCCAATCACGGTACATATCAGCAACTTCAGGCGGAAAAATACCGGCCTCAATCGCGGGTTCCGGATAATTGATGACAAGAGGCGGAAGTCCGAGATCGCGCATACAACGGAAGCACGGACGCATTTCTTTAGTAGCAACCGTATATTCCCAAAAATAAATATTGGCTTGTTCGCTCGCCGCTTTGAAACGACGTTCAGTATCTACAAGATCGGTGAAACGAGCCTTTTCGGCGGTAATATTGCGGATGGATACATAGAACAGTGTGCTGATGTCACTTTTACCGATCATACGAACCGTAGAACGAATACAAACGCGCTCTTCTCCACAGCATTGTGAACGAACGATACGCCAGGTTTCGCATTCCTGTTCATCAGCGCTTTCCACGGCACGTCGAAGCATATCTTTGTATTTCGTTTTATTGACTTCATCCATACTCGCCGTCGGATCGCCGGAAATGAGTTCTTTCTCGGTCATGTTCATGCCGAGTTCGCGAACATATTTTTCATTCAGGCGCAAAAGTTCTATTTTCTCATCTGTCCATTCAAAAATAGCGGCAGCACCGACATAATTGCTGAAGATCAAAGTTTCCTGGGATTCCGGACTCCAGAAAGAGCCGGCATCCATCGTCTTGATCAAACTGAGTTGCGGAACGATGGCGCCAATAGCATCACCGGATAATTTTTGCAAAAAATTCGATTCGGGCAAAGGCTTCGAATAAAAGTAACCTTGAATATATTCACAACCGATGCTTTTCATAAAATCGGCTTGAAAAATGTCTTCCACACCTTCTGCGATAACAGGCAACCCGAGCCACTGACACATTCGAACAATCGAGCTGACAATCGTGCCGGCTTTTCCGCCGTTCAGGTTACCTTGCAAAAAGCAAAGGTCCAATTTTATGATATCAAAATCAACGTTTTTAAAAATGTTCAAAGAAGAGTATCCACTACCGAAATCGTCCATCTCGACAATGTAACCAAGCGCATGAAGTTTGCTTAAAAAAGCGATTACGCGATCAACACTGTCTTCGGCAGCACTCTCCGTCAACTCAACTCGAAGATATTTTACGGGGACGTCATACTTTTTTCTAATGACTTCCATCCGATCCACGAAGTCTTCAACAAACAAATTTTTACGTGATACGTTAATGGAAATCGGAACCATCGCCAAATGTTCATCTAAGCATTTTCTTTGAAGCACACATACTTTTTCAAAAATGGCAAGGTCGAGCGACGTAATCTGTCCTGTTTCTTCCATCGATGCAATAAACTCAGAGGGCGGAATCAAGCCGCGCTTTGGGTGAATCATGCGTGCCAATGCCTCTGCGCCAACAATCAGCCCGGTTGCATGATTATATTGAGGCTGATAATACGCCAACAATTCACAGGCATCACCGTCATCACTGTTTTTCCATGGTTCATCATAGGGATACATTTGAATGTTCATCACAAAGCAAACTCCTTCCGACTATCACGAGTATTACATTTATAGAATAACATAATGGATTAAAAAAGGCAAGTCATTTCGACAAAAAACTCATTATGAAATGGAAAAGAAACTGTTATTTACCAGCCTTGCGCACCGTAATGATGCGATGTTTGCCATCATGCCCCGCAGGGTGCATCATTGCCGTAGGCAACATCATGCGCTAAGCGCACATCATTTGACGTAGGCAAACATCATTCAAAAAACGCTCCTTTGTCATATGACAAAAGAGCGTTTTTTGTTGGCGGACAGGGAGGGATTCGTAAGGAGCGAAGCAAAGCGGAGAGACGGAATAGCGAACGGAGGGAGTTTACTCACGAGAGCGAGCGTTAGCCGAGGATGTCCGAGGGTTGTGTACGCAGTACA
>DCHY01000022.1:5953-6128 GCA_002315715.1 Clostridiales bacterium UBA1740 | reverse complement strand
ATAAGTTTCACTCACGCGAATCCCTTTCCCTTCCGCCAAAAGAAAAAGCCCCCACGAGGAGGGCTTATTGGGATTCGTAAGGAGGGCTTTGCCCGACGGAATAGCGGAACGAGCGAATTCATTCGCATTAGTGACGCGTTAGCCTCGGACGTCCGAGGGTTGTGTACGCAGTACA
>DCHY01000022.1:0-5908 GCA_002315715.1 Clostridiales bacterium UBA1740 | reverse complement strand
ATAAGTTTCACTCACGCGAATCCCTCCCTGTCCGCCAAAAGAAAAAGCCCCCACGAGGAGGGATTATCGGGATTCGAGTCTCGCGCGAACTACGCAGACGCTTCGCTTCGCTCGGGCTATTCCGTCGCTTTGCTCCTTACGGTCTTCCGCGGCTCTGACAGTCCACCGGACTGTCATTCAGTACCGCTTCCCCTTCGAATCCCTCCCTGTCCGCCAAAAGAAAAAGCCCCCACGAGGAGGGCTTATCGGGATTCGTAAGGAGGGCTTTGCCCGACGGAATAGCGGAACGAGCGAATTCATTCGCATTAGTGACGCGTTAGCCTCGGACGTCCGAGGGTTCTGCGTGAAACGCGGGGCGCGTATGACATACGCGCACGAATCCCTCCCGCTCAACAAAAAAAGAAGCACCCCGCGAGGGAGTGCTTCTTTTTTTGGCGGAGGGATGGGGACGTAAAACAATTATTCCTCATTCGCCTCAAGAACAAACCGCATCATTACGTTTTGTGTTAAATTTTTAATTACTTTGACTGGATTTTTTCCAATTTTAGATTTGCCAGTAACACCGCCGTCTCTTCGATATCTTCTTCACCTTTCCATGCAACGACGAAGCGCACCTCGGCAGAGATCGGGTGATAATCCTTTTGCGCCAGTGCTTCCAAGTTGGCAACGCACGCCTTGGAAAGTTTGGCAACGCGAACCGTTCTGCCTTCAATTTCAGCAGACACGTATTCCCCGTCAAGAGAAAGCGGTTGTCCGCTCCGAAGTTTGAAGATGATTTCTTTCTTATTCTTGAAATAGTCAAGAACAACGTCCTTATGAGTCAGTTGCAGAGTGATTTCCACGGGAACCGCATATTGTGTTTCATCTGTCAGCTTCTCCAAACCGGAGAATTGGTATCTGTCGAAAATGCCGGTGTTACAGTGAATATAGAGATTTTCCTTGGCTCTCGTCATACCGACGTAGAGTTGGCGGCGGGTGGCGTCCTCCTTGGGAATGATATTTGACAAAAGCATATACACGCTGTCAAACTCTCTGCCTTTTGCCTTATGGATGGTGGAAACGAACACCGTTTGTCGGTCGTCGGTATAGAAATCCTCGTACGCCGATTCTTTAATGAATTCTTCGAGATCAGTGCGGTATTTGCTATAAGTGTTGACCGCTTCGAACTCGGAAATCATATTGGTGACATTTTCAAGGCAATTGCTTTCCGAATAGGTGGTCTGCAAATCCTTCTTTGCCTGATTCCAAATCTCATTGCCGATAACGGGAGAGGTGCCGAGCCTTCTGTCAATGGCTTTTAGGAAAAAGCGGATTTCGGCGAGGTTATAGAGGCGGAAACCGTCCATCGTCTGAATCAGTTTTGCGCGGACTCCATTTTTATTCAACAAGCCGAGAACGCGAAGTGCTTCATCGTTGGTATTTGTCAAAACGCAGGCTTTGCCGCCATGATAGGTTTCGGCGATTTGTTTGACGATCGGTTCTTCCAAATATTCACTTGTGTGGCGGGTAATCAAAACCTTTCCGTTTTCGTTTTGAACCGCCTCAATCGGTATTTTCTTCATCCGATGCGTAATAGACTCCGCAAACCGATTGGCAAGTGCCACAATATTGGCTTTACTGCGGTAATTTTCCACCATTTCGTAGCGAGCAGCACCATATTCATGGATCAGTGCCTGCATATTAGCGGAATCGGAACCGCGAAACTCGTAGATATTTTGGTCGTCATCCCCAACCGCAATCACGCGCATATCATCGTTATTTTGCATCAAAGCCTTCACAAGCGCAAACTCATCAGCATCCATATCCTGCGCTTCGTCAATCACCAAAACGCTCTTGGTTATGCGCCCCTGCTCCACTTCTCCGTTGGCAATCAGTTCTGCGGCATCGTGAACGACGTTTTCCGCGCCTTCGAGACTTCCGATTTTCCCAAGCAAGTCGAAGCAATAAGAATGGAAAGTCTTGATTTCCACGAAGTTTGCAGCGTTGCCGATGAGAGCCATCAGACGTTTCTTAAATTCGGTTGCTGCCGCACGGGAAAAGGTCAGCATCAAAAGTTGCTCGTGCTTTACGTCTTCCAAGAGAAGCAAAGACGCAAGTTTATGTACCAATACTCTGGTTTTTCCGCTTCCCGGTCCCGCCGCAACGACGATGTACTTGGAATCTGCATCGTTAATAATGGTGGACTGTATGTCGGAAAGTTCTCCGAAGAGCTGATGGTACTTTTCGGGGGTGATGTTTCGGTCAATCTCTTTGGCGCGTTCGCCCTTGAAATATTTGGAGATAAACTTCTTAAAATCCATGCCGAAATAATCACGAACAAACTGCAACGCCGCATCGTAATCCTTGACCATGAGGTTTGCATATTCGCCGACGATATGGATTTGTTGAATTTTTTGCTTATAATACTCGCTCAGCGCCTTATAGTCTTCTGCCTTGTAACGCACCTTATTGTCAAGCACAAGGCGTTTCACTTCCATGCCGTTATACAAAACGAGGAAGCCGCCTTCCAACTTCATGGCTCCGATTTTGGAAAGATACAGCAGCGCATCTTCCACATCTCCGAGCGACACTTCCGCGTTGGTGAAATTCATCTTCGGCTTATCGCGGTATTGTTTCCACAAATCCACAAGAGAGAACTGAACGAGAGTTTCATCCTTTTGTTCTTCGTTTTGCATCGCCGATTCATAGAGCGTTTCCACGATAAAATGACAAACGTCAATCCGACGGTTAAACTTATCCAAAAGTTTCGGCAATTCCATTGTTGGCGCAATCAGAGCGTGTTGACTGCCGCCTTGCACTTCGTCATCCGAATCCTCGGATTTTTCGCCCTTGGAAATATATCCTTTTATTGTTAAGTAGTATAACAATGTTCGGATGTTTTTGACGGAGGAAAAGGCAATACCGGCATCACTTGCTGCTTCGTTTAACTCTTTCAGAGAAAAATCCGAGCCTTGCTCTTCCATATGCTTGAGTAAAAATTCTTCCAATCGTGCAAACCGATTCAAAATCTGCTCCGAACGGTTTTCGCTGTCGGTTTTCAAAATATACGCCGACATATCCATGGAATCGGCAAGAAGTCCTTCCTGTCGCATCATATTGATAGAATTGATAACCGCATCCTTTTCTATGCCGAGCATATCCGAAAGATAATCAACGCGTGATTCCGCTTCATCGTTTCCCGCGTTGGCAATACTACGACTGGAGATAAGCGATTTGATGATTCGCTTGGCGTTTTCTTTTTCTTTGTCGTTGAACACAGGCGAACGCTCGATCTTATAGCTTGCTTCTGCCATATCCTTGGCAAGAATACTGGTCGCGTACACTTTCGGCACGTTTCTTCCGCGCTTGACATAACCCGCATTTTCGAGCGCGGCAACGGCAGTTCTGACACGGGTTTCGATTTCCTTCATCGAATCGTCCCAGCCGGCTTGTCTCGCTATTTCAAGGGCTGAGCAACAAACGTATGGACGATCTCGCGTCAAATCCTTGAGTGCTTTCCAAACCTGCTGTATTTCACTGATACTGAGTTTAGTTTGATTGAGAAGCATGAAATGCTTATCTAAATCGTTGTCATTGAACAGAACAAAACACTCTGCATGCAACGACTGATCCCGTCCGGCTCTGCCCGCTTCCTGCACATAGTTTTCAAGAGAGTCGGAAATATCATAGTGAATGACGAGTTTGACGTCTTTTTTATCGACGCCCATACCGAAAGCGGAAGTCGCGACGATAATTTGCACCTCGTTTTTGATAAATGCCTCTTGGTTGGCAATCTTCTCGTTGGCATCCATTTTCCCGTTGAACGGCTTTGCGGGAAAGCCGTCACTCGTCAGTTTTTCTGCCAGTTGCACCGTTCTGCGTGTTCGGGAAACGTAAACGATGGTCGGGCATTTTTTCTGTTCAATCAAAGAACGCAAAGCACTGTATTTTTCTTCTTCGGTTTCTTTGTAAAGAACCGAATAGTGGAGATTTTCACGATCCGCCGTAGAGGTAAACAGTTCAAGCGTCACATCCAATTTTCGTTGGAAATAATCGCAAATATCCGAGATGACCTTTTGCTTTGCCGTAGCGGTAAAGCAGGAAACCGGAATCGGATTTTTCAGTTGCTTTTTCTTTTGGTATTCACGAATAAAGTCACCAATATAGAGATAGTCCACACGAAAATCCTGTCCCCACGCGGAAAAACAGTGAGCTTCGTCAATAACAAAGCGCACCACGTTGCGTGACAGTAACAGCTTTTCGATTGTTCTCGAGCGCAATTGCTCCGGTGAGATATAAAGGAGCGTGGCAAGTCCGCTCTGTACTCGTTCAAGTGCCTCGGAACGCTCAACGGGGCTCAACAAACCGTTGACGGTTACGGCGTCCACCAATCCTTTTTCGTTTAGGTTGTCCACTTGGTCTTTCATCAAGGACTGGAGCGGAGAAATGACAACGGTTAATCCGTGGGCGCACTCTCCCGCCATGAGCGCCGGCAATTGGAATGTGATGGATTTTCCGCCGCCTGTCGGGAATACGGCAAGCAAAGATTTTCCATCCACTGCCGCCTGTGCCGCTCTTTCCTGAAGCGGTTCGCCATTATAGGTTCTAAAGCCGTCATAACCGAAAAAGTCCTTGAGCTTCTTGTGAATATTCAAGCGACTGCGACAGTACGCACACCCGTCCTTACAGGGAGTATGGCACAGATATTTGATGACGTTATCAATCTTGGGGTAGTTCTTCACCAACCACGGAGGAGTTACGGAATGGTAATCCTTCGCACCAATCAAAGCCAAAGCATACGCCAACTCAGTCGGATAATGCCGGATCATCAAAGCGACGTCGGCGCGCTCGCAAATCTTGCCCGCATACTCTTCCCGAATCAGCTTCTCAACATTAGAGCGATATGGGGTAAAACCGATATAATCAAAAAATCCCTTGAACTCCGCGCCGGAATAAAGCAGACAGCAATACACCTGCTTCATCTTGCTACTGAGAGTTTGAAAAGCATTGACTTCATCATAAAAAAGCTGCATTGCTTTTTGCGCATCGTTCAAAGGATTGTTCAATTGGTCTGATTGCAGTTTATCGTCTTTCAGAAGTTTGTGATACGGACGACACGGGAACAAAAGCGGAGACAGATACAGCGAATCAATGGGAGTGCAGGTCAAAATATCGGGATTCTTTTCGTGAAGATATTTCATATCGTGATGAATGATATTATGACCGCATACAAATTCGGAACCGCTTGCAAAGGAAGCAAAATCACGCAGATTGGCAGAGTGAAAAACAGCCCCGTTTCTCACCGCGCCAATGTCGTGTATTCTCTTGTCATCCACTCCGATTTCCGTGTCGAAGAAAATAATGTCTTTTTTCATAATATCTCCGTTATACAGTTTTTAAGAAAAAACAACTTTATTTTGTTATAGAATCAAAAGGAAAACCATGATTTTTACAGAAATCCCGTATAGCTTTCTTAGCTTTTATGTTTGGTTCGCACTTGCCTGTTTCCCACCGACAAACTGTTATAGAATTAACACCAAGATTTTTTGCTAATTCTTCTTGCGTCAATAGCATTTTTTCGCGAAGATTCCGAATCAATTCCGAATAATTCATGGTAAGCCTCTCTTTGCATTATATTTACATCAGTTTAGCATATAATTAACAAAAAGTCAAGACAAACAGAATTTTTGAGACCCGATAATACAACTTTTTACGGTTAAGCGATATTGGATAGATTTGGGTAATAGTTTGGAGTCGGTCACCACGACGTGTGCTTGTCTTGATACAAGTCGAATCGTCAATCACCACCCCAAAACTGATGAGAAAAACACCGATTTTTAACGTCAAAAATGACTTTGGCTCAATTTTGGATAAACTTTGGAAACAGTTTTAGGTGTGGTTGTGAGGCGTGTGCTTGTCTTGATACAAG